>NZ_QUEL01000009.1:0-95680 GCF_003478145.1 Clostridium sp. AF29-8BH | reverse complement strand
AAAAGAAAGATATAGGCTATAATGAAGATGAGGTTCAAAAGAGCCAGATACCGTCTGGATTGTGTGGGTAAATGGCTATGATGAACGAAATGGAATACAGAACAATCGGTTCGGCACTTGCCGGGGGCTATCGTGCGGCTGTCTATTGCAGGCTGTCAAAGGACGATGACCTGCAAGGCGAAAGTGCCAGTATCGCCAACCAGCGGGATATGCTGGAAAAATACTGCGAAAAGCAGGGATGGGAGGTTGTGGCAGTCTATCAGGACGATGGCTTCACAGGTCTTAACATGGAGCGTCCTGACCTACAGAGAATGTTGAGAGCCATTGAGCGCAGGCAAATCAACCTTGTCATCACGAAAGACCTCAGCCGACTGGGGCGTAACTATCTGCAAACCGGGCATTTGATTGAGGACTTTTTCCCAAGAAACGGTGTCCGCTATATCGCCATGAATGACGGTATCGACACCCTTCGGGATAACAATGACATTGCCCCGTTCAAAAATATCCTGAATGAGATGTACAGCAAGGATATTTCCAAGAAAGTCCATTCCTCATATCTTCTGAAAGCGCAGAAAGGACAGTTTACCGGGTGTCTTGCCCCCTTTGGGTATCGGAAAGACCCGGAGGACAAAAACCATCTGCTCATTGACGAGGAAACCGCCCCGATTGTGCGGCTGATTTTCGGGTATGCCTTAAACGGTCATGGTCCGAACTATATCCGCAGACGGCTGGAGGAAGAAAAAATCCCCTGCCCCACATGGTGGAACCGGGAACGGAGGCTTCGCAATACCCGCACCAAATGGGAAAAGAAAGACCCGGAAAACGGGCGGTATATGTGGGACTTCTCCGTTATCAAAGACCTTTTGATGAATCCCGTCTACACCGGGGCGATTGCTTCCCAGAAAAAGGACTACCGTTTCAAAATCGGCACGATTGGGGAAAAGAAGCCGGAGGACTGGATTGTGGTGGAGGGACAGCATGAACCGCTGATTGACCGCA
Source organism: Clostridium sp. AF29-8BH (assembly GCF_003478145.1). Classification (NCBI taxonomy): domain Bacteria; kingdom Bacillati; phylum Bacillota; class Clostridia; order Eubacteriales; family Clostridiaceae; genus Clostridium; species Clostridium sp. AF29-8BH. The sequence goes on along the minus strand of NZ_QUEL01000009.1, from coordinate 94,681 downwards.
TGAGCTTTGACATTGTGCAGAACAAGCTGAAATCCCGCCAGCGTCCGGGGCAGACCAATGAAATCAGCCTGTTTGCCGGACTGATAAAATGCGGTGAGTGTGGGAAGTCACTGACGATACGCTACACAAACGCAAAACATCCCCAGCAGATTTACTCCTGCAAAACCTACAATGCCTTTGGAAAGAACCACTGCACCCAGCACCGGATTGATTATGACACCCTTTACAGCCATGTGCTGCGGAAAATCCGGGAATGTGCCAGAGCCGCCCTGATGGACGGGGAAGCGGTTGCCGACCGCTTGACCAATACCTGTGAAGCCGAGCAGCGGGAACAGCGGGAAGCAATGGAACGCTCCCTCACAAGGGACGAGGAACGGATTGAGGTTCTGGACAAAATGGTAATGCGGCTTTATGAGGATATGATTGCAGGGCGTATCAGTGAACAGAATTTCAACACCATGCTGGAAAAGACACAGACCGAGCAAGCGGAGCTTAAAGCAAAAGTGTCCGAGGGCAGAAAGCGGCTGTCTGATGAAGTCCAGCTTGCCAATGACGCAAAACAATGGGTGGAAGCCATTCAGGAATACGCCAACATCACAGAGCTGGACGCAGCCACCCTTAACCGCTTAATTAAAGAAATCGTCGTGCATGAACGCATTGACGAAGATAAAACAAGACACATTTCTATCGAAATTCATTTTAATCTCAAACCCATCCCGGAGGTGGAACAGGTCACTGCCTGACCTGTCCCGCCGGGACGGTTCTCTTAAAAACACCATATAGATTTTTTGTACGCCGCCGCCCGCCATCGAGCAGAGTTTTACACCTAATTGGGGATAAAACAGGTCATAGCCCAGCTTTGCAGCATAATTTTTCATAATCACCGCCATCTGTTCCCGGTTGATGTTGGTGTCCGGTGCAAAGGTGGTGGCGGTAATGCCTTCCACAATACCGGTCTGTGCCGCCCAGTTCACATAGGGGGCATAGTAAGCGTCGGCTTTCACATCGGTGAATTTCCCGGTCTGGTAACTGTCCGGGTTGATGCCCGCCAACCGCCCCAGAGTTGTCACAAACATTCCTCTGGTCATGCCGGTGTCCGGGCTAAAGGTGGTGTCGCTGGTGCCGGAGAGCAGTCCCCGGCTGGCTGCAAAGAGGATGTTATCTGCTGCCCAGTGGCCGGTAATGTCGGTAAAAGCCGGGACAAAAGTTTTGTAGCCCACGCCGTAAACGCTGAAATGACCGGTTTCAAAAACCACCGCTTTCAGGCTGGCATTGTAGCTGGATTTGGTGATCCATTCCACCTTGCCAGCGTCATCTACATAGACTGCATAGAGATTACCTGTCTGCTCACCCTTTGCCGGTGTGTAGGGCAAACGCACCGATATAGTGTGACCATTTAAGTTGGCAATCGGTGTTTCTTTGCCGCCGGAGAGGTAGACCAGTGACAGGTCATAGGCCGGTCTTGTGCCAATGGTGGCTTTGGCCTCGGTGGAACGCAGTGCATCCACCTTATCTGCCCGGAGAATGATGTCCCCGCCAGCGTAGGCGGTATCCAGCTGCTTCAGAGTATCCAGGCCGATATTAACCGAAACCAGATGGTCTGTTGCTACGGTAAACTGCCGGACGTTTTCTTTAACCAGCAGATCCAGTGTCTGCGCCTTGATGGTCACGTTAAAAGAGGTCTGGCCTGCCGCCGGGGTGATGGGAACAGTAACGCCAATCCCGTTCTCTGTGGTGCCGTTCTTTTTCGCATCCTGTTTGGCCTTGTCGATGGCGGACTGGACAGAGCTGTTATCCACTGCCGCATTGCCGTTTTTATCCGGCTGTATGGGTTTGGTTTCACCGGTGACAGGGGCTTCCGGCTGGTTGGTGTTATCATTGCTTCCGGAACCGTTAGAACCGCCGCCGCTGGAAGATTGCTTGGAAACAGTCAACGTTCCAGAAACATAGGTGATCGCATAATTGTCATTTGACAGCGTACCAGTAATGTTGATCGCGGTTTTTCCGGTTTTGCTCATATCCAGTGTCTGTGCGTAGTCCAGTGTTACCGTGCCGCTCAGGGTATCTGCACCAACCAGACCTTCCACCTTGTAATCCTTATCTGCTTCCGGGCTGCTCAGATCGGGCGCGGTGCTGCCGGTGTAGGCACTCTTGTCAAGCGCCGTAACGGTGACCGCTTTCTTCGCTACGGTCACAGTCACGTTCTGTTCTGCCACATCTGCGTACTCTGCGTTTCCCTGAACCTTATACCAAACAGTGTATTCCCCGGCGTTTTTCGCTGTGGGGATCTGCTCACTCCACTCAGAATCGCCAAGCCGGTAGAGCATTGTGCCGCCAGTGGTCTTGCCTGCTGTAACCAGCGCCTGTTCTGCGCCGTTGTAGGTCAGGGCGTTTGCCGTAGGTGCCGTCACGGTGGGGACAAGCTTGTTGGTCGCATTGACATTGACGGTCAGCGTGATGTCCTCATAGTTCGTGCTCTTGATTATCACGGTCACTGTGCCCACAGAGCCGGTGGTTTTCACGTCATTTTTCTGAATGGGCAGGGTCAGCTTGCCGTTTTCCACCTTCGCGCCGCTGGTGTAGTAGCCGTCATTGAGTTTGATCTCACCCAGCTCATAGGTGGGTGCACCGTACTCTTTGGGCGTTTCCAGCTTGGGCAGGGCGGGGAGCGTCACAGTGTAGGTCTTTTCGTGGCCGTTTACAATGGTAAGCGCAGTTTCCTTGACGAAGTCAGGCGCAGCGGCCTTGATGATGCTGCCAGTCGTGGTGAAGCTGCTCTGCTCCAGGGAGTAATTCTTCGCGGTCTGCCCCATCAAGGTCACTGTGGCGGTGACGTTCTTGCCGCTGCCCACACTGGCATCGTCAAAGTTGGCGGTGACGGTGTAGTCCTTGTCCTTCTGCAAGGTTACGCTACCCTCGAGGTCACGCTGGAGATGCCCGCGTTTGTCGTGCCATCATAGGTCTTATCTTCTACCGCAACTGAAAAATTCAGTGGATACTTAGAAATTTCCGGTACCACGGAATCTGTTAATGTCCTATCGTATGAAGCACTTGAATCTGTCGGTGTAAATTTCACGGTATAAGCCTTGTTATCTTCTACATTCGGATAAATACCAGATGCTGAACTACTATTTTCCGGTTCCCAGCTCCAGGTTCCGGCTACCGGTTGATTTGCACCATTATACACACCATAACCAGAAGCCAGGGAAACCGGAATCTGAGCAAGTGAAACCCCATAAGTCCCCTTCGCATCCCACTTTTGTGTTCCGTTTCCTACAATTCTCAGTGTATCCTTGGTAGACACATTAAGCGGTGCCGTTCTCTCAGAAGCAAATGCATTCTCTTTCGCCTTTATTCTGCTGGTTACCTGATATCCATGTGCCGGATATAATCCCTGAATTTCCGTACCGTCAATCCATGTAAATGCTCCGTCTGAATCTGCATCACGGTATCCATACTCAATGTCATTTTCCGGATTCGTTCTGTTTATGGTAATCGTCGTACCGGTTATAGTCACCTCACCCTCAGTTATTGCAGCCGGTGCTGCCGTTCTTTTAAGAATCGTGATACTTTTGGGTTTTCCGGCAAATTTCTCATCCGTGTTGCTTGCAGCATACCGATAATAAACCGTACTCTCATGAGCGGAAGAAATGATGTCTGTAATCGAAATTCCTGATCCACTGCCCATTTTTGCAGATGTCCAGTTTGGAGAGGTATTGGTTCCGTTTACAATCACATACTGTAAAGATGAGGAAATTGTGATTTCTTCCTTCCGATAATCAATATTCGGCTTGTTCGATTCTTCCGGAATCGCCTGTCTTTGCAAATTCGCCACCAAAACCGCTTCACTGGCTGACATGGACGAGGACGCTTTCTTGCGAATGTAGAATGGTACAGAACCATCACTTTCGTTAATATTATCCAGCATCGTTGTCAGACGAACCGTACCACCCTGTCTTATAGTTGTCCATGACTGTGCATCCTTAGAAGCAGCATACTCCAGATCGCAGGAAGCTTTATTCTCTAAAGTCTCCTGTTCGTAATTGATAGAAACATCAGCAGCATCAGGGGCCTCCTGCCGCATTTTTTCTGTCTGGAAATTTACATAGGTTACATCAAGAGATAATTTACCATCCTTTTTAATCATCAGTCTGACATGATATTCTGTGTCCGGAGCTAAATCCTGAATAGTATACTCATAGTTTCCGGAAGAACTCTCCGTAAGTAACGTTCCTTTCGAGAACATATCATCTAATGTTAATGTCCGCTCATCCTCGCCGGAGGATAATAAAAACCTAACCTCTGCTCCGGGAGTTCCTGTTGCCTTAAGTGTAGCAGTCGCTTTTGTTTCAGAAATCGTCTTAATATCCGTGACAGTTGCGGAAGTGATACTTGCCGCATTATTATTAGAATATGTCCCAGTAGCTGAATCATAATATACCGTCTTACTGTACTTGCGGAAATGCGGGTAATCCTCCGTTCCGATCACCTGTCCCCATATACCCTCTGATTTTTCACCGTTTAATTTATAGGCAATTTCGCCGGATTTCAGTTTTTCTTCGCTATCTAGAGTAGTAATTCCACCCCAACTACTAAATGTGCCTTTTGTTGTCTCATAACAGTTCTTAAAACTAGCCCTATTACTCATCGTGGAACCAGTTCCTTCCAGTTTTCCTGATACAGCCAAGCAATTAGTCACCGTTCCTTTTTCAGAACTATTGAGAAAATGTGTTCCTACTACAAAACAATTCTGAATATTGGCACCAACAGCGGTATAACACAACCCGTAAGACCAACCACTTTCCAACACCAGCCCTAGATTTTGTACTTTCCCATCTTGAATCCTTGCCACCAGTCCCCGCTTATAACTTGTAGGTCATTAGCAGGTCGCAGTCCGGAAATTACATGATAATTTCCCTCGATATTCCCCTTGAAAAACTTATTAGATGATATGTCTCCAATGCTTGTCCAGTTATGTCCGTCCGGGATCTCAATATCTCTCATCAGCTTCAGATTGCTGTTATCAGGGATTTTACTATCATTAAACTGCTTTGCAAACCAGAAAAGCTGACCGGCATTATAAATCTCATAATATTCCCCCGACTTTATTGCCTTCTGATATGCACCACATGCTTCACAAAATCCATCTGCATTATAGTACTCATGCCTACAAAAGGTATCATCATAAAACATCTCAATTTCATTTGGTGTTGTTGTCGATATCGTCTTACCTGATGCTGTGATCGGATTGCCGCCATTTAAGCCTGGTACCGTCACCGAAATCTCTGTGTTTCCCTCATTTTCCGGCAGATATACCGTCAGATGTCCCGTGTTCGCTTCATCATACGAAATCTGCATGGAAGGAATGACCATAGCTGCACTTTGACCTTCTTGATTGATCAACGGTTCACCATCCTGCTTGATCGTGATATCGGTTGCCTGTAATACCTGATCGCTCGTGATCGCCGTGGAAACAAATTTTAATCTTGTCTCATAAAGAGGAATTCCGGTCTTCAAAGTAATCGTTGCATTCTCATCATCAACGTCAGCAACGTCAGCTTCCATCTGATAAACATAGTTTTCTCCAAGCGTCACATCTACCGTTACCTGTGTCTCTGACGTTAATGGTTTCAGATAATTGGATGCCGTAAGTGTGCCTTGATAAGCGCTCACCTTCATCGTCCCTGCATCCCAGGTAATCTCTCCCACGCTGATCGTCACCGGATAAGAGCTTTCGGTTAATCGTCCATCCGCAATCGTGCCCTGAATGGTATACTTTTTCAGTCCAAACTCATCAATCTTTGGAAAATAATCACCACCATTTAAGTTGACTACTGCCTGATCACTGATGGAAATGGAGCCATCCAAGGTACCCTCCGGCAGCACTTGACCGGGCTTCACTGCGATACCGATCGCATATACTTCATTATTATACGCAATGGCCGAAACCGTTCCACCATTGATCTCAATATCACCATACTTGTATCTACCTTCTACCGCTTTTGCTCCACCGCCGCCAGCGCCGATTGCGGCTCCGGGGTGTCTTCCTGCGTTCGTAACATATCCTCCATAGGCCGTCACATTGCCACCATTGATCTCAATCTTATCCACGCAGCCGTTCGCTCCACCGCCAATTCCTGCTCCACCGTATACATTTTTAATATCCTTGTAGTAGCTTCCATGTCCGCCCTTGGCATATACAGTTCCGTTGTTGATGATAATGGTACCGCTGCCGCCCTCTGCACTGCCGCCAATACCTGCTGCCATCTCGCCGCCATAAGCTTTGATATCGCCTCCGTCGATCACAATCGTCCCCAAGGAACCATTTCTCCTGCTTGACGCACCAATTCCGGCGCCTTCTCCACCGGTTGCTTTTAAGCTTCCCTCTCCGCTGATCGTCAGGGTGCAGCCTTCCGGCACATCAATAGCCGCACACATATCACCGCCCTTGAGTGTATTTTTTCCCTCCAGAATCAGATTCAGGTTTGCACCATTTCCCAGTCGGATCGCCGGTATCCAGGTACTTGCTGTCTCATCGTTCTTATCGATCGGAATCTGGATATTCAGATTCGAAATCGTGATTGTAGCATCCACACCACTAACCAGAATAACATTGGTCGTACTGCTTCCCGTGATAGTCGCATCCTTATACTGTTCCAATGTGTTGCTGTTGATGCTGATACCGCCATCCGCAATATTATAAGTATCTGTTGATGCCAGCAAAGCGATTCCGCCGTCCATGCTGACCTCGATCTCCGGAAGCTCCACGCCCGCTGCCAAAATATACTCTCTCGGAAGAACCGGAAGATAATAATAGAAACCACTTTCATCTTCCCGGTTCTCATCCAGCTCCCAAGTAACGCTGATATCCGTCAGCACCGGGATATCTTCTGAGATTTCCTCATCTTCAAACTCATAATCCTCAAGAAAATCCCCGCCATTGCTGTCGGTCGCGATCAGAAACGTACCCTGCTGGTCTTTCTGCTGGTCTTTCTCCTGAACTTCCTGTTTATCTGCTTCCTCCTCATCATTACTATCCGGCACATTTTCTGAATTTTCTGTTTCCGGAGTTTCCTCCTCATCATTGCTATCCGGCATGTTTTCTGAATTTTCTGTTTCCGGAGTTTCCTCCTCATTATTGCTATCCGGCACGTTTTCTGAAGTTTCTGTTTCCGGAGTTTCCTCCTCATTCAGATTTTCTTTCTTTGCATTACTGCCGGCAGCAATTTCCGAGTCTTCTTTCTTATCACGGTCGTCTGCTGCCGCTTTCTCATCTTCCGCGCCCTTATCGCGATCCGCATTATTTTTCTGATGATTCACGTTCTTATATTCCACCACCGAAGCCTCGATCGTCTCCGGGAAATTCAGATAATCCTCAAAGTTTTCTCCGGCATCCGCAGGGATCTGAATATGCGCGACCTCCTCCGGCAATTCCGTAAATCCCGTGATCAATTTCAACTTTTTTGTAGAAACTGCAGCAAACGTTGCAGACGGTATGCATAACTGCATCGCCATCATTGCCGCCAATGCTGCAGATACGATCTGCCATTTCTTCTTTTTATACCTCATATCCATTTCCTCCTGTTGTCATTATTTTCTATATAGCGTGACGGTTTTGTTCTCTCCGGTAATATTTTTTATTCATACGTTTCCTCCTCACCTGATTCATTACTTCCCCTTTTTCCCTGAAAAAGCCGGGAGACTGCTTCCCCCAGCTGATGCTCTGTAACGGGCTTCACCCAAAAGTCGTCTACCTGCATCCTGCGGCTTTGGGGTTCAAATTCTGCCTGGTCGCTGATCCACAGGAGCGGGACATCCTTGCTGTACCCTCGTATGCTCATGCAGAAATTCATTCCCCTGGCTCCGTCCTCCATGACCACCACAGCATCATAAGGCCCATCCCGCTGCATGGCATAGACGCAGAATACGCCATTGTCAAAGCGGTCTACTTTGCCAAGCTTCATCAGTAACGCCGTTTCTTTCTCCTTCTGACTATAGCTGCATAGCGCAATTCGCATTTCCATACCTCCGTTTCCTGATGGGCTCCATCGCCTCATATAGCTCCTGATCACTACAATCTATGGAGAGGAATGCCGGGATACGAAGCTGATACGCGATCAGGGCGAAGTTTTTATCATCGCTCCACCAGACAAGCGGTGTTTCCGGTGCCAGCTGCTTTGCCTGAATGGCAGCCTCCAATCCCCTTGCCCCGGTCATGGCGATGACAACCGCATGATATCGGCTCCGCCGCAATGCCTGAGATAGCTGCTTCTCATTCCATAGCTCGTCGATGACAAGCTGTCCGTCCCCAGCAAAAAGGGAGCGCAGCCTGCTCTCAAACCATTCTGCATTCCTTAATTCCGTACAAAGTGCGATTTTCATGCTGAGCCTCCTTTCCTGAAAAGAAAAACAAGAAAGAATGTGCCTTGGCACATTCTTGCGCCTTGCGCGGTCGCTTGCGACAATCTACATCTTCGCGCAAGTGCGCATCTTTGGCACGTTAGTGCCTTTTTTATGTGACAGGGAATTCTTCAGAATTTCCTGTCACATAAAAAAACCAGACCTTCTCATCGGAAAGTCTGGTAGTATAATTAGAGTAGCATCTTGTCAAGAGAAATGCAACCGACTTTGTTTAAGACGCAGGTTTCCTGTTTAAGACGCAAGTTTTTCCTGCGGTTTTATGTTATACTAATATTGAATTATTGTGCAAAGGAGATGGCACGATGCAGATTGCGATTGTGGATGACAGAGCAGAGGACAGAGAAGAACTGTCTGTCTGCCTGGAAAATTATATGAAAAAGCATCAGCTGGACTATACGTTGACAGAATTTGAGGACGGAGAGAATTTTCTGAAAGCTGCCGCCCAGGTCAATTTTCAGCTTGTCTTTATGGACATCTATATGGAGAACATGGATGGAATAGAGGCCGCCAGAAGGCTGCGCCAGAAAAACAGGCTTTGTAAGATTGTTTTTCTGACCATTACAGAAGATTATGCCCGGATGGGGTACAGCCTGTCCGCCAGCTATTATCTGCTGAAGCCGCTTTCGCTCCATCAGGCAGATTTTGAAGAAGCGATGGAGCTGTGCCAGCTAAAACCGCCCTATGAAGTGATGACACTTTCGGTTATGGCTGACCGTCAAAAGCTGGAACTTCCCACAGAGAAGATTCTATACATAGATTATCAAAACCGTATGACACGGATTCATACGGCAGAACGCGTGATACCGGTAAGCGGAGGCTTTCAGGAGGTTACTGCCGCATTGCAGAAGGACAAGCGTTTTTTGCCCTGCTACCGGGGCATTTTAATCAACATGGATTACATCAGCCAGGTTGACAGTCAGACCTTCCGTTTGATAAACGGGGAGGAACTTCCGATTGCCCTCCGCAATGGAAAACAGCTGCGGGAATCCTACCGTCAATATGTTTTCTCTGGAATGGGGGGTATCGTATGAGAATGAAGCAAATGCACAGGCGTATTCTGGAGGGCTGTCTGGCCTGTCTCCTCTGCTTCACCTGCAGTATCCCCGCATTTGCCGCCGAAACTGCAACCCCATCCAATGCCGATGAAAGAAGGGAGATTTTGCAGGATTTAGAAAGCGAGACTCCAGGGACACTGGAGAGCAAAACCCCGGAAGCATCGGAAGAAGTATCCCTCGTCCTTGTCACAGAAATACAAAAGGAAGACGAACTGCTCTCCCTGCCAGATTTCACCCTGCCCCTTAGAACCACACCGTCTGATGATGACCTGGAGGACATTTATCAGCTGGCCCTTCGGTATCAAACCGTCTGCGCCACGGTAACAGCAGGTGAAGAAATCCGGCAGGAAACATTTTCTGTCGCATGGGATTTTTCGGCCATTGACCAGACCACTCCAGGCGAATATACCGCAGCAGGTCGGATTAAACTGCCGGAGGGGTATGCCTTTGGTGAAGCTGTCTTGCAGGAGCTTCAGATTTCCGTCCGGGTGAAAGAAATGCCGCCTGCTGTCATTACCTCCATAGAGCAATGGTATCCTTATACGGACGCGTTTGCGGTTCAACAGGACAGCGAAACCGAAACGCTGGAAAATTTGTTTGCCTTTTCCCCTTACTATCTGGAATGCTATGCGGAAAATGGAACCAGCTACACCGCTGTGGTGGAATGGGATTTTTCTGGTATTGATTTGAATACTGTGGGACTGTACCATGCCATTGGAAAGCTGACCGCACCAGCAAATACTGCGTTTGCAAAGGGAATTGCTTTCCCTGAAATCTCAATTCCTGTTTCTGTACAGGCTCCAGGCAGACCGGACATTAACTGCTTTCTGTCCGCCAGAGGAAACCTTCATTTTCCCTGGGTCACACCGCCGGGGGAACTGGATGAGATCAGCGTATGGCTGTCCAAAAACAACGGTTCATGGAACCGTCTGGAAAGTGGCGTTTATGTGGGTCAGGAAATGCTCTCGATTGCTACCCGTCTGCTGGCACCGGGCAGCAGTTACCGCCTTCAGGTGGATTATGACGGCGGACAGACCGGCATCCTGTCCTTTACCTACGCAGATGAAATTGTCCTTGAGGGGTATCATGAAGGCGACCGGGATGGAGGGGATGCAGGCGGGAATCCACCCGATACCATCATTCAACCGCCTCCTGAAGATACCGACGATCAGGATGACGGTTTCGCAGACAGGCCCTCCACAAAGCCTCCAAAACCGCCTGCAACAAATGGCGGCAGAGTGGATTCCAACGATTCTGAAAAAACACCACCTGTCAGTGAAGAAAATGATCCTGCGGATCATGAACCATCCCACAAGTCTTCCGAGCCATCCTTGGAGGGAAAGGATGATTCCATAGATATAGATAAAGACGATTTCCCATCGGAACAGGCAAACGGTGATACAGAGGAAGATGCGGATTCCAAAAGCCCTGATTTTTCAGAGTTCTTCGATGAAACCACCGACCGGATTTCCGGCACGCGCTTTTTGATGATGCTGCAAACAGGGGAGCAAAGAGCCGTCTTTTCCAAACAGGGAATCACCATCAGCATACCAAAAGACGCCTTGCCGGAGGGCATCCAAAACGAAGATCAGATTGAAGTCATCATCCAAAAGGATACGGACGGCGGTTTTTCTTTTTCGTTTTCCATCAATGGAACTGCACTCAGCTCCCTGCCGGATGTTTCTGTCATGCTGCCCTGTCCAAATGACCCGGCAGCCGGCACATGGTTCCTCTGTGATGAAAGCGGCGTGGAAATTCCCATGACCGGTTATGACGATGCGGCAAAAGCCGTCTCCTTTCAGATCAGCCATACAGGGGCATACACCATTGTGGGAAAGGAAGATGCCGTTTCCCTGGCACAGGCCGCCGACACAGAGCATAGCCGGTCGCCCATACTCCTTTTGATTCCGGCCTGTCTGCTTCTTCTGTCTGCCGGTGTGTTTTTCCTAAGGAGGAGGCGAAAATAAGATGGTATCTTCTGCGGTAAAAAAATATGCTGCCTTATGTATGGTCTGCCTGTGCTCATCCCTGTTTTTTCTTGGCCTGTATCAGTTCAATAATAAATATAGCCAGAACACAATCCAGGCGGCAAATGGGATTCTGGCGCTTTCTGAGGAAGAACTTCAAAAGTCACCGGTGCGCTTTCTGGTATCCGGCTGGGCATTTTATCCTGACGCGCTTTTGACCCCGGAAGAAATACGGGATGAAAGCCATTATATGCGCTACCTTTCCATCGGAGAGCAGACCAATTTCTCCAGCCCTGCAAACCCTTCTCCCTATGGCTGCGGGACTTATCAGATGACATTCTTTCTGCCGGAACGGAAGGAAACATATGCGCTGGAAATCCCGGAAGTGTTTTCTGCTTACAACCTTTATCTGGATCATGACCTGATCCTGCAAATGGGGGAACCGGCACAGGGGACACCATTGGTTCAAAACCGCATGGTCACTTTTCATGGCGGAAAACCGGTCACACTCACCATAGCGGTCAGCAACTATGACCACTTTTACGGAGGGATTGTCTATCCGCCTGCTTTCGGAACGATGCTGGCGGTCAATACAACCAGAGGAATCCGGTTTGCATTCTGCCTGTTCAGCTGTACAGTTACCTTTGTCTGTGCGCTGCTGTCCTTTTATTTCAGCCGCCGGATGAAACAGAAAAATACATTCCTGTTCGGACTGATCTGCCTTGCCATGTGCGGCCTGTCATCCTATCCTGTGCTTCATATGCTGGCTGCGGTTTCCGTATTCCCCTGGTACACGATTGAACTGTTCTGTATCTATCTGGTTACCTGGCTGATCGTAGTTCTGCAAAACCGGATATGCAGGCCGGGCTTCCTGCCTGCGGCCATCAGTAATGGAGTGGGCGCTGTCTTCCTGGTATATGCGTTTGTGTATGGCATGATGGCTTCCCATCTCTCCCTTGGAGCGATTCGTTTCTTCTCTGCATCGGTCTTTTGTTATAAGGCGGCATCTGCGCTCTATCTGCTTATCATCGCTGTGCTTGCCATTCACAGAGGAGAAAAACGGAGCAGGCCGATCTTCTATGCTGCGGCAGCCGCAACCTGCGCCTTTATATGGGATCGCCTTCTGCCGGTTTATGAGCCGGTTATCGGCGGTTGGTTTTTGGAATGGGGCAGCTTTTTCATAGCAGCAGCCATCGGTTATTCCCTCTGGCGCGATGTGATAGAAGGATATGGAAACAGCCTGATTTTCCAGGAAGAACGCAAGCAGGTCATCCGTCAGCTTTCTATGCAGACCGAATACAGCCGTCAGGTTTCTGAAGCAGCGGCAGAAAACAGAAGGCTGATCCACGACATCAAACACCATCTGCGCACCATAGACCGCATGGCCTCTGAACGTGGGCAGACAGAGATCTGCTCCTTCCTGTTACAGGTAGAGGAACAGGTTGCGGCATCATCGGGTCACTCCCCTGCCCAGTTCTGCAAAAATCCCGTCGTAAATGCGCTGATTGAATACTACTACGGCATGGCGCAGACACAGGGGACAGAATTTCAGGTGCGGCTCGATCTTCCCGATCAGATGCCGCTTACCGATGTGGAACTGTGTACGGTGCTGGGCAATCTTTTGGACAATGCCGTTGAGGCGTGCAGCCGCCAAAAGCAAGGGGTGCGCCGCGTTTTCATTGCAGGCGAAACCAGAGGCAATATGTACTTTTTGAAGATTGAAAACACTTACGACGGTCTGGCCTTGCAAGAGGGAAAAACATTCCTCTCCCGAAAGGGTACATCTGCTGATCATGGAATCGGGCTTTCCTCTGTCCGAAAAATCATTGAAAGCCATGGCGGTGATCTCGATCTCGTTCCCGGTGAAGAATCCTTTCTTGTTGGAATTACAGTGGGTTTATAAACATTGCTCATACAAAAGGACACCATTACTTACATTTGCATAAGCATGGTGTCCTCTCTATTTTCCAAGTTCTTCTTCCATAATATTCCTAATCGCTTTAATACCCGTAAAAGTCAATTTTATTCCACGATTATACATAGCCAGTACTTCATTCAGATTTTCAACAAGTACCTTATCCAACTTTTTATGTATCGTTACAGGCTGTTCCTGAATCGTATGAACATGGTCAAAATATTTTTCAATAACAGGAAATGTATTCTGTATCAAAAAAGCATTTTCTTTCCCTGCAAATAATCCAATCACTATCGTATTGCATTTACCATATCGTTTCTTTTTCTTTTCAACGATTTCCTTGTATTTCTCAGCTTGTGAGCTAATTGGTATCATCCAATACAATTTTGGATTTTTTCTATCCTGAATTGCATAGTAATGAGGACGATAGTTCCCCTGTTCCTTATTACTCATCAAATATTTATCCTGAACCAAGTCAAAAAATTCATCCTTGATATGATACGAATATCCCTGTTGTATCTCCATAAATAACCTTTCCTATGTGATAAAATTCCCCATCAGCATTCACTGATGGGGAACATTTACAAACTATACTATTTTTATCCCACCTGTATAGCAAGTGGCTTCATTTACGAACTGAATTATTTATACCCCGCACCATCAGCAAGCGGCAAACATTTACTTCTATCCTTAGTATATACAGTTTCTCTGAATTTAGCAACCTGTTTTTTAAGTTTAGAAATATTTTTTACTATATCATGGCTCATCATTTGTCGTAACTCTGTCGTAAAATACAAATTTAAGCCTCTTAAATTGCTTGAAAACGCCCTGTTTTCGGCATTTTATTTCTCCAAACTCTTCATCGTCGGGAATTTTTTTAATTTTTCTTCATTACCCTTCGTGATGCTTCGCTGTGCTATTTCTATTAAATTGTCTTCTCTTCATCACCATTCATGATGAATCATTGTCAAATCATATCTGTTGTCAATTTGATGTCATTTGGTTATTTCTGTTGTCAGATGAAAGGGTTCATAAGCCCTTCTTAAAATACATCCATTGTTGCAGCCAAATGTTCAAATGTTTCCTGTTTTTTTTCTCTGTCGCTTCTGCATAGATATCCACAGTGGTCTGAATATCCTTATGCCCCATGATCGACTGGATTATTTTCAGGTTCGTTTTTCTTTCACAAAGCCTTGTGCAAAATGTCTGTCTCAAGCTGTGCGCTGAAAAATCCGGCAACAGCACCGGCTCCCGATGCTCTTTTTTTGCCTCTATTTCTTATGTTGCGTTATAAGCAGATGAGATTCTCTTGATTGCCCGATTAACTGACTGGGCATTCATTATATTTCCATAACGGTTACAGAAAACAAAGCCTGTCATCCCATCAATCTCTGCATCTGTCCAGCCATTTTCTTTCTGCTCTTCCCAGATCATTTCAAAAGCATCTTTCACTGTATCCAACATGGGAATCGTACGCATTCCGGCTTCTGTTTTCGGCGTTGAAATGTGATTTTCCAATGCCCGGTCTTCTCCTACCGGATAATACGTTAGATTATATATCCAGACCGTCCATCTGATCTTTCATGAGCTGTGCTTCTTTTTCCCGAAGCGTTACAAGGTCTTGTGCATAAACATATTTACGTCTTCCGAGAGGATCCGTATAAGTATATACATATCTTCCGTCTGAACGTCCCTGTGATTCACCTTTTTGCATGAAAAAAGCAGCTAACCTATTTTTCATAGACTAACTGCTCGTGTTAAGTTCCATATTCAGTTTTATTCTATAAATCCGACAGTGAAATTCGGTCGTATGCACCATTTTTCTTATCTTCCGGGTGTGGTTCCAATCCGATAATCGTAATGTCTTTCTGATCTGGTCCATAAACCCAGTACATTCTCATTGCGCCACTGGTTTTATTTTCCAGATAAGACTGCCACACTTTCATTCCATAACGTCTGGACAATGGCTCTATTTCATGGGTTTGAAGACTTGGATACCCTGGATCTGCCGATAGCAGCTTTAAAGCCTTTCCCCATTTTTTATACAACTGTTCTTCCTTCTTTTTTATATTCCCAGAACGATATTTCTCCTGCAGATCTAACCAAAGTTCCTGCATTTCAGGAATTCCCATTCGTATATTAAAGTTCATTCTTTGTTCCTTTTAAAAATCTGACAGGTCAATAGCCGGAGAAACATCTCCTCTTTTAAAGTTACTTACTGCACGATCCATATCTGCCAGGGTTCTGGCTGAAATGCTCTCTGGCACTGCCAGTTCCCGAGGTTCCAGAATAATGCAGCCATTTCCATATTCTTTTACATTATAATACTGATAAGCAGCTCCTCTGAGGGTAATCCTTTTTTTATTGTCCAGATGAGCAACATAATCTTTCATTGCTTCCATTATCAACACCTCCTACGCAAGTATTTGTGTGGGAAATCCCACCTCTTATTATTATAATACGCTTTTCTATATTATCTGTCAATCTACTTTTACTTACTCCTGATACTTGAATGTATTCATGCACCGGCAGACGGCAGGTGGCAGATGAGTCCGACATAACTAAGCTCTTTAATAGCAAAATTAAACTTAAAATCAAATTTTTTGTACTGATTTCCTGTTTTATTAGATGTATATAGTTTCTGTTCAAATTCAGCAATATGCTCATCTAACTCACTAATTCTGTCTCTAATTTCAGAACGCTCTAACTGTCCACCTGCTTCCTGAAGGACTTCACTCATTTGGACAAAGGGGTATGAAATGCACACCCAAAATCGCTGCTTTTCAAAAAATTTTTCAAAAAATTTTTCGAAATAAAAAAAGCCGCCTGCTCCGGTTAGGAAACAGACGACAAAACACGTTCTAAATGTATTCAATTTTCAATTTCTTTTTCTTTGCTTCAAGCACTTTACATAGAACATCATCTACTGCATCGGTGTATCGTCCCTGAGCTGCTAAATTGTTCTTCAGTGCAATGAGTGATTGTATCACTGGGCTTCGTTCTTCTTCATTTAAGTATCAGGTGTAAGCGGTAAGTTCTTCTCCGACCACTCCGAAACAAGCTCCGGGTGTACTTCTGCTAAACTGTTATTCATAGCCAAACCTCAACCTCCTTGTGCTTAGAGTATATGAAGTTTTGGCTTTATCTTGTAGTTTGCGAATATCCGTATAAATAGAAAAAACCCTTTGAGAAAAGGATTTCTCCTCTCTCAAAGGGCAAGTTGGCAAACTGGAATTTGGTGTGTGCTTTATAAATTTTTTCCGATCCACTCAAGTTCGTTCATGGAATCCTTATTTTTTTCAAGTTCATCTCTGGCTGTTGCATAATATGATTTTTTGAAAAGCATATCCCATGAAAGATATTTTGCCATACAGTCAAACTGCTTATCAATCAGCTCATACTGGATACTGCCTACGGGAGAACCACCTACAACAATTGTGCCAACTTTTTTGTTTTTTAACTGCAATCCACGGCAGTAGCACTTATCAATGATAAGTTTCAATTGTGCTGACATTCCCCACCAATAAACTGGTGTAGCAAAAAGAATCATATCTGCGGCAGCAATTTTATCAATTGTAGAATTTGTATCATCCTTGTCGACGCATCCCTTAGAGCATTGACAGACACCACATCCCTTGCATGGTGCAATGTTGAGTTTGTCGGGTTCAATGATTTCAATTTTATTCTTTTCTGACGCTCCTTTTATAAATGCATTGATTGCTGCCAGCGTATTTCCTTTTCTGGCACTTCCATTAATGATTACAATTTTCATGCGTGTATCCTCCAACTTCCGATTTGTATTTCTGTTTGTTTTAAAATGGGCAACTCCGATTGGAATTGCCCACTCATTGCACTAATTATGCGATTTTTTCTTGCTTGCACCGATTTCTGCATCAATTGATGTAAGTTTGATGTAAATCGCTGTTTTTTTAGTTTTTTATCAAATGAAGTACGTCCCGTCTATTCGGTAAAACGGTACATCTTTACATCACGTCGACTGGCGTCTCCGTGCGTTTTTCGCCTTATGTCGGTGTTCGCAAGCGCACACCGCCGCAAGGCTCAGTTTCTCATCTTAATAAAGCTTTGCACCTGCTGGAATGTGGTCATCAACCATCAGAAGATGGAGCTTTTCTTCGCCTTCTTCTTCGTGGATAGCACTGAGGAGCATACCGCAAGAGTCAATGCCCATCATAGCTCTCGGTGGAAGATTTGTGATAGCAATAAGAGTCTTTCCAACCAGTTCTTCCGGCTCATAAAAGCTATGAATACCGCTTAAAATGGTTCTGTCTGTGCCTGTTCCGTCATCAAGAGTAAACTGTAACAGCTTCTTTGACTTCGGTACTGCAACGCACTCTTTAACCTTTACTGCACGGAAATCTGACTTGCTGAATGTATCAAAATCAACCATTTCTTCAAACAATGGCTCGACTTTTACCTTAGAAAAATCAATCTTTTCAACCGGTTTTTCAGCCTCTGCTGGAGCTGCTTCGGAAGTCTTATTTGCCTTCTTGTCAGCGTCCAGTGACTTCATTGTCGGGAACAGCAGTACGTCACGGATTGCCTGGGAATCGGTCAGCAGCATAACCAGACGGTCGATACCGTATCCGATACCACCTGTCGGCGGCATACCGATCTCCAGTGCGTTCAGGAAGTCTTCATCCGTATGATTTGCTTCCTCATCGCCAGCAGCAAAAGCCTCTTCCTGTGCTTTGAAACGTTCTCTCTGATCGATCGGATCATTTAACTCAGAGTATGCGTTACACATCTCGCGGCCGTAGATATACATCTCGAAGCGCTCAACCAGCTCCGGATTGGACGGTTTTCTTTTGGTCAGCGGAGATACCTCAACCGGGTGATCCATAACGAAGGTCGGCTGAATCATCTTCTCCTCGCAGAACTCTTCGAAGAACAGGTTGATGATATCACCCTTCTTATGGCGCTCCTCAAATACAACATTGTGCTCTCTTGCGATTGCCTTTGCTTCCTCGTCAGTTTTAACAGTGTTGAAATCAACGCCGGAGTATTTCTTAACTGCATCGATCATGGTGATGCGCTCGAACGGCTTAGACATATCAATCACAGTGCCGTTATAGCTGATGACAGAGCTTCCGCAGACTTTCTCAGCCAGATAGCGGAACATACTCTCGGTCAGTTCCATCATGCCCTCATAGTCGGTGTATGCCTGATACAGCTCCATCAGGGTAAATTCCGGGTTGTGACGGGTATCAACACCCTCGTTACGGAATACACGGCCGATCTCGTAAACACGCTCTAAGCCGCCTACGATCAGTCTCTTTAAGTAGAGTTCCAGAGAAATACGCAGTTTTACATCTTCATCCAGAGCATTATAATGGGTCTCAAACGGACGTGCAGCCGCACCGCCGGCATTCGCTACCAGCATCGGAGTCTCCACTTCCATAAATCCGCGTCCATCCAGGAAATTGCGGATCTCCTTGAGGATCTGAGAACGTTTTACAAAGGTGTCTTTTACTTCCGGATTCATGATGAGATCCACATATCTCTGACGATAACGGATATCCGTGTTGGTCAGTCCGTGAAATTTCTCCGGCAGAATCTGCAGACTCTTGGACAGCAGTACGATGGACTCTGCATGAACGGAGATCTCTCCCATCTTGGTGCGGAATACGGTACCTTTGATTCCGACAATATCACCGATATCCATCTTCTTGAAATCTTTATAAGCCTCTTCGCCTACGCTGTCTCTGGCAACATAAGACTGGATATTGCCCTTTAAATCCTGCACATTGCAGAAAGATGCCTTACCCATCACACGTTTGGACATCATACGTCCTGCGATCGTAACCTCTTTGCCATCCATCTGCTCAAAGTTATCCTTGATCTCGCTGCTGTGTGCAGTTACATCAAATTTTGTAATCTGGAACGGATCCTTTCCGTTGTCCTGAAGGTCTTTCAGTTTCTCGCGGCGCACCTTTAATAACTGATTTAAGTCCTTCTCCTCGTTCTTATTCTGCTGATTCTGCTCTGCCACTTTCTCTTTCACTCCTTCGTCTCTTTATGATACTCGCTGGATGTCCAGGATCTTGTACTGGATAACGCCCGCCTGTGTCTCTACGTCTACGGTCTCGCCAGCTTTCTTGCCAAGCAGGGCACGACCAACCGGAGACTCGTTGGAGATCTTACCATCTAAGCTGTTTGCCTCGGTGGAACCTACGATCTTAAATTCCATCTCTTCATCCTCTTCGACGTCCAGTACCTTTACCTGGCATCCGATGCTGATCTTATCCAGATCGATCTCATCCTCAACAACAACCTCTGCGTTTTTCAACAGTTTCTCAAGGTCTACGATTCTTGCCTCGATGTCTCTCTGTTCATCTTTTGCTGCATCATACTCAGCGTTCTCAGACAGGTCGCCCTGCTCTCTCGCCTCTTTGATCTTCTGTGCGATCTCCTGGCGTTTATTTACTTTCAGATCATGAAGTTCATCTTCATACTTTTTCAATCCTGTGTAAGTTAAAATGTTCTTCTTTTCTGCCATGACAGCTATCCTTCCTTCTATCGATTCATCATTGAATCCCCTAATAATTGCATCGCACTATTATACATGATTCTTGGTGTAATGTCAAGAATCACAAAGTGCCATAATGGCTTTAAAAACAAGGGAAAATCCTACATTTTCGTGCTTTTTCTGTGCCTTCCGATTTCGTCCACCCATGTAACACAACCATCGTTTTGATTCCACACATTCATCCTTCTCTTAAATTCTCTCATCCACCAGCCGTTCCAGCTCCTCCAGCGTCTCCACCTGGTTTATATCATTGCGAAGCGCCGACGAATGTGGAAATCCTGCCGTATACCATGCCACGTGCTTACGCATCTCCCGCATTGCGATCTCCTCGCCGCGAAATTCCGTCTGAAGCGTCCCATGGCGGACAATCATCCTCTTTACTTCCTCCGCAGTCGGCGGCGGCAGAAGTTCTCCGGTTTCCAGATAGTGGAGAATCCGTTTAAACAACCATGGATTTCCTTTCGCGCCGCGCGCCACCATGATGCCGTCGCAGCCGGTTTCTTCCTTCATTCTCTTGGCATCTTCCGGTGTAAATACATCACCGTTTCCCCAGACCGGGATTGAAACCGCCTCTTTGACCTGACGGATAATGTCCCAGTCCGCCTTTCCGGAATAATACTGCTCTCTCGTCCGTCCATGCACGGCTACCGCCGCCACGCCGCAGCTCTCTGCCATCTTCGCAAACTCAACCGCATTGATATTCGAATCATTAAATCCCTTGCGGAATTTGACCGTAACCGGTTTATGAAGTTTCTTTACCATCGCCGTCAAAATCTGCTCTGCCAGCTTCGGATCCTTCATCAGTGCCGAACCTTCGCCGTTATTGACAATCTTTGGCACCGGACAACCCATGTTGACGTCGATGATGGCATACGGTCCTTCCTCCAGCTGCAGCGCCATCTCGCTCATAATCTCCGGATCTGAGCCAAACAGCTGCACCGCAACCGGCTCTTCTTCCGGCCGCGTCTCTAATAACGGCTTTGTATTGCGGTTCTTATAAAGAAGCGCCTTCGCGCTGACCATCTCCGTGTACATCAAACCACATCCCTGCTCCTTACAGAGCAGACGGAACGGCAGATCCGTCACACCTGCCATCGGCGCAAGGGCGATTGCATTTTTTAATTCTACGTTTCCAATCTTCATTTTATTTCTAATCTTCCTGATACCGTTCCATCTGCTCGTCATCTAACAGTTCGTCCGCCGGGATTCCCAGCACCTTCACCTTATAATACAGCTCCAGCGATTCCAGCAGCTCACGCTTCTCCGCCTGATACTGCTTGATTTTAAGCGCGCTTCCGATCTCGTCAAAGAGGTAATCATTCTCCTCCGCCTCAACCTTAAACTGCAGTCTGCCATCCGGCATAAACTCCAGCAAAATAATACCGCCGATGTCCTCTGTGTACATAACACACATGATTTGCAATTCCTGCTTAATTGACTCCGGCAGCCCCGAAAACTGCTCATTCAGATAATATTTTTCCACATACGAATTCGCACCGCAGAGTACGGTGGAGTCCCCATCTGTATTGGGATTCTGCATTTCTGCCATTTTCTTGCACCTCCATCTGTTTCATTTTCCATTGCCCACAAACAGGGCTGACGCACGAACGGAGAGCAGGCTCTCCCTTTATCCCTGAGAAGCCTGTTCTCCGTTCATATGCCAGCCCATCTCACAAGCAGCCATCAAATTCCTTAACGAATCAGCAGCTTACTAATCTCATACTGATCTTCCGGAATATCCTTCTTCATATTCAGCGCCTCCTGAATATCAAAATCCAGGAACTCGCCGTGCTTATACGCTACCACGCGGTTGGTCTTTCCTTTTTCCAGCAGCTCCACCGCCTTGGCGCCCATGATGGACGCATAGACGCGGTCTTTACAGGTCGCGCGCCGCCTCGCTGCATATAACCAAGGATCGTCGCACGTGTCTCGATGCCGGTTGCCGCCTCGATTCGCTTCGCCATCGACGCGGAATGTCCGATGCCCTCGGCATTAATGATAATATGATGTCTCTTGCCGCGTTTCCGGTTATCGATGATGCGGTTGATCAGCATCTGCTCATTGCCATCGTACCGCTCCGGAAGCAGAATATCCTCGGCGCCGTTAGCGATACCGCACCACAGGGCGATATATCCCGCGTGGCGTCCCATAACCTCGATGATACTGCAGCGCTCATGGGAGGTGGAAGTATCTCTTACCTTATCGATCGCCTCCATCGCCGTGTTGATCGCGGTATCAAACCCGATTGTATAATCGGTGCAGGCAATATCCAGATCGATCGTGCCCGGAAGACCTACCGTATTGATTCCCAGCGCGGATAACTTTCCGGCGCCGCGGTAGGAACCATCGCCGCCAATGACGACCAGACCGTCAATGTTGTGCTTGCGGCAGATTTCTGCGCCGCGCTTCTGACCTTCCTCGGTCATAAATTCCGGACAGCGGGCTGTGTATAAGATCGTACCGCCACGGCCAATCGTATCTGCCACGCTGGTTCCGTCCATGTCCACAATCTCTTCCTGCAAAAGTCCAGCGTAACCACGCATGATACCTTTTACCTTCATGCCCTTGTTGATCGCAGTCCGGACCACTGCACGGATCGCTGCATTCATACCCGGCGCATCGCCGCCGCTTGTCAGTACACCAATCGTTTTAACCTCTTTTGCCATCGCTTATTCCTCCGTCCTAAGGCTTTCCGCTTCACATCCCCAACCGTGAACCAGCCGTTTTATTTTCGAATCTTTTGACCCTTCTGATATCAAATTGTTCTGCACTGCGTGCTACCACAATTTTCAAACAATTTTATTGTAATTCATTTTATAGGTCATTTCAAGATTTTTTATGATATTTTTTTAACATGTCGCCAAAGCGTGTTACTGTTCACACATACGTGCCCAGTTGCCAAAGCTTCCAATGTCCAATGCAAATTTTAACACTTATGAAGAAATCTTCCCCAACGGCTTCTCCACCACCTTGACGTTCTTCTCGCCCAGCATCTCGCTGAGCATCGTCACCAGCGCCTCGCCTGCCCGCACATTCCAGTTGCGCGGCAGAACCTTTTTCGCGCGCTCACGTCCCAGGTAAATGATCACGGTGTCATTTCCATCACTTGTTTTCAGGAGGTCGAGAAGTTCTTTCTCTCCCGCCAGATACGCGTCCTTGTCCGCATACTGAATCCACAGCTCGCGCGGCACCTGCGAAAATGGGATAATCTGCTCGCAGATCAGTTTTCCGACCGGCTCATCGCCGACCGATGCGCGCCCGCGGATAAAGACTTTTTCATCCTTTATCAGCATATCGCGCCGTTTTTCATAATCCTTCGGGAATACCAGCACTTCCACACTTCCCGCCAGATCTTCCACCGTCAGGAACGCCATCATTTTGTTATTCCGGGTCGTCTTAACCGTTTTCTCGGTGATCATTCCGCCGATCGTCACATACGCGCCATCGTGAACCACCGCCGAACCGGTCTCCTCATCCACAACAAAATCGGAGCTCTTCGCCGTCACATTTTTCTCCCAGGTGCCGATATATTCCTCCAGCGGATGCCCGCTGACGTAGACGCCCAGCATTTCTTTCTCGTATGCCAGATATTCTTCCCTCGAATACTCTCCGACATTCGGAAATGTGATCTGAAAACTCTTCTTGTCCTCTTCCGCTGCAAAATCAAAGAGTGACATCTGCCCTTCCATCGTATTTTTCTTCTCTTTATTCTTCTGATCGACCATCGAACCGCAGACCATACATTTCTGCTTGCGGGTTCCCGGCAGCCCGTCCATCGCACCGGATTTGATAAAACTTTCCAATGTGCGTTTGTTGACCTCCCTGCCCGACATCCGGTCAATGAAATCTTCCAGCGATCGGAATTTTCCATGTTCGGTCCGCTCCCGCACAATCTCATCCACCACCGACTGACCGATACTCTTGATCGCCGATAAACCATAGCGGATCGCACCGTCCGAAACGGAGAAGCCGCCCTCGCCCTCATTGATATCCGGCGGCATGATCTTCATCCCCATCTGACGGCAGCTCATGATATATTCCGATACCTTCGAAACATTATCCTTGACCGAGGTCATCAGCGCCGCCATGAATTCGACCGGATGGTAATATTTCAGATATGCCGTCTGGTAGGAGACAACCGCATACGCCGCCGCGTGCGACTTGTTGAAGGCGTATTTCGCAAAATCGATCATCTCATCGTAAATATGGTTCGCCGTCTTCTCGTCGATCCCATTCGCAATACAGCCCTTTACGCCCTCTTGTGCATTGCCGTAGACGAAATTCTGGCGTTCTTTCTCCATGACTGCCGCTTTTTTCTTTGCCATCGCACGGCGCACCAGGTCGCTTCGTCCCCAGGTATAGCCAGCCAGATCGCGCACGATCTGCATAACCTGCTCCTGATAGACGATACAGCCATAGGTCGGCGCCAGAATCGGTTCTAACTGCGGGCACTCATAGACAATCGAAGCCTTGTCATTTTTGCCTTTCAGATAACGTGGAATGAAATCCATCGGACCCGGACGATACAGGGAAATACCGGCGATCAGATCCTCCAGGTTTTCCGGCTTTAACTCTTTCATGAATCCTTTCATGCCGGAACTCTCCAGCTGGAACACACCGTCATTTTTGCCGGTTCCAATCGAATCCAGCACCTTTTTATCGTTGTAATCGATCTTATCTATATCAAGCGGTTTTCCGGTCGTTTTCTCCACCAGGCGAACCGCATTCTGGATAACCGTCAGGGTTCTAAGACCCAGAAAATCCATTTTCAGAAGTCCCAGCTCTTCCAGCGTCGTCATCGTAAACTGGGTCGTGATCGAACCGTCAGATGCCCTGGACAACGGCACATACTCATCGACCGCCGCACGGCTGATGACAACCCCCGCCGCATGCATGGAGGTATGTCTCGGCAGCCCCTCCAGACGTTTACTCATGTCGATCAGATATTTGACCGAATCGTCCGACTCATACGCCTCACGCAGATCCGGACTGGCTTTGAGCGCCTTGTCTAGCGTCATGCCGAGATCACCCGGAATCATTTTTGCGATCGCATCACACTGTGCATACGGCATATCGAGCGCGCGCCCCACGTCGCGGACGACACCCTTTGCCGCCAGCGTACCGAAGGTAACAATCTGCACGACGCGGTCTTTTCCGTATTTCCGCACGACATAGTCGATCACCTCCTGACGCCGTTCGAAACAGAAATCGACGTCGATATCAGGCATGGAAACTCGTTCCGGATTCAGGAAACGCTCGAAAATCAGCTGATAGCGGATCGGGTCGATGTCCGTGATCTCCAGACTGTACGCGACGATACTGCCCGCCGCCGAACCACGTCCCGGACCGACCATGATACCGTTTGATTTTGCAAAATGGATAAAATCCCACACAATCAGGAAATAATCGACATATCCCATCGAATGGATAACGTCCAGCTCATACCTCAGGCGCTCCCGCAGCGTCCCATCGTCGTTCGGGTAGCGCTTGTGAAAGCCCTCCCCGCAGAGCTTCTGCAGATATTCCCAGGACGTATATCCGTCCGGGACATCATACTGCGGCAGCTTCGTCACGCCAAACTCGATCTCGACATTGCACCTCTCGGCGATCTTGTGCGTGTTGTCAAGTGCTTCCTGTGCATACGGAAACAGCGCACGCATCTCCTCCTCGGATTTGACATAGAACTGCCCGCCCTCATAGCGCATCCGGTTCTCGTCCGTGACTTTTTTGCCCGTCTGGATACAGAGCAAAATATCGTGCGATTCCACATCTTCTTTATAAATATAGTGGCAGTCGTTCGTCGCCACCAGCGGAATCTGCAGTTCCTGGCTCATCCGCATCAAGCCCTGGTTGACCGTCCGCTGCGCCGGGATGCCGTGATCCTGCAATTCCAGAAAGAAATTGTCCGGTCCAAAGATATCGCGGTATTTCTGCGCCGACTTGCACGCTTCCTCATACATGCCTCTCGACAAATACCTCGGGATCTCGCCCGCCAGACACGCGCTGAGTGCAATAATGCCTTCATGGTAGGTTCTCAGCACCTCGTCATCCACACGCGGTTTATAATAAAATCCCTCGACAAAGCCCTTGGAGACGATCTTCATCAGATTCTGATAGCCGGTATTATTTTCCGCCAGCAGAATCATATGATAATAGCGATCCTCGCCGCTTCCCGCCTCCCGGTCAAAACGCGATCCGGGCGCCACATAGATCTCACAGCCGATGATCGGCTTGATCCCATTTTCCCTGGCTGCCCGGTAAAATCGATCACGCCGTACATGACGCCGTGGTCAGTAATCGCCAGACTGTCCATCCCCAGCTCCTTCGCCCGGGCGGTCAGTTCTTTTATTTTACTCGATGCGTCAAGCAGACTGTACTCTGTATGCACATGCAGATGTGTAAATGCCACCTTTTTCCTCCCATTCAGATCTTTTAAGGGACTGCCGTTTCCCGCGAAACGACACCCCCTCATCTATCAAAGCTCTTGTTTTGTGTAACTGTTCCGTCCCCTGTCTCTTTCCGAAAAACGGTCAGAAATCTGGATTTCTACTGATTGCTCAGATATTTCTCAATTCCCTCGATCGCACTCTCCTCGTCGCTGCCATCAGCCGTTACCTTTACGTGCGCGCCCTCTGCCAGTCCCAGCGTCATCATGCCCATGATGCTCTTTGCATTGACGCGTTTTTCTTCACTTTCCACATAGATGCTGCTCTCATACTGGCTTGCCACCTGCACCAGCATCGCCGCAGGACGTGCCTCCAGACCTGAACTCAAACCAATTCTGATTTCCTTACTTGTCATAATATCCTCCTCATCGAGCCCCGCTCGAAAAAAACGGCAAAATCCGCTGCCACTACTGTATCGCACGGAATTTTCCATCCGGGAAATTCCTGCCTGTGAACAATAACCTAACTTTACTCGCCCCGCTCTTCGCGGAGACTTTCAGCTACTGCACTTATCTTTCTGAGCCTGTGATTGACTCCCGATTTTCCAACTGGATGGCTCAGATTCTCCCCCAATTCCTTCAAGGTTGCATCCGGCATCTCCAGACGGACCTGTGCTACCTCTGAAAGAAGCTCCGGCAAGTAATCCAGCCCGACCGTATCACGGATGTATGTGATATCCGCAAGCTGCTTGACTGCCGCCGAAACAGTCTTATTGATATTGGCAGTCTCGCAGTTGACCTGACGGTTGACGCTGTTTCGCATTTCTTTCAGGATCCGGATATTTTCCAACTCCATCAATGCCACATGCGCTTCCATCAGCCCCAGAAGTTCCACAATCTGACTGCCTTCTTTTATATATACCACATAATACTTCTTTCTGACAACTATTTTCGCATCGATGTCGAATGTCAGAATCACATTCTGAAGCTGCACCGCTTTTTCAAGCGACGCGCATACGATCTCAAAATGATAAAATTTCTCCGGATCGCTTAAGGATCCGGCTGCCAGAAAAGCGCCCCGGATAAATGCCTTCTTGCAGCACGCATTCTGAATCACCAGATTCCGCACCACCGAAAGGTTTTCCCCGACATTTCCCTGCGCATCCACCATCTTGACCGCCTCCAGCACCCGGAGTGCATTTTCGTGATCGCGCACCAGAAGCGTATAAGAACGGCTCTTTTTTAAAAATGCATTGCGCCGGATCGAAATGTCCGCCTTAATATTAAATGTATTTTTCAATAATGTAAAGTATTTTCGTGCAACCGCTACGTTTTCCGTGTGGATCCGTATGCTGAAATGATCCTCTTCATCGATATGAATCTTGCCGCAAAGGCTCAAAATCGCCGCCAGCTCTGCAATCTGGCAGTGCCTCGCCTTGCTCAGCTGATGCGACAGCTCTTCCTTTACCCGGGCTGAAAATGACAAAGTCCTCTACCTCCGTTTACCCTTTTGTCCGGTTATCCATCTCTATGTCCCGATGTTCCAGTTTAAGCCCTATTTCCGAGTGCTCCTTGAGGCGCTCATAGAGCCGGTTCGCCACCGTAACTGAACGGTGCTTTCCACCGGTACATCCTACGGCTATGACAAGCTGATTCTTTCCTTCTTTTACATAGTACGGAAACAGGAAGTCAATCATGTCATAGAGTTTATCCAAAAATACGTCTGCCGTCCCGCCGCGGCGCACAAAGTCCTGCACCGCCTTCTCATTGCCGGTATGGCTTCTTAAATTCTCATCATAATAAGGATTCGGCAGAAAACGGACGTCAAACACGAGATCCGCGTCCGACGGAATCCCATATTTAAAGCCAAAGCTTAAGATCGTCACAAAGAGGCTGGAAAAGCGCTCGCGCCCCATGAAAATCCGTTCCAGTTCCGCCTTGAGCTCCCGCGTCAGAAGCGTGCTGGTGTCCAGAATATAGTCCGCCCGCTTTTTCAGGAAATCGAGTTTCAGGCGCTCTTTCGCAATACCGCGGTCCAGCCGCTCTTTTCCTGCCAGCGGATGGGAACGGCGCGTTTCCTTATATCGCTTGATCAGCACCTCATCGCTGGCATCCAGAAACAGGATCTCATACGGGAACTGGATGTTATTCCAATCATTCAGCGTTCCCTCCAGCTGTGCCAGCTCGTCGCCGCTGCGGACATCGATTCCCAACGCTGCACAGCTTACCTCCCCGCTGCTGCTCTGCACCAGCTCCGCAAATTTTCCTACCAGCGGGATCGGGAGATTGTCAACACAGTAAAATCCCATGTCCTCCAGCATTTTCAGTGCCGCCGTCTTTCCGGCTCCCGACATACCGGTTACGATCACAAGCCGCATATTGTTCCTCCCTTTTCCATACTCTATATATCTTAATATCTTAAAAGCCCAGCATCTTTACTTCCGTCTCCAGTTTCACCCCAAACTGCTCATACACGCGCTTCTGCACCGTCCCACACAGCCCCGCGATGTCCGAAGCCGTCGCATGGTCGCGGTTGATAACGAAACCACAGTGTTTCTCCGACACCTGTGCGCCGCCCTCCTGATAGCCGCGAAGTCCGGCATCTTCGATCAATTTTCCGGCAAAATAGCCCTCAGGGCGCTTAAAGGTGCTTCCAGCACTGGGATATTCCAGCGGCTGTTTTTCCCGCCGTTTGGCTGCCAGTTCATCCATCCGCACCCTGATCGCTTCCGGATCACCTTTCTCCAGACGGATCCGCGCCGATAAAACGATATATCCGCGCTCCGGGATGCAGCTGTGGCGGTAACCCAGATCCAGTTCTTCCGTTTTAAGCTCTTTTACCTCGCCGTCCGGCGTCATCACGCGCACAGATTCCAGCACATCCTTTAATTCTCCGCCGTAAGCGCCCGCGTTCATGACCGCCGCGCCGCCCACAGTTCCAGGAATCCCGGCTGCAAACTCAAATCCGGTCATTCCATCCTTCTGCGCCTCCCTGGCGGCACGCGAAAGCAGCACACCGGCGCCCAGCTCATAGACGCCCGGTTCGCCCTCTGGACGGACCACCTCTGTAAACTGGCTTCCCAGAAGGATCATCACGCCCGGATAGCCCGCATCACTGACAAGCAGATTGCTTCCATTTCCTAATATGTAATACGCTTTCTCTGCCTCCCGGCACGCCGCCAGCACTGCCGCCAGCTCTTTTTCGCCCTCCGGGGTCACAAAATAGCGGGCTGGTCCACCAGCCCGAAAGGTCGTATGTGCGCTCATCGGCTCCTGCTCCCGCACGGAAGCAGCGCCGATGGCATCACAAAGTTTCTGATAAAAATTAGACATATCTATTTTCCTTTATTCATTTCATAACGGCTCCATCCCTTGCAAGTCAGGATTTCCGCACTAAATCACACGAATCAGACTGCGTGAAGCGTTCCATTAATCTCTTCTTGCCAGGTTCGCCTGTACCCGCTTGTACAGTTCTTTCGCCGCATTATATCCCATCTTCTTGGTACGATAGTTGACTGCCGCCGACTCTACGATAATTGCCAGGTTACGTCCCGGACGGATCGGAATTGAATGGCATACAATCTTGTTGCCAAGGAACTCGGTATACTGATCTTCCATGCCAAGGCGGTCATACTCCTTGTCCTTATCCCACTCTTCCAGCTTGATTACCATGTCAATCGACTGTGTATCCTTTACGCTCTCTACACCGAACAGCGTCTTGACATCGATAATGCCGATACCGCGAAGCTCGATGAAATGACGGGTAATATCCGGTGCCGAACCGATCAGGGTTTCATCGCTGACGCGGCGGATCTCGACCACATCATCGCTGACGAGACGGTGACCGCGCTTAATCAGTTCCAGCGCTGCCTCACTCTTGCCGATACCGCTCTCGCCCATAATCAGGACACCCTCGCCAAATACATCGACCAGTACGCCGTGAATGCTGATCATCGGCGCCATCTTGACGTTCAGCCAGCGGATGATCTCCGCCATCAGATCCGAAGTCGTCTTCTCCGATACCATGCACGGAACCCCATAATGGTTACACAGCTCCAGCACTTCCTCCTCCGGTGCCATGCCGCGGCTATATACCAGACATGGTATACCCGAAGACAGCAGTTTGTCAAACATTTCCCGGCGGCGCTGCGGAGTCAGGGTCGAGATGTACGCATTTTCCACATAACCGATGATCTGCACACGGTCCTTGTCAAAATGGTCGAAAAATCCAGTCAGCTGCAATGCCGGACGGTTCACATCCGCATGCACCAGCATAACATTGTCCGTCTCCAGCTCCGGCGTCATATTGCGAAGCCCCATCTTATCGATCAGTTCTGTTATCGTCACTCCACCCATACTTTTGTCTCCTTTTATTTTTACTATTGTCTACATCCTATCACATCTTCCCCTGCTTGTCATCACGGAAAAATATATAGACTGCCTCGGCGGCTGCCCGGTTCATCTGTGGCGCAGCTTCCAGCTCCTCCACGCTCGCCTCCCGGACTGCTTCGATTGTCTTGAACGTCCGCATCAGAGACTTACGGCGCGCTGGTCCGATGCCCTTGATATCATCCAGCACGGAGCGCACCTGCTCCTTGCCCCGGAGACTCCGGTGGTACTCGATCGCAAACCGGTGCGCCTCGTCCTGAATCCGGGTGATCAGCTGAAATCCTTCCGAATGGCGATCGATTGGAATTTCCACATTCTGATAATACAATCCCCTCGTCCGGTGGTTATCATCCTTTACCATGCCACAGACCGGTATTTCCAGCTGAAGCTCTCTTAATACCTCCAGCGCGATATTAACCTGTCCGCGTCCGCCATCCATCATCAGCAGATCTGGAAAACGCGTAAAACTTCCCATCGCCAGATCGCCGCCCTCGGCTTGCAGTTTCTTCGTCTCCTCCAGGCCATGAGAAAACCGCCGCAGCAGCACCTCGCGCATCGAAGCGTAGTCGTTCGGTCCCTGAACCGTCCGGATACGGAATTTGCGGTAATCATTGCGTTTCGGACGTCCATTTTCGTAGACAATCATCGAACCGACCGACTCAAAACCGCTGATATTGGAAATATCGTAGGCTTCTACCCGCTTGATTCCCGAAAACCCGATCCACGATCCAATCTGATTCATCGCCCCGATCGTCCGGAGCTCCTCGCGCTTGATCTTCTCCTTATCCTGGGAGAGCACCATCTTCGCATTCTTCTCTGCCAGCTCGACCAGCCGCTCTTTCTCGCCCATCTTTGGCACGACAAAGCGCACCTTCTGTCCCCGGCGCGCCGTCAGGAAGCTGGCGATAACCTCCGCGTCCTCTAACTCCTCCTGCACCCAGATCTCATGCGGCACAAACGGCGTTCCCGCGTAAAACTGTTTGACGAAGCTGTTTAAGATTTCTGCCTTGCTCTCCGAGCCGGTCAGATTCATATGGAAATGTTCCCGCCCAATAAGCTTGCCATCGCGCACGAAGAACACCTGCACAACCGCATCGCGCTCATCCTTCGCCATCGCGATAATATCCCGATCTTCCATGCTCTGGCTCGTAATCTTCTGCTTCTGCGCCACCTTTCTGACACTGTCAAGCAGATCCCGGTACTCAATCGCCTTCTCAAACTCCATCGTCTCGGACGCCGTCCTCATCTTTTCTTCCAGATATTTCATGACCGGCTCATACTGTCCATTTAAAAACCCGACCGCCTGCTTCACCGATTTCTGATAATCTGCCTGTGAAATATACCCCTGACATGGCGCGTCGCACTGGTGAATATGGTAATAAAGGCACGGACGGTCCTTTCCCATATCCTGCGGCAGCTTCCGGCTGCACGCCCGGATCCGGTATATCTTCCGAATCAGCTCGATTGTGTCTTTGACTGCTCCCGCGCTCGTAAAAGGACCAAAATACTTATTTTTATCCTTTTTCATCTGGCGTGAAAACAAGATCCGCGGGTACTCCTCCGAAGCCGTCACCTTGATGTACGGGTACGTCTTGTCATCCTTGAGCATCGTATTGTAGCGTGGGCGGTGCTCTTTGATCAGGTTGCACTCCAGCACCAGCGCTTCCAGCTCCGAATCCGTCACGATATACTCAAAACGTGCTATCTTCGAGACCATCTGCTTGATCTTCGCCGTCTTATCCCGGCTGCTCTGGAAATATTGACGGACTCGGTTTTTCAGGCTGATCGCCTTGCCGACATAGATGATCGCGTCCTTCGCATCGTGCATAATATAAACACCCGGCTGCCCCGGCAGTTTTTTCAGTTCTTCTTCTATTTGAAACATCTCAAACCATCCTGTTTTCTAATCTGCTGCCACCACGTTTTCTTACGGCACTTTCGGTTCCAAAAGTGCCTACCCGTGAACAGTTACCCAGACTCTTCTGCCAGACAGCCGCTCACTTTCCATACCGCAGACGCGGTGCATCGTACCTCTGCTGCATCCGGATGCACTGACGGATCGCGTCCAGCTCTTCCTCCACGCTTCCACCGACCGGATTCATATCCAGACAGAAGCAGAGACTGTCGAGATCCCGCTTAGCTACCTTGCCGCTCATTCTCTGGAGCACTTCCAGCCTGCCCTCGGTCGTTTCCTGATCCAGAAATTCTGCCACAAGCGGATGCAGTTCCGGTTCCTCCTGCGGTGTGTCCCAGGAATGAGTGGCTGCGTCAGCCATTTTCGAACGGCGTACACCTTCATTTACGACATGAGTCGTTCTGGTTGTCCTTATTTCCTGCTGTTTCGAATTTTCCCACGGACCCGCCGCAATCCGCTCAAACCGGTATCTCTGCGCCGCCTCCGGATATTTTACCCGATCTACCTCTTCCATAAACATAGAAAGCGGTCTAACCCAGACGCCATATTCTCCATAGAGCGCCTGATAGACAACCATCTTTTCCCCCGTTTCCGAGTGGGTCGCCACCGCCAGAATCTGATATTCTTTATTTTTAAAATGCCGGTACCGCTCGCCCGGCTTTGGAATTTCCCGCATGAATGCCGATACCTCCTTAAAACATCTCGCTAAGTGTTCACATTATATCACGATTCGCCGTTCGCCTTAAATCTGCAAGCAGCTTTCTGGCTCACTTGCGCTCATTATATCATAAGAACGTATTCTCACCCGTCCACTCACGAATCCGCGCTATCGCGCTCCACCGCCCTGCTTCGCATGGCTGTTCGTTCGTTAATGGCGCAAGAAAAGAATATGTCTGCTTCGCAGCCGCATTCTTTTCTTCTGCGCTCATTATATCACATTTTGTATGCCCTTTTCTGTTTTTTATCAATTTACATCCAGATTTTCTTTCCTCCATCCCCATCGCCTGTACACAAAAATTTTCGCCAGAAAATATTACATTTCCGAAAACCAAATCCGTCATTTTTCCGATTTTAAATTTTTTTTATTTTCCCTCTACTCAAATAGACTTTTTTGTAGGATAATAGAACTAATTGTGATTCTTTGCGGTCTGCTGTGCTGCGTTCATTTCACACAAAGAGCATCGACATAAACAACTGCGAATGGCAGTCTGTGCCGGACATGGACTGTGACCTGGCGGCGCAATCATCCATACAAACATATGATTTTCATCCCACCAGATGGAAACCGGCATCTGCCCCCACCGCGATACCGGTATTCTGTGCGGGACGAAACTAAGAACGGAGGATTAGATGAAAATCGGTTTTGACAACAACAAATACCTGAAAATGCAGTCGGAACATATCCGTGAGCGTATCAACCAGTTCGGTGATAAGCTCTACCTCGAATTTGGCGGAAAACTGTTCGATGACTACCACGCATCCCGGGTTCTTCCGGGCTTTGCACCTGACAGCAAGCTGCGGATGCTTCTGCAGTTAGCGGATCAGGCGGAGATCGTCATCGTCATCAGTGCTGCGGATATCGAGAAAAACAAAGTACGTTCCGACCTCGGCATTACTTACGACGTAGACGTACTCCGTCTGATTCAGTCCTTTACCGACAAGGGACTCTATGTTGGAAGCGTTGTAATCACCCACTATTCCGGGCAGAACACTGCGGATGTCTTCAAACACAAGCTCGAATCCATGGGCATCAAGGTTTACCGCCACTACACCATCGACGGTTATCCGGGCAATGTTCCGCTGATCGTCAGCGATGAAGGTTATGGTAAAAATGATTACATTGAAACCAAACGTCCACTCGTTGTTGTCACCGCGCCGGGACCGGGAAGCGGAAAAATGGCAACCTGCCTTTCCCAGCTCTACCACGAGAACAAACGCGGCGTCAAGGCTGGATATGCCAAATTTGAGACCTTCCCGATCTGGAATATCCCGTTAAAGCACCCGGTCAACCTGGCATACGAGGCAGCGACCGCTGACTTAAACGATGTCAACATGATCGATCCGTTCCATCTGGAGGCTTATGGTGTAACAACGGTCAACTACAACCGTGACATCGAGATTTTCCCGGTTCTGAGCGCTATTTTCGAGGGAATCTACGGCGAGAACCCGTACAAATCCCCGACTGATATGGGCGTCAACATGGCAGGAAACTGCATCATTGACGACGAAGCCTGCTGCGAAGCATCCCGTCAGGAAATCCTGCGCCGCTACTATCAGGCATTAAACCGCGTTGTCAAAGAGGATGTCGGCAAAGAGGAAGTTTATAAGATCGAACTTCTGATGAAGCAGGCAAAACTGACCACCGATATGCGCAAGGTTGTTCCGGCTGCCCTGAAACGCGCCGAAGAAACCGGTGCTCCGGCTGCTGCCATCGAACTTCCGGACGGAACCATCGCTACCGGAAAGACAACCAACCTGCTCGGCGCTTCCGCTGCCCTGCTTCTGAATGCTGTCAAGGTACTTGGCAATATTCCGCACGATGAGCACCTGATCTCCCCGATCGCGATCGAGCCGATCCAGAAGCTGAAAGTCGAGTACCTCGGAAGCCGCAACCCACGTCTCCACACCGATGAAGTTCTGATCGCGCTGTCCATGTGCGCCGCTACCAACAAACACGCACAGATCGCCCTGGAACAGCTCGAAAAACTGCGCGGCTGCCAGGTTCACACCTCCGTCATGCTGTCGGAGGTTGATATCAAGACCTTCAAACGTCTCGGCATCGAACTGACCTCCGAGCCGGTATATGAGCACAACCGCCTGTACCAGTAATTGATATAATCCTATATAAATAACGGCTGTATCTCAGCAAAACAGAACTCATAGATTTTTCAATATATGAATTCACATTGCTGAAATACAGCCGTTCTATTTACTGTATAAATATTTCTTTTATGCTATACATCACTTTTATTTCCGGTCGAACGAGCTTCCACCGCGCATCTCATCCTCATTTGGACTCTCTGCTGCTACAGCTTCTGCCGATTTCGGTGCTTCATCCGCCAGTTTTGCTTCCAGATTCTGCTGGTTCTGTGGGTCTTCCGCGTTCGTTTCTTCCGCAGTCTTTACCGGCTGCACCTCATCGCCTGTCTTCTCAGCCTCCGGCATCTCAATCCGGTCCTCGCCTTCCTGTTTCTTTTCCTCCAGCTCCGGAATTCCCTTTACCTCATGGAAAATCTTCATGAACTCTTTACCGGTGATCGTCTCTTTCTCAATCAGGAACGCCGCAATCTTATCAAGCGCCTCGCGGTTTTCACTCAGCAGGCGTTTTGCCTCCTCATAAGAAACCTTCAGAATATGCATGACTTCCTTGTCAATCTCTGCCGCTGTCATATCACTGCAATTCAGGACGGTTCTCCCGTTCAGGTACTGATTTTCCTGGCTTTCCAGTCCCATCAGACCGAACTTCTTGGACATACCGTACTGGGTTACCATCGCACGCGCGATCCGGGTTGCTTTTTCAATATCATTTGACGCACCTGTCGTTACCGTATCAAAAACGATCTCCTCAGCCGCACGTCCGCCTAAAAATCCGACCAGCATCGCGCGGATTTCCTTCTCAGTATTTAAGTACTTCTCTTCCTCCGGCACCTGCATGACATAGCCGAGCGCACCCATGGTACGCGGCACAATCGTGATCTTCTGTACCGGCTCCGAATCCTTCTGCAGGGCGCTGACCAGCGCATGACCAACCTCATGATACGAAACAATCCGGCGCTCTTCCTGGCTCAGGATGCGGTCTTTCTTCTCTTTGCCAACCAGAACCAGCTCAACTGCCTCAAATAAATCCTTCTGGGAAACGGCTTTCCTGCCATTCTTAACGGCTGTGATCGCCGCCTCGTTCATCATATTGGCAAGATCCGCACCTACAGCGCCGGATGTCGCCAGCGCGATCTCCTCGAAATCAACCGTCTCATCCAGTTTTACATCCTTGGAATGTACCTTTAAAATCTGCACACGCCCCTTTAAATCCGGCTTATCCACGATAATCCGGCGGTCAAAACGTCCCGGACGAAGCAGCGCCGGATCCAGAATCTCCGGGCGGTTCGTCGCCGCCATTACGAGAAGACCCTTGGAGGAATCAAATCCATCCATCTCTGAAAGGAGCTGGTTTAACGTCTGCTCACGTTCATCGTTGCCGCCCAGACGCGAATCTCGGCTTTTACCGATCGCATCCACCTCATCGATGAAAATGATACACGGAGCCGACTGCTGCGCCTGCTTGAACAGGTCACGCACACGGGATGCGCCGACGCCGACAAACATTTCCACAAAATCCGAACCGGACAGAGAGAAAAACGGAACCTTCGCCTCTCCAGCTACTGCCTTGGCAAGAAGTGTTTTACCGGTTCCTGGCGGTCCGACTAACAGCGCACCCTTTGGCAGTTTCGCACCAATCTTCGTATATTTTCCCGGGTTATGCAGGAAATCAACAATCTCCGTCAGAGACTCCTTCGCCTCATCCTCGCCTGCCACATCCTTGAACGTAACGCCGGTTTCTTTCTGTACATATACTTTGGCATTGCTCTTGCCGACACCCATTATGCCGCCTCCGCCGCCCATGCGCTTCATCATCATATTGAAAATGACGAACATCGCTGCAATCGGAAGCACCCACTCAAGCAGAAGCATGATAATACTGCCTGTCGCATCCACTTCTGCCTGTTCATAGGTCGTAACACCAGCTTCATCCAGCTTCTTCTCCAAATCTGGATCGTTGATCGGAATCGTGTAGTACTCCATTCCTACCAGATTTCCGTATTTGCCCTGGCTGCCGCCATATTTCTTCGAATCTTCCTTCGGCGTGATCTGAATCTTTCCATTGCCAATCACAACCGATTCTACCTCGTGATCCTTAAGCATCTGATTAAACTCGCTGTACGGCATCTTGTGCGTGCGGCTGCCCTGCCAGAGGTTGTGCATCATCGCCACGCAGAGAAGCGTAAACAGCATCGTCATGATCAGCACTGCATAATTCTGACCGCGGGGATTTTTTCCATTTTTATTCTGGTTTCCCTTATTATCCATACACTTTCTCCATTCTGTGTCACTGTACATCCGGAATCTGTCACATCAGGTTACTCAAAAGCCCTCTAAATCTGCCGCATCTGCTTCTCATCCGGCTTCAGACCCGCTTTTCTTCCCCATCAGCGCGCAAATTTCTGCGTACTCTTATCCATTATAGTGGCAGATTGCCTATAAATCAAGAAGTGAAAATATTAAAAACTTGTGAACTCCTTATAAAATATAGGTGTTTTCTCTGCATATATGAAATGCCATCAAAATCATCCTCTGTGTATCTCTTCCCGATACAGTTACCTCGTCACAGTTATTCGAAAAATTGCTTTTTAAAAAGTCCCTATTTACATTTGTGTGTCTGATGTATCAACAGTATAATGATACATTTCACGAATTGCGTATGCAATTAGAAAATCAAGTAGTCCAAATTCCATAAAATGAAATTTTAGGGCAAATTACAGACATTGGCTTGGCTGTAGTATTTTTAAACAACGTGTGTTAGACTACTGTTATACAAATCGGGATTGACCGAACTCTTTGAGAAAAATAGGAGGAAGCAGCTTTTTATGTTGTACTTAAAATCAGCTAATTTGGAAGATATTGAAAAGGAATACGAATTTATTACTAATACCCCTTCCAATGAAAATGGATTTACGAATTTTGCGTCTGGATGTTCAAGAAAGGAATTTGAAATAAAAATATTACCTGGTTATATTAATGCTGAAAAGGGAATTGATCTGGCTGATGGATGGGTTCCAGAAACGGATTTTTTCTTATGGGATGATGAGAAAATAGTAGGATTATTTCGCGTGCGTCATTACCTTACTCCTGCACTTGCAAACGGAGGAGGCCATATAGGATATGGAATAAAGAAAGAATTCAGAGGCAAGGGATACGCCTCGGAAGGGTTGAGATTGACAATCGAAAAAGCCTGGCACATTATTAAAGAAGACGAAATATATATGTCTGTTCATAGGGATAATATGGCATCTTTGCGTGTGCAGATTAAAAATGGGGCCTATATTCATCACCAAGATGAAAAAGAGTTTTATACCAGAATAAAACGATAAATTCCCGTTTATTGGGAAGTCACAGAGAACGAAAAATCGGAATTTGGAGGTGATTTAAATGGAAAACAAAATTGTAGGTGCTATTTTCTGTTTCATGTCAGCAGTTTTAATTTCTGCACGATATATTTCTGCTGCGATATTTATGAGTGGAGTAGCTTCGTGGAATGCCACTTTATTTGCAGCAGGTCTTGAATATGTAGGTCCTTTTTTAGCAATAGCGGCTGGTATTGCGTTTATTATTGGAATCCTGTTTCTGGGATATGGGCTGTATCAGGATATTAAAAAGATAAAGAAGTAGAACAATTCCAGTTTGTCAATTACAGGTGACATTGAAAGAGTCAGCCCATTCAAGGTGCTGGCTCTTTCAAAAATTCCATTCTAATAAATTGCATGATAACTTAGAGTAAAAATGAATACCCATTAGCCGGAAATGAATAGAAAACGAATAAAAGTGTGGTGTTTCGTATAATTATGAGTTAGTATGCATCAGACACACTTTTGTAAAAAGGGAGTTTCAAAAAAACATTCTATCATTTTTGATCTATGATATAATGTGAACACTTGACGAGGTATTTTCGAGTCTAGTGAGAACATATGCCTGACCACTTAATGAGGTGTTTCACGAATTTAGTGGTCATGGTATAATGAGCCCAGAAGAAAAGAATGCGGCTGCGAAGCAGACATATTCTTTTCTTGCGCCATTACCGAACAAACAGCCATGCGAAGCAGGGCGGTAGCGCGCGATAGCGCGGGTTCGTGAGTATCATGTCCATGCACCAAATGAAGCCAGATCAAAGTCGAAAATTGATTTCGTATTTATTATAATTGACAACAATAATCCGCAAAAAGGAGGTTCCACCATGCCATCCCACATCATCCACCCAATCCCGCCTGTTTTTGACGCCGACTCCCGCATCCTGATCCTCGGTTCCTTTCCGTCGGTCAAATCCCGAGAAAGCTGTTTTTTCTACGGGCACCCACAGAATCGTTTCTGGAAGCTCTTAGCGCGCCTGCGAAAGGAAGACGTTCCATCCTCCATCGAGGAAAAGAAGGAATTTCTGCTGCGGAACCACATCGCCGTTTGGGACACCATCCACAGCTGTTCCATCGAAGGATCCAGCGACAGTTCCATCCGCGACGTTGTCCCAAACGACCTCGCCTCTATTCTGGATCACGCTTCCATCCAGACGATTTACACAAACGGCGGGCTGTCTGGAAAAATGTACGACCGCTTCTGCCGTAAACAGACTGGCATTGAGGCAATCAAACTGCCATCCACCAGCCCCGCCAATGCCGCCTGGAACCTCGACCGGCTGACAGATGCCTGGAAATGTATCAACCAGATCCTGGGGGAACCCGGATCTGAAACAAAAAACACTGTTTCCGATGGCAACGCACGCGAGGCAACAACACGCATCATCTAAACAAACACCATCTGCACCAGAATCATATAAAATACAGTTCCTGCCGGCCAATGACGCTTCTGTCCGATCCACTGTTCCGTAAAAATCATTACAAACAGTGCCGTCAGTGCAAAGTCCAGCCCTTTCGTATTAAATGTAATCACATTTGACACTGCTCATCTTTCTTAGTAGAATAAATACATTATAACGATCGATTTTTCAGATTCAACACAGATTTGAACTATGTAAAAAACCTTTGAAGGAATTATCTTTACAAAAATTCTTATAAAAACTGTTGGTTACTTCGTTATAAGTCCGCACTGTAATGATTACTTTAATTTATAGAAGGAAGCAAAACCTATGAACACATATATTCCCCTCCCTAATTCAGGTGTCGGCTCGCCTGTCCAGTTCTCAGAACCAGCCGCCTACTCTTACGAAAGCTGCCATTGCTGTCCGCGAAATTGTCAGATCAACCGCACAAAAAAACAGGGCTGGTGTCACAGCCCTGCCGGTATCCGGGCGGCACGCGCGGCGCTTCATCCGTGGGAGGAACCGTGTATCAGCGGTCTGCACGGAAGCGGTACCATCTTTTTTTCCGGCTGCACGCTGCGCTGCTGCTTCTGCCAGAACTACCAGATCAGCAGCGAAGGCTTTGGAAAAGAT
Organism: Clostridium sp. AF29-8BH; assembly: GCF_003478145.1. Lineage (NCBI taxonomy): Bacteria > Bacillati > Bacillota > Clostridia > Eubacteriales > Clostridiaceae > Clostridium > Clostridium sp. AF29-8BH. The sequence continues at coordinate 53,872 of NZ_QUEL01000009.1, read as the reverse complement.
ATTTCCGAAACGCGCCTGGAGGAAATTTTTCTGGAACTGCAGGCACAGGGCGCGCACAATATCAATCTGGTGACACCGACACAGTACCTTCCGTCGCTACTGCCTGTCTTAAAACGAGTCAAACCGCAGCTTTCCATCCCGATCGTCTACAACTGCGGCGGTTATGAGACGCTGGAGGCGGTTGACGCGCTGACTCCCTATATCGATATCTGGCTGCCGGATTTAAAATATTACTCTTCCGAGCTGTCCGCCCGCTATTCCGCCGCCCCGGACTATTTTCCGGTCGCCTCCGCAGCAGTCAAACGGATGATCGAGCACACCGGTCCGCTGGTATTGGAAGATTTCTCCGAAAATGGCCAGGCCTGCCAGCTCATGAAGCGCGGCGTGATCCTGCGGCATATGGTTCTTCCGAAACACAAAGACGATTCCATCCGCCTGCTCCACTGGATTCACGACAACCTCCCGGAGGGGCATTTTCTGGTAAGCCTTATGAGCCAGTACACCCCCTTCTACCAGAGCAGCAAATATCCGGAAATCAACCGCCGCATCACAAGCTACGAATACCAGAAAGTCGTCGATGCCGCGATTGAGCTGGGACTCACACAGGGCTTTATGCAGGAAAAAAGCAGCGCGAAAGAAGAATACACGCCGCCGTTTGAATTGCAGGGGATTTGATATTTATATAAGAAAAGAGCCTTCTTGATGCTTTTCCATGAACCAGAAAAAGGGTATCGATAAATTGACATTTTATCGATACCCTTTAAACTATCTCGTCCATTGGATGATACCTCTTTCTTTGAACTTTTCCTTTATTCAATTTTGATTCCTTTTTCAACAATTTCTGAATCGTTCAATCTTATTTTTTCTTTTTCCACTTATCTATCTCTCTTTTAAAAAACGCTTCTTTTTAATGATACTTTCTCGTCATATCACTAAACCGAATCCTGTTTCTAAATATGTATGATAGATGATTGACTGATTTTTACTTGTTGATTTTGGTTTTCCTTTGTTCAATTTTTTTTATTAAAAAATTGAACCAGTTTTATGTTTTCGGTGGAATCAGCTCCCTTCTTTTTTTGTTTTATTTCTTGTTTCTTTTGATGGTTTTATTCTAATACATATGTCGCATTTTGTCAATACTAATTTTGTATTTTCTTGTTATTTTTCAGTTTTATTTCCACCACGAATGCCAGCTATTAGTTTTCATCTCGCAGTCGCGCCATCTTATCTCTTTATTTACCATCGTTCACACATTATGAGCGTCATGCAAACTGTTACTGGGAACGTATGCGTGAACAGCAACAAATCCGCAACCAGAACTTCACTTTTTTCCCTGTTATTTTTCTTGCCAATCTTCCCATTTTCCAGTATAATCATGATATCGGTGCATTTGGCACCTGCTTCTTTATATGCAGACAATTTTTTCACATCTTACTGGTTCCTGCGATTCTCATGTTCAGTTTTTTCGATGATTTCCATGACTATTTTCATACTTACGCACTCAAAAGATAAACGCTAAAACTCTGAACTTTTTATTTATTTTTTAATCACTAAGCAATCTTTCTTCACATCTCAAACTTCATGACTGCTTCTTGATTTGATTCCTTAAAACTTATTCACACGGGGAAACTGTTTCTCATCTTGTTGAAATTCATAACCTACATGAGCAAGCGGACATCCCCTATCTGCAATTTTATTTCAGGAGGTACTCTATGGTCTATGAAACTTTTTTGAAAACAATCCAGTCGATGGTGCAGACGCGCCTCAACAAAAAAGCCAACGTCTCCCTGCGGCGGGTTCTGAAAAATAATGGACTGATGCTCGACGGGCTGAGCTTTACGAAACCCGGCTCACGGTTATCACCGACTGTCTATCTGAACGCCTACTATAATGAAGCGGAGGAAGGGATGCCGCTCTCCATTATTACCGATCAGATCCTGATGGTGTATGAGACAAATCCAGGATTTTCGGAGGATATCTGCGAGGAACTGCGTGATTTTGATGCCGTACGCGGCCGGATTGCCTACAAATTGATCCATGCCGCTAAAAATAAGGTGCTTCTCTCCCACATCCCACATATTCCGTATCTCGATCTGGCGATCGTTTTCTATCTGATCCTCACTGACAATGAGGAGGGGCAGATGACGACCCTGGTACACAGCGACCATCTTGCCCTGTGGGATATTTCTCTGGAAGAGCTCGGCATACTGGCGGAAGAAAATACACCTCGCATGCTGCCGTACCACATCAGCTCCATCGAATCCACCCTCAATCAGCTCGAAATGGAGGACATCGTTGAAACGGAAGCTCTTCCATCGGTCGCTCTCTACGTTCTGACAAATTCGCGCGGCATCAACGGCGCTGCCTGCATGCTCTATCCCCGCGTCTTAAAAGATTTTGCCGAAAGCCTGGGCGAAGATCTGATTATCCTTCCATCCAGCATCCATGAAGTGCTTCTCACTCCCAGCAGCGTCTCCCTTCCGCCGGAAGAACTCAATGAAATGGTTCAGGCGATCAATCAGTCGGATGTGCCCGCTGAAGACCGCCTGTCAGATCATATTTATTATTTTAGCAGGATTCAGGGCTGTCTCTACCTGCCGCCCAGTTCCACTACGACGCTTTATTCCGGAGCAGACGGAACAGTGAATCCACAATAAAGATGGCAACCGCCATCGCCCCCGCTATCTGGATCGTCTGGAGCAGATAAAAATTGTACCATTTTGTCTGTCCCTGTATCAGAAAATAGACGCTCCGGTAGATCGATGCGCCCGGCACCGTCGGCAGGATTCCTGCCACCAGAAAGATCGTGACGGGCGCTTTTAACACGCGTGCAAATACCTGACTCAGCAGAGCCGCTGCCAGACTGGAAAAAAATGCCGCCGCCACCTGCGAGGTTCCCACCTGCATCGATACCAGGTACGCCAGCCATCCGGCACCTCCGGTAATGCCCGCATAAACCAGATATTTCCGCGGCATATCGACCAGCAGGGAAAAACCAAAAATCGCCAGAAATGCTCCCACGCTCTGGATCATCAATTCTCTTATCATCTCTGTCATACCGATCCTCCCGCCAGCCGGACTGCCACGATCGCCAGACCGACGCCCGACGCAACCGCCAGCGCCACCACGACTGCCTCCGCCATCCGCGCGACTCCCGAACTGTAATCTCCATTCAGCGTATCGCGGATTGCTGCCGTAAATGTGACCCCAGGCACCAGCGGCATGATTGCGCTGATAATCACTACATCCAGGCTCATTCCCAGAAATGCCCACGGCGCAGCAGATACGCCGCAACCGCCAGTGCAAACGAGCCAAGTGCATTTTGACAGAAATCATTCAGCATAAGGTTGGACGCCGCCCGCAAGACAAACGCAAGAACGACTCCCACGACAGCCGCCACCAGGCATTCGCCCGGACCGCCTCCAAACATCACCGCAAAAAATCCCGTCGTTGCCGCATAGCCAATACATTTCTTCCAGAATCCGTATAATGTCGTATTAGCAATCCGATCCAGTCGTTCCTGCGCCTCCCTGACGGACAATTTTCCACTGCAAAATTCCCTTGAAACATTGTTTACCTGATAGATGCGGTTCAAATTCGTTGCCCGGTTTTCCACCCTTTTTACCAAGGTAAGCGGCGGAAGTGATGCATCCGCAATCGTCGCCACGATCCCCGTCGTCACGACAAACACATCTGCCCGTGCAATCCCTGAATGCTTTAAAATACGGTGAATCGTGTCCTCCACACGGTAGACCTCCGCTCCGCTCGCCAGCATGATCTCCCCCGCCCGGACCGCCATCTCCATCAGCGCTCCATATTCCATACCAACCACCCTCTGATTTACGAATTTTCGTAACTGTTCAGTACCTTCACAGTCACGCGCAAAAATCCATTAAAAATTGCCCGCGGCAATGAGATTTTTGCCTGCTGGCCCATGTTTTCGTACGGTCAGCGCAGTAAATGCGCAGACCTACTGAACAGTTACGAATTTTCCAAATCCAGCAACATTTTCTTGACCTCTACCATACGGTCACGCAGCACGACCGCTTCCTCGAAATTCAGCTCGGCTGCCGCCTGATTCATCTTCTTCGTTAGTTCCTTTACGAGTTTTTCTAATTCCTGGCGATCCATCGATTCCAGATCCTTCGTTACCTTATTCGTAACCGGTTCGGCTGCCTGCGAGATCGTGATCAGATCCCGGACAGCTTTCTTGATCGTCGTCGGCGTGATGTGATGTTCCTCATTGTACGCCTGCTGAATCGCGCGTCTTCGCTCCGTCTCCTCGATCGCCGCCCGCATCGAATCCGTGATCGAATCTGCATACATGATAACATGCCCCTCAGAATTTCGCGCTGCTCGGCCAATCGTCTGAATCAGGGACGTTTCCGAACGCAGGAATCCCTCTTTATCCGCATCCAGAATCGCCACCAGCGCAATCTCCGGGATATCCAGACCCTCACGAAGCAGATTGATGCCGACCAGCACATCGAAGACATTCAGACGCATATCCCGGATAATCTGGGCGCGTTCCAACGTGTCAATATCCGAATGCAGATATTTGACGCGGATTCCCGCATCGCGCATATAGTCGGTCAGGTCTTCTGCCATCCGCTTTGTCAGCGTCGTAACAAGCACCTTAAACCCTCGATCCACCTCCCGGTTGACCTCCGAAATCAGATCGTCGATCTGTCCCTCGACCGGTCTCACCTCAATCGGCGGATCAAGAAGTCCCGTTGGACGGATCACCTGCTCTGCCCGCAAAAGCTCATGATCTGCCTCATACTCGCCCGGTGTTGCTGAAACGCAGAGAATCTGATCCAGTTTGCTCTCAAATTCTTCAAAATTTAACGGTCGGTTATCCAGCGCCGATGGCAGGCGGAAGCCATATTCCACCAGCGTTTTCTTGCGCGACTGGTCGCCCGCGTACATACCGCGCACCTGCGGCAGCGTGATGTGCGACTCGTCCACAATCACCAGAAATTCATCCGGGAAATAATCCATCAGCGTACACGGCGGTTCTCCCGGTTTCGAACCAATCAGATGGCGCGAATAATTCTCGATACCGGAACAGAAGCCTGTTTCCCGCATCATTTCCACATCAAAATTCGTCCGCTCCGCGATTCTCTGTGCCTCCAGAAGCTTATCCTCACTCTTAAAGTAAGCGACCTGCTCCTTCATTTCCTCTAAAATATTGTTTGCCGCAATCTCCATCCGCTCTTTCGGGATGACATAATGCGATGCCGGGAAAATCGCGATATGTCCTAACTGCGCCTTGATCTCGCCCGTCAGCGTGTCAATCTCTGTGATCCGGTCTACCTCATCCCCGAAAAACTCAATCCGGTACGCATCGCCGCCCGAATACGCCGGGTATACCTCCAGCACATCGCCGCGCACCCGGAACGAACCTCGCTTGAAATCCATGTCATTCCGGCTGTACTGAATGTCGATCAGCTTGTGAATGACCTCGTCGCGGTCTTTCTCCATGCCCGGGCGCAGGGAAATAACCATGTTTTTGTAATCGATCGGGCTTCCCAGACCATAGATACAGGAAACCGATGCCACAATAATCACACCCTGCCGCTCCGACAGCGCCGCCGTCGCTGAATGCCGCAGCTTATCGATCTCGTCGTTGATAGAGGAATCCTTCTCGATGTATGTGTCCGTGGACGGGACGTAAGCCTCCGGCTGGTAGTAGTCATAGTAGCTGACAAAGTATTCCACCGCATTATTGGGAAAAAATTCCTTCATTTCCGAATAAAGCTGGGCTGCCAGCGTCTTATTATGTGCAATAATTAACGTCGGCTTATTCAGCTTCTGAATCACATTTGCCATCGTAAACGTCTTGCCAGAGCCCGTTACCCCCAGTAATGTCTGGAACTGATTTCCTTCCTTGAAGCCCTCCACCAGCTTTTCAATCGCCTGCGGCTGGTCGCCGGTCGGGCTGTATTCTGATACCAACTCAAAATGATCCATTGCTTTCTCCTGATTTGATATAATTCACAAATAAAGAATGTGCCTTTTTGTGTAATAGGGGATTCCAAGGAATTTCCTAGTACACAAAAAATCCCATTAAGTATTTCTATTATACCAAATCCACCCATGAATGTATACATAAAAGCAAAACAAATCAGTACAAACGTTCGATTTCAGATAACTGTTCACAGGTAGGAATTTTCTGAATTTTCTAAACTGAAGATTCCGTACGATACAGTTCTGGTTGCAGATTTTGCCGTTATTCCTATTATTGGTTTACTGTATTATTTCTTTCTTCCCGTGACTACTATCAGAACGATTCCTAATACTCCCATCATCCCCGCATACCCCACAAACGGCACGCTCACGCCCTCGCTGAATCTTCCCATCCATTTCAGCACAAACGGCGAACACGCCGCTCCCAGATTGCAACCGACCAGCACAATTGATGTGGCTGTATTGATAGAAGACTGCGGAATCCGCTCGGAAATCTGGTGGAAGGAATAGGTAACCAGAACGGTATAGAAAAATCCGACGATACTGATGCCAACTCCAATCAGCGGCAGATTGCCCGCATATGCGGTCAGAAGCATCCCCGCTCCAAGCATCAAGCATCCAACCCCCGGTAATTTTTCCTTCCACCACATCGTCAGTTTTCCAAAATAAACACCGGCAGCTATTCCCATCAGCATCATGAGCGTGAGAATGATGCTGGCTTCCGACTCCGTTCCAAGTTTCTTCTCTAAAATCAGCATCGGGACACGCAGGGAATTGGAACAGTAGATGCAGATGACAAACCCCGCAAACACTGCATAAGCAATGGGCAGGACTTCTTTTTTCCAGCATTCTCTTTTTCCATCTGCCTCCGCTTCCAGACTTTCTTTCTCTGCCCCTGCACTCTGTCCCGGCTCCATACTTCCCGGAACCCATACAAGATACAGAAGTACAATCACAAATCCGAGCGCGTACACCCAAAATGCCAGATTCCACCGGATCAACACCAATTTTCCAGCAACCAGCGTCATAACCGCGCTTCCCAGCACCTCCGCCGATCCGCGGTATCCGAGCAGCGCCGCTTTTTCCCTGCCTTCATAATATTCACTGAAAATGCTGATTGCTTTCGCATTAATGAGCCCAATCCCGATCCCCAGGAAAATCCTGGACGCGAACATCACCGGATATTCCTGTACAAACACCGGTACCATGCCGCTGACCGATAAAAGAAGCAGACCGCCCACAATCATTGAACGGTCTTTCATATAACGCGACAGCCATGCATTCAGCACGATCATGACAGTGATCGCAAACGACGGTGCTGAGATCAACATCTCCACCTGTGCGGTTGTATATTCACTGAAATGCTGCAGCAGCGATGGCAGCACGATCGAAACAGAATACGCCGATGTCAGTATCAATGACAGCGATAGCAGCGCTATTTTCTTCATTTGTTCTTTCATATTAATTTCTCCCCGAATGTAAGTTTTATACTAGAATTTTGGTAACTGTTCAGTGGGTCTGCGCATTTACTGCGCTGACCGTACGAAAACATGGGCCAGCAGGCAAAAATCCATGTATCGTTTCTTAAAACAATACTCCATTCCTTTTATCATAAATGAAATTCATTCAGAAAGAAATACTTAAATTTTTTTATTCTAAGATTTTTATTCTAAGGTAGATGTTTCACTGTTCACACATGTGTTCCCAGTAACGGGATTTTCAGTTCAGAAAATTCCTGCCTGTGAACGGTTACGTTTCTTCGTTACCTATCCCCGCGCAAACCAGTCTTTCATGCACTGAAGCACCTGCACCAGCTCTTCTTCCTTGATAATATACGGAACCATCGCGTACAGATAATTTAAGAACGGACGGCTAAACACGCCGCGTTTGTACGCATATTCCTGATACCCTTTCAGGACTGCCGAATCATATACCTCGACACAGACACATCCGCCCATCATGCGGACCTCCTTGATTCTTGGATCGGTAAATCCTTCCATCTCCCGACGGGTGATGGCTTCGATCTTCTGAATCTTTTCCATGTAGTTCTGCGTTTCAAACAGCTCGATCGAGGCAAGCGCTGCACTGCACGCGAGGGCATTTCCCATGAAGGTCGGTCCGTGCATCAGCGCATGTTCCGGGTTATCATCGAAAAATCCATCAAATACCTTTTTATTTGCCACAGTCGCCGCATGACCAATGTAACCGCCGGTCAATGCCTTTCCGAGAACCAGAATATCCGGAAGCACCCGATCTGCCACAAAGCGGTTTCCGGTTCTGCCAAATCCGGTTGCCACCTCATCAAAAACCAGCAGCACGCCGTATTTATCACAGAGTTCCCTTGCCTTCTCCAAAAATGAAATATCGTACATCCGCATTCCGCCAGCGCCCTGTAAAAGCGGTTCCACCAGCACGCAGTTCAACTTGTCATGATACTGTTCAAATGCTTTCTCCAGCGCCGGGATCTCAGTCGGAATGTGAACCACATACGGGCTTGCACCATACGCTTTCAGCACAAAATGGTAGTCCTCATCATCGCCTGCCTCCATCGTCTTAAAGGTATCGCCGTGGTACGCGTGTTCCAGCGCCAGAATCATCGTTCGCTTCTCATCACCGCGGTTCATATAATACTGCAGCGCCATTTTCAGCGCTACCTCAACCGCCACGCTGCCGGAATCTGAAAAAAAGCAGTAGTCCAGATCGCCCGGCAGCCAGGACGCCAGTTTTTCTGAAAGTCTGCGCGCCGGCTCATGCGTCAGCCCGCCCAGCATCACATGAGAAAATTTTTCCACCTGTGAAATAATTGCCTGATTGATCACCGGATGTTTATATCCATGAATCACACTCCACCAGGACGAAACCGAATCAATCAGCTTCTGATCCTTCGTGTAAAGATATACCCCGTTCGCATCCACGATCTCATAAGGTGCTTTCATTGTTTTTAACTGTTCATATGGATACCAGATCATTTTTCTTCTCCTTTTTATCTTCTTTCTTACGCATACAGCCCTTTCAGCGTCTCCACATCCATGGAAAGCTCCATATCTCCATCCGCCACACAGGCAACCACCGGAACGCCCGTGTAATATTCACACATTTTCCGGTTATCCTCATGAAGCAGATTTCCCGCCTCATAATGGTTGAAAATAATTCCCTTCAGGGCAATTCCCTGTTGTTTCAGATAATAGGCAGTAAGCCCCACGCCATTGATCGTCCCAAGCCCCGCATCCGCAATCAGCAGGCATCCAAGCCCGCACGCTTTTACTACTTCTGGAAGACGGATATCCGCCTCGTCTATGCAGAGTGGACAGAGAATTCCGCCGCTTCCTTCCATCGTCACATACTCATATTTTTCACAGACTTTGTGAAAATCTTCCAGCACCCGTTCCATCTGGACCGGGTTGCCCTCGAGGCGGGATGCCAGATGCGGCGATACCGCCGTCTCGTACACATACGGACACATTTCCTCAAGCGGCTGCCCGATTCCCGACATTGTTTTTACCTGCAGGGCATCTCCTGGAATCAGGCTTCCATCCGCACGCCGCTCATTGCCGCTCATTGCCGCTTTATAATACGCCGCATTCACGCCGCTCTCCCGCAGTTTTTTCACAATCAATCCTGTCACATACGTTTTTCCAATATCCGTTCCCGTACCTGTTATAAAAATCCCCTTGCTCATCTTTTATCCAAGTCTCCCTCCCTGAATCAGCGGAATCATCCGTTTTCCTATGATGGCAGCCACAATACAGAGCACGATATCGCCCGGAACTGCCAGAACAAAGCAATATAAAAACAGCGCTCCTACGCCGATCGGCGAATTCAGATAGAAATTACTGATCACGTAGTAATAAATCATTCCAAATGCATAGACAATAAAAAGTCCCAGAAAATTAGCTCCCAGCAGGCGCCGGTAACTCGGATGCGTCTTGGCATTGGCAATCTTACCATTCACATACGCCGCAACCGCAAATCCGATGATATATCCAAAACTCGGCTGGAAAATATATCCCGGTCCGCCGCCCTGAGTGAAAATCGGAAGTCCAATTAAACCTAATACGATATAAACCACAACCGCCAGCGCCCCGTTGACCGGACCTAAAAGCAGACCTGCCAGCATCGTAAATAAAAACTGCAATGTAAATGGAACCACCGGAACCGGTATCTTGATAAATGCTCCCACTGCAATCAGTGCGACAAACATCGCGCACAAAACTAAATCCTTTGTCTTCATGTGTTTCAAACCTTTTTCCTCCTTGGTTATCTGAATGATTTCAGGCATCCGAAGCCATTCTATTCTCGCACATGTACATAAATTTCTCTCCGCAACCCCTGTTCCAACCATCTAAAACAGCAGCGGCCGTTCCAGATCCCGGGTAGTCGAAACAGATGCAGAACTGATTGCAAGCATAACATAGCCTTTTCTATTGTCAACCTATTATTTTTATATAGTTAACAATTAGTTTTTTATCTGTTTTTATCTCTTTCCTTCCCATAATCTTGTTTCTTATATCCCTTGATATACATACGTTTCCCGTCCGTCCACACATTCACTGCCCCTGAATCCGCCGTTCTCCAGATCTCCGTTCCCGTCTGTTCCAAACGTTCCACCGCCTCCGGTGCCGGATGCCCGTAAGTATTTCCCTCTCCATAAGAGAGCACCGTGAAAGCTGGGGAAAAGTACTCCAAAAACTCCTCTGAGGAGGAACCGTTCGAACCATGGTGTGCAGCTTTTAACAGTGTCACTTTTTCCCTCTTTTTGTCCTCTTCCACCGCCAGAATCTTCCTTTCGTCCTCCACTCCAATATCTCCTGTCAGAAGCATACGAAACTTTCCATACGTGACATCAAACACCAGTGAATGACTATTTCGCTCCTCGACTGGCTTTTCCCCCGACTCCGGGTACAGGCACCGAAGCGCCAGGCTTTTCGCCCGCACCGTTTCTCCCCGATGCAGATAATAGACTTCCGCACCCCGTTTTCTCGCAAGAGTTTCCAGTTTTTTATATGCTTCCTGCCCTTTTCCCGCCGCCGGAAATGCCAGATTCCGCACCCGGATATCTGCCTCCTCCTTCAAAAGCCACTCGATCCCGTTCGTGTGATCCGCATCCGCATGGCTGACCAGAATCCAGTCCAGCGTGCGGATTCCCTGACTTTTCAAAAATGGTCCCAGCACATTTTTCCCGATTTTTTTATCCTGGCTGCTGCCACAGTCCGAAAGAATTGCCTCATCCCGCGTCCGCAGAAAGACGCCGTCGCCCTGTCCTACATCGAGAAACCAGATCTGAAAGCCATGAACAGGCTGAACTACTAAAAAGACTACCGCCACAGCAATAAATACACTATTTTTTTCCGGTGCATTCCATTCTTTTGGAAACCGAAAAATCCCTTTTCTCTCTAAATTATCTCTTGCTTCTCCCACACTCCACACATATCGAATCCCCAGCGCCACATAAAACATCCCTATTTTCCACATTTCCGGGCGTCCTGCCACGATGGAATGAAACGGCACGCGTTCCACCTGGATGCAAAGCCATTCATACAACTGAAAAATATAATGCCCCGGACCCGTACATGCACTTGCCGCTATTCTGAATATTTCTGGTATTTCTGATATTCCTGATGCTGCACCCCCAAAAGCCGAAAGCACTCCCGCAATGCTGCTGCATCCGCCCATTCCCCCCATTTTTCCTCCCACAAACGCTATACTGTAAATTCCAAGCGCCAGCAGACCGCTTCCGGCTGCATACGTGAGAAGCGGAATCACGATCAGGTTCAGAAAAATTCCCAACATCGGAAATGTAAAATAGTGATACAGCTGAATCGGCATCGTATAAAGCTGAATTGCCAAGCTGAGCATGAGTGTTTCATATCCTTTCTTTTTTTCTTTCTCTTGTTCCTCCTCTTTTCTCTTTTTTTCCACTTTCCGCAGCTCCTCCGTCTCCAGCCCAATCGCGGCAACCGCGCCATAGGAAAGCTGCAATCCCGCCGAAAAGAGCAGATACGGCGATTGCCACGCCTGTAAAATCAAAGACAGCGACAGCGCACTCAGCAGATCGTAACTCCGCCCCAGATGTGCCGCCAGACAGGACACCTCTACCATAAATACCGCCCGGAATACCGATGCTCCAAATCCGGTTACAAAACCATAAAAGGTAAGAAGCGCTGAAGCCCCCAGTCCCGCCCATCCATACGATATGCCCCCAAAACGCAGTACGCTGTAAACGCTCATGCCAATCAAAGAGACATGAAGCCCGCTGACTGCCAAAATATGTGCAATCCCATTATCCTGAAACCGTTCGCGCAGCTCTTCCGATAACCCGGATTTATCCCCCAGCAAAATTGCCTGGAAAATCCCTGCATCTTCTGGAACACAGATTTCCTGAAAAACAGCCGTCGCGTACGCCCGGAAGCATTCTGCCTGACTTCGGAGAGGGGAACTTTTTCCTTCTGAAATAAAAATCCGATCCGCTGTCACCCGGTTTCTGATTCCTAGTCCCCGATAATACATCCGATACGAAAACTGCCCCGGATTGCGCGCTTCTTCCAGAAACTCAGCAGTTCCCGTCAGATGAATCTGACTTCCGCAGGGTGGCAGAATTTTCTCTTCACACATCTCCAGTAAATCGCTTTTACACGATATCAGTACCTTTCTTACACTTTCATCCTCTACCTCCACCCCCGTCAAAATCATCGTACACCACCCATTTTTTTCCGAAATAGAATCCAGTGTTCCAGATACCGCCACCTCTGCCGAACCACCCTTCTGCGTTACCATCCGTTCCAGCGCATCCGGGCGCATTTCCACCGTCATCCGTCCCCATCCTGCCAGGAAACAGAAAAACAGCAGAAAGACACGGCACATCATCGGATCTTTCCAATTCCAGACGCGTTCTGCGTCTGTCTGAAAGTCCGAATCTACCCGTCCTTCTGCTGTTTTTATGACTGCAAGCCCAAAAAACGCTGCTGCAATTATAAACCACACCGTCATGCCCATCTGGTACGCTGCGACCTCTCCAAGTACGAAAGCCACCATCATCCACATTACCGGTCGTTTGATATTCAATTCCTCTTTTCCTGTATTCTACAAAACATCAACAAAATCCCATTGCTGCTCTCTTCCAAATATGGCATATACATTCTGTCTGACAGTTACTTCACAATATACTTCTCCTCTCTCTCCAGAGGCTGCACCAGCGAAATCACATTCCGGTACGTCACATCTGCCGAGCCATTGACCGTGATCTGTACTTTATTTACCGTCTGAAGCTCTGTCAGCGAATCAACGATCGCGTAAATCGGAATATACTCCGCCACATCGATATCCCCGGAAATAAAACTGCTATCCAGGTTGACATAGCAGGTATTATCTGTCAGTGATACGTTTAATACCTTTGTATTTTTCGGCATCACTGAAAGCCCGCCATTCTGGGAACCTGCCAGCAGCTGTTCCACTACCAGGCGTTCCAGCGACGTGTTCATACTGTGAAATACTTCCCGTTTTTCTGCCACCAGACCATCTTTTTCTTCATTGGCAAAATACAGGGTCAGCTCTACTTTTTCATACGAATTGACATCCGAAATACTGTCTACAAAATCACTTCCTGCGATCGCGCCCACCGGGTTGCCATGCGTGTCCAGAAGCGGCTGTCCCTCGCAATTAATGCTGATATAATCGACTCCCTCTACCTGTGTAAAGGTCTTTGCCAGCGCCGCCCGGCACAGAATCTCCCGCGACGCTTTCATATTCATATATTCCTGATTAAAATTCAGCGTCAGCACGTTATTGTCCCGGTTAATATCCAGGAATTCAACCTTATCGCTTAAAACTGCCTGATACTCCGGGTTTTCCGGTGCCGCAAGGATCTGCCCCGCCAGCTCCCCGATCAGGATCTCAGCGTCCGCCGTCTCCGTCTGATAGGAAACACTCGCCAGCCCCGTGCGCGTCGAATTGAGATAATAAATCTGATAGACGCCGTCCTCACCCGCCGTCGGATGCACCTCTTCTTTTTTTCGGCATCCGCTCAGAAGAAGCAGACATGCCAGGCAAAGGATCAGCCACAAACTTACGCTTCCTGCCCATTTTCCAGAGCTTTTTTTTCTTATTTTCTCCATTTATTATTTCCTGTTGTTATTTTGCAATCTATCTCACAATAGACATTGCCCTGACCGCACATTCGAACACTGCAACCCTCAAATACTGCAACATTCAAACACTGAAACATCCGAACACTGCAGCATTCAAACACCGAAATATTCGAACACTACAGCACCAGCAACCATCTCGAACCTCTAAACCGCCCAGAACCACGCTGTCTACGGAATATAATTCAACGGAATCCGCACCGTAAAGGTTGCTCCCTTGCCTTCTTCACTCTTCAGGCGGATCGCGCCTGATGAAGAAGAATAATATTCTTCGTGATCGCAAGCCCCAGCCCGGTACCGCCTGTCTCGCGTGAGCGCGCCTTATCTACACGGTAAAAACGCTCAAATACGCGCTCCTGGAATTCTTTCGGGATTCCCACGCCATTATCCTCTACCTTCACATAAAAGAACTTGTGGTCAGCATCCAGCGTCACCCAGACTTTTCCCTCTTCGCGGTTATACTTGATCGCATTTTCCACCAGGTTCGAAAGTGCCAGGCTCAATTTTACCTCGTCCACATCCGCCGATACTTCCCGCTTGCTCTCATACGTGATCTCAATGTTCCGCCGCTTCGCGATCGGGGTCAGACGTTTTAAAATCTGTTCCAGAAGACCATTGATCGAAGTCTGGGCAATATTCAGATCCGGCGATGATTTATCCATTTTGACTAACGTCAGCAGATCATCGATAATCTTGCCCTCGCGGTCAATCTCCGCCGAAATATCCTGCATAAACTCCTGATATAGCTCCGCCGGGGCGTTCTCCATCCCCATCAGAGAATCCGCCAGCACTCTTATCGAAGTCAGCGGTGTTTTCAGCTCATGCGACACGTTGGAAACAAACTCCTGACGCGACTGATCCAGGTTTTTCAGTTTCCGGATGGTCTGCATGACTGCCTCCGAAATGTCCCGCGTCTCCCGGTACGTTTTTACATCAATATCCTGATCCAGATTTCCCTCTGCCACCATATCGAGCTGCTGCTGCAGGCGGCGGAATGGTTTCAGCAGGCAAGCCGCCGCCAATAAATCTGCGATCAGAATAAAACAGAACATAACGAGCTGCAAAAATCCCGTCTTCTGCACAATTTTCTCCTGCAAAAGCGCCGAATTTTCCGTGGACGCCATCAGAAGAAGGACTCCCTGCACGCCTGCCGTATTTTTCCCATTTCCGGCTGCCACATCCGAATCGATCGGCGCTGCATCCGTGCTTTTTGCCTGAATCGGCTGCGCTACATAGAAATACTTTTTCTTCTGGTTCAGATAGCTGGAAGTTTCCCCGTCAAATGCCTTTAACACATCCGATACAACCAGCGTTTTCCCTCTGGAAAGACCAAATGTGTCTTTCAAAATCTTAAAGCTGTCGTCCACCAGCACGATTCTTCCGTTCATCAGATCCGCCGTTGTACTAAGTTCGCATCCAGCGCCGGATTGGGATTTCCCGACAGCAGTACATTGATATAATCACTGCTGCGTATCTTGTTTGCTAAAATCAGACACCGGTTCTGCGCTTCCGCCATCCGTTCTTCCACGTGGCTCTGGTAAAAATACCCCGATGTAAAACGAACCTGTACCAGAAGCGGAACCAGCGTCAGAATCAGAAAGGCGAGGAACAGAGGGATTCTCATCCCGATCGTGTGCTCCATCGCTTTCCATATCTTTCTTTTATGTTCTGCTATTCTTCTCATGTTCCTGTCCTGAACGATTACAATTCACGCGCTCTTACTTGGGTTGCTTAACTTCCTGACATTGGCTGTGAACTGTAACCCCGAAATGCTGCTCTGTAACTGCGTTTTTCACAACAACGATCCGATTTCAAGCTTCTTCGTTGCCGCAATCGCCAGCGCTCCCGGTCCGATATGGCAGGCTACACTTAAGGACAGCGGCTCTACACGGACTTCCGTCTCCGGGAAAAGTTCCCGAAGCTCGGCTGCCAGCTCCTGCGCCATCTCATCATTGTCGGTATGCGCTACATCAATATACGTTTTTTCTCCCGTCATATCATCAAACTGATTTTCCAGATCGCGGGTGATCGCCGTGATCATCATGGAACGCGCCTGTTTCATCGTCCGCGCCTTCGCAAATGCGTCCAGCTTCTCGCCCTGTATCGTCAGAACCGGTTTTAAACGGAGAAGTGTTCCGAGCGCTGCTGCTGCTGGTGTGATTCTACCGCCCTTTTTCAGATATTTTAATGTGTCAACCGTGATATAAATAGTTGAATCCAAACCTGTCTCTTCCAGCTTTTTGCAGATCGCCTCCGCGTCCATGCCGGCTGCCGCCATGTCAAGCGCATCCTGCACCGAACGGCGCTGGGTCACGGAAATCCTGTGATTATCCGCCACCTGTACTTTTCCATCGAAATCATCTGCCAGCATCTTTGCCGTCTGGCAGGAGCTCGAAAGCCCGCTGGACATCGGGATGTGCACAACTGCATCGTATTCCTCCAAAAGTTTTTCCCAGAGATTTAAGATCGTCTCCGGAGACGGCTGGGATGTGCTCACATCGTGATCCCCGCTCAGATGCTCATAAAATTCCTTCTGTGTCAAATTTATATCTTCCAGATACTCGGTTCCATCAATCATAAACGGCATCGGCAGGACATATACGCCCATCTCTTTCGCCTGTGCCTGTGTAATTCCGCTGTTGCTGTCTGTAACAACCGCTACCTTCATGCTTGTTTCCTCCTGTTTTCCCTGTGAATCTGCTGCCATCCTATTTTCCTTTCCGCATAACACTTTCTTTTCTAAAAATGTCTGCCCTGGAACAGCCTCCGAGCGGTTCACATAGATGATTTTATTTTATCCTATTTTCTTATGAAATGGAAGAGAGAAGTAACGGGATTTTCACGGGATTTTCAGTTCAGAAAATTCCTACCTGTGAACAAAAAACTGCCACAAAACAAGCCCCGACCATTTCTCTGTTCATGATCTTTTCTTGCTTTATGGCAGTTTTCCCGATTCTTATTGACGGTTATATTTATACTTTCCTAATATATTCGAAAATTCTCCCTATTTCACCAACAGCGACTCTCCCGTCATCTCCTTCGGCTTCTCAAGTCCCATCAGTTCAATCAGCGTCGGCACAATATCGCAGAGGCGTCCGCCCTCGCGCAGCTTGTACGCCGGGTCAGCGCCGACCAGGACAAACGGTACCTGATTGGTCGTATGAGCGGTCCACGGCTCGCCGGTTGCCTCATCGACCATCACCTCTGCATTACCGTGATCGGCGCAGATAAAGAGAACACCTCCGGCTGCTTGATGGCTTCAACTGCACGTCCTACGCAGGCATCGACGGTCTCAATCGCCTTGATCGCAGCCGACTCCACGCCCGTGTGACCTACCATATCCGGGTTTGCAAAATTGATGATGATGACATCATATTTGCCGGACTCAATCGCCTCCACCAGCTTATCGCACACGATCGGTGCGCTCATCTCCGGTTTCAGGTCGTAGGTCGGAACCTCCTTCGGAGACGGAACCAGAATGCGGTCCTCGCCCTCGTTCGGCTCTTCCACGCCGCCGTTGAAGAAAAATGTTACGTGTGCATATTTCTCGGTCTCGGCGATACGTGCCTGCGTCATATGGTGCGCCGCCAGGAACTCTCCAAACGTGTTCTTAATCTCTTCCTTCTTGAACGCAATCAGCTTGTTCCCGATCGTCTCATCGTAATCGGTAAAGCATACAAACGTCAGGTCAAGCTTCTTCTCTCTCGCAAATCCGGTAAATCCCTCATCGCAGAATGCGCGGGTGATCTCTCTTGCACGGTCCGGACGGAAGTTGAAGAAAATGACGGAATCGCCATCCTGAATCGTGGCAACCGGCTTTCCGTCCTTCTCTACATAGAACGGTACGACGAACTCATCGTTTACCTCTTTATCATAGGATGCCTGAATGCCTGCACACGCACTTTCTGCCTTCTCACCCTCTGCCTTTGTCAGCACATCGTAAGCTTTCTGGACACGATCCCAGTTTTTATCACGGTCCATCGCATAGTAGCGTCCCATCACGGAAGCCACCTCGCCGACGCCAAGCTGCTGCATCTTCTTCTCTAATTCTGCTACGAACTCCTTGCCGGAGGTCGGCGGTGTATCACGTCCGTCCAGGAAGCAGTGCACATACACTTTTTTAAGTCCCTGACGTTTTGCGAACTCCAGAAGTCCGAATAAATGAGTCAGATGGCTGTGAACGCCGCCGTCTGATACCAGTCCGAACAGATGCAGGGCGGAATCATTTTTCTTGCAGGTGTCTGCGGCTGCCAGAAATTCCGGATTTTCAAAGAAATCGCCATCCTCGATTGATTTCGTGATACGGGTCAGCTCCTGGTATACGATACGTCCGGCACCCATATTTAAATGTCCAACCTCCGAGTTACCCATCTGTCCGTCCGGCAGACCGACCGCCAGACCGCTGGCATTGCCGCGCACAAACGGGCACTGGCTCATCAGCTGATCCATGATCGGTGTCTTCGCCTCACATACGGCATTGTGCTCACAGGTATCTCTCATGCCGTATCCATCGAGAATCATTAATACGGTTGGCTTTTTTTTCATCTCTTTCTTCTTCCTTTCCTTCCATGAAATGAACCGTTTTTTCTGAAACAATCGGATGAACCAACAATTTTGATTGTTTCAGGTCAAAACTTTCACCTTCTTTTTTTACTGGCAAAAAGGGGACTGCCACGCCTCACACGTGCGACAGCCCCCTTTTTCTCATCTCTTATTTATAATTTACAATCTTTCCAAAATCTGCCTTTAAGGATGCGCCGCCTACCAGACCACCATCGATATCCGGCTGTGCAAACAGCTCCGGAGCCGATGCTGCAGATACGGAACCGCCGTACTGAATGCGGATCGCCTCTGCGGTCGCCTCATCGTACACTTCCTTGATGCACGCACGGATCGCGCCGCACACTTCCTCAGCCTGCTCGGTGGTCGCTACCTTGCCGGTACCGATCGCCCAGATTGGCTCGTATGCAATCACAGCTGTCTTTGCCTGCTCTGCGGTCACATTCTGGAATGCGATCTTGATCTGCTGGCGGATCCAGTCAAGCGTGATGCCCTGCTCTCTCTGGGTCAGAGTCTCGCCGCAGCAGATGATCGGGGTCAGACCGTGCTCAAATGCTTTCAGTACCTTCTTATTGACCGTCTCATCGGTCTCTGCAAAGTATTCTCTGCGCTCGGAATGTCCGATAATCACGTATTTAACGCCTGCATCGGTCAGCATATTCGGGGAAATCTCGCCGGTGTAAGCACCTTTCTCCTCGAAATACATATTTTCAGCGCCGACTGCGATGTTGGTTCCCTCGCACGCTTTTACAACCGGGATAATATCAATCGCCGGTACGCAGAATACAACGTCTACATCTTCCGAAACAACGAGCGGCTTCAGAAGCTCTACCAGAGCTACTGCCTCCGACGGCGTCATGTTCATTTTCCAGTTGCCTGCTACGATCTTTCTTCTAGCCATGACTATTCTATTCCTCTTTTCTATTTATTTATCATTCGCTGCCGCTACGCCCGGAAGCTCCTTTCCCTCTAAGAATTCCAGGGAAGCGCCGCCGCCGGTAGAAATATGGGTCATCTTGTCGCCAAATCCAAGCTGGTTGACCGCTGCTGCAGAATCGCCGCCGCCGATGATCGTGGTCGCTTCGGTGTCTGCCAGTGCTTTTGCAACTGCGATTGTACCCTGGGCAAGAGTCGGGTTCTCAAATACACCCATCGGTCCGTTCCATACAACTGTCTTAGCAGATTTTACGGTGTCTGCATACAGCTTTGCAGTTTCCGGTCCTATGTCAAGTCCCATCGTGTCAGCCGGGATAGCGTCAACCGATACATTCTGTACCTCGATCGGTGCATCAATCGGATCCGGGAAGGATGCTGCTACAGCTGCATCAACCGGAAGAAGCAGTTTCTTGCCAAGCTTCGCCGCCTTCTCTACCATCTCACGGCAATAATCTAACTTTGTATCATCGACTAAGGATTTACCAATCTCCTTGCCCTGTGCTTTTAAGAAGGTAAATGCCATGCCGCCGCCGATGATCAGCGTGTCGCACTTCTCCAGCAGGTTTGAGATAACGTTTAATTTATCTGCTACCTTCGCGCCGCCTAAAATGGCAACGAACGGGCGAACCGGGTTATCCACTGCATTTCCAAGGAAATCGATCTCTTTCTGCATCAGGTAACCAACTACTGCGGTATCCACATACTGGGTCACGCCTACGTTTGAGCAGTGTGCGCGGTGTGCAGTACCAAATGCATCGTCCACATAGACATCACACAGGGATGCCAGATCCTTGCTGAACGCCTCACCGTTCTTGGTTTCCTCGGCACGGTAACGGGTGTTCTCAAGCAGAACAACCTCGCCATCCTTCATCGCCTCAACGGCTGCCTTTGCGTTCGGTCCAACCACTTCCGGATCGGCTGCAAATTTCACTTCCTGTCCCAGAAGTTCAGACAGACGAACGGCTACCGGTGCCAGAGACAGCTCCGGCTTCGGCTCTCCCTTCGGTTTGCCAAGATGGGAGCAGAGAATTACCTTTCCGCCGTCCGCAATCAGTTTTTTGATCGTCGGAAGCGCTGCCACCAGACGGTTTTCATCGGTGATCTTTCCTTCTTTTAACGGTACGTTGAAATCACAGCGTACCAGAACGCGTTTGCCCTTTACATTGATATCATCCACGGATTTTTTATTCAGCATATCCTGTCTCCTTTACATTATAAAAGAATAAAAAACAGGTCCGGTCCCGACCGAGGACCGGACCCATCTTGAATCCTTATGATTTTCTATCGAATCGATAAAATTATGCCAGCTCTGCGAAGTATTTGATTGTACGAACCATCTGGCTTGTGTAGGAGTTCTCGTTGTCATACCAGGAAACAACCTGTACCTGATATAAGTCATCACCGATCGGAGATACCATAGTCTGTGTAGAATCAAACAGGGAACCATAGCGGATACCTACGATATCGGAAGAAACGATCTCATCCTCGTTGTAGCCGAAGGACTCAGTCTGAGCTGCCTTCATAGCCTCGTTGATAGCTTCCTTGGTAACGTCAGCTTTCTTAACAACGGCTGTCAGAATGGTAGTGGAACCAGTCGGAACCGGAACACGCTGTGCGGAACCGATGAGCTTGCCGTTTAATTCCGGAATAACCAGACCGATCGCTTTTGCAGCACCGGTGGAGTTCGGAACGATGTTGACAGCGCCTGCTCTTGCTCTTCTTAAATCGCCTTTTCTGTGCGGTCCGTCCAGAATCATCTGATCGCCTGTGTAAGCGTGAATGGTGGACATGATACCGGACTGAATCGGAGCATAGTCGTTTAATGCCTTAGCCATCGGAGCCAGGCAGTTAGTTGTACAGGATGCTGCGGAGATAATCTTATCTTCCGGTTTCAGTGTCTTGTGGTTTACATTGTATACGATAGTCGGAAGGTCATTGCCTGCCGGTGCGGAGATAACGACTTTCTTAGCGCCTGCATCGATATGTGCCTGTGCTTTTGCCTTGGATGTATAGAATCCGGTACACTCCAGAACTACGTCTACACCAATCTCGCCCCACGGAAGTTCAGCAGCGTTTGCCTTTGCGTAGATAGTAATCTTCTTGCCATCTACTACAATATAATCTTCGCCAGCTTCTACCGTATGTCCATCGTATCTGCCCTGAGCAGAATCATACTTTAACAGGTGAGCTAACATTTTCGGATTTGTCAGATCGTTGATAGCTACGACTTCGTAACCCTCAGCGCCAAACATCTGTCTGAAAGCCAGACGACCAATACGACCAAAACCATTAATTGCAACTTTTACTGCCATGATCTCATTCCTCCTAGAAATTCATCTTCATGATTGTTAAATATTAATCAACCCTGTTTGTATTGTACCCAACTTTTCCTAAAATAGCAAGTGGTTTTTTGTAAATTTTGCAGCAAATATTCAGTATTCTCTCCCTTACCGCGCACAACTTCGACGGATTGTCATATCTTAAATGGAATTTTGTGCTGACAGCCTTAATTTTGCATAATTTTTTAACCAAATGCTCTAATTCGAACTATTTTCATTTTAATCGATCTCTTCTTGTTTTTCAACCTTTTTCCGTGGCTTCGCATTTGAATACGGCAAATTCCTGCTACCACCACGTTTTCTTACGGCACTTTTGGTTCCAAAAGTGCCTACCCGCGAACAATAACCCGGCCACTTTGCAATTCGCCATCCGGCGTCTTGTAAACCTCCACACTTTCTTGCAGATCGTTTCTTTTTTTACTATAATAACTTTAATCATCGTTTTGGTTTACACATTTTGCAGACTGGATCAACTCATTTCCTACATCAAATAAATTCCGGAGGTTTTATATATGAAGATAAAGGAAGGAAAATCAGCGCTGGAACAGAATCTGTACCGATCCTTTCTGCTCCTTTCCGCTACCCTGGTGCTCATCTCACTTGGTTTTACTCTGTTTTTTGATATTTCCAGGCAGCGAAAGGATATGGACAAGCTGATCAGCGGTACTGCTTCTTATATTGCTGCAATTCCGGATGTCGCCGCCATGCTGGAAAACGGCTATCCTGATTCCACCGTGACCCGCGACCTGGATTCTCTTTCTTTGAATATACCAGATATCAATGTCATCCTCATCAGTGATAAAAACGGACTGCGCTTTTACCACACGAACCGTCTGAAAACCGGCGATTCCTACGTGGCAGGTGACGAGGACGCTATTCTGGCAGGAAGCGATCCATATATCACAACCGGCTACGGCACGCACGGCATGCAGCGGCGCGCCTTTCACGCAGTAAAAAACAGCGACGGAGAGATCGTCGGTTTTGTGATGGTTTCCCTGTTCACCGCTACTCTGTCAGCCCAGCACCGCAGTCTGCTGTTCTTTTATATAATTATATTCCTGATCATGATGATCGTCAGCATTTCCCTGACGCACACAATGTTCTCCCTGCTGCGCGACTCCCTGTTGGGATATGACCCGGAAGAACTCGTCAATATTTATACCCGCCAGGATGAGGTCATGAATATGATCGACGAGGGACTTGCCGCAACCGATCTGGACGGCAGAATTCTCTTTGCCAACCAGAAAGTTTCCACGATACTCGGTCGTCCTGCAAACGAACCTCCGCTCACCCACTTAACGATTCAGGAATTGTTT
Organism: Clostridium sp. AF29-8BH; assembly: GCF_003478145.1. Taxonomy (NCBI): domain Bacteria; kingdom Bacillati; phylum Bacillota; class Clostridia; order Eubacteriales; family Clostridiaceae; genus Clostridium; species Clostridium sp. AF29-8BH. The sequence continues at coordinate 30,610 of NZ_QUEL01000009.1, read as the reverse complement.
CCACAGACCTCATTCGATCAGGTCATAAAAACCGGCGAAAGTGTAACGCACGAGAGCATCAGCTTCGCCGGACGCCAGCTCATCGTCAAGGAGGTGCCGATCCATGGACGCGGTAAACAGGCGCGCCGAGGTGTCCTGATCGTTTTATTTGACCGCACCGACCTCCTGCGTCTCTCCGACGAGCTTTCCGGCGCCCACAATATGTTGGACACGCTGCGCGCGTTCAACCATGAATTTTTAAATAAGCTGCACATCATTCTCGGCTACCTACAGACCGGGGAGATTCAGCAGGCGATGAATTTTATCACCAACAGCAGCCTTGTCTCCAGCCAGTCCGTCCGTGAGACAGCCAACTGCATCCGCGTTCCGAAAATCTGTGCGCTTGTGATCGGGAAAATGATGCACGCCGCCGAGCTTGGCATCCGCCTGCAGGTCAGCGCCGACAGCACCTGCCGCGACCATGATCTGCTGATCCCGGTGGAAGGATTTGTCACCATTCTCGGCAATCTGATGGAAAATGCCATTGAAGAGCTAAGCCACGATCACACCGCCAGTCCGGATGTCATTAACGCATCTGAAAGCCCGCGCGAGATCCACATCGGCATCTACTGCCGCCCAGACGTCAACATCATCACCTGCGAGGACACCGGGCACGGCATACAGCCGGAGCTGCTCGATCATATTTTCGAAAAAGGTGTTTCCTCCAAGGGCGAGAACCGCGGAACCGGGCTTTTCCTGGTTCATGAGCTGATGGAGGAGTACGGCGGAACCATCGATATTGACACAGAGCCTGGCGAGGGCACCTGCTTCACCCTGACATTTACCCGAAAGGAGACAGAATCTAATGTATAAAGTCATTATTATAGAAGATGATCCGATGGTTGCATCCATCAATAAACAGTATGTCGAGCTGACCTCCTCTTTTCACGTGGAGGCAACTTTCAAAAACGGCATCCTTGCCCTGCAGTATCTGCAGAACTGCACGGTTGACCTGATTATTCTCGACTACTACACGCCTCAGATGAACGGCGACGAATTTATCGACCAGCTCCACGCGGCTGGCATGACCCCTGCAATCATCATGGTAACCTCTGCCAACGACGCAGAGACCGTCCGCCGGCTTATATCCCGCGGCGTCACCGATTATCTCGTCAAACCATTTGAATATGACCGTTTCAAAGCTGCCCTGGAACGATTTGCGAAACGTCAGGAGGAATTGAAAACATCGGCGTCCGCTTCTGACCTGGGACAGGCGGAGATCGACCGCCTCTTCTCCGTCCCGGATGTCTCCTCCCAGAGCGCTCCGCTGACAAAGGGCCTAAATGAACGCACCCTTGGACTGATCCGTCTCTTTCTCTCCGAACATCCGGAGGAGGTCTGGTCCAGCGAACAGATTTCGGAACAGGTTCATTTGTCCCGTATTACAGTCCGGCGGTACTTAAATTACTTAGTCGAAACCAACGAACTGGTCAGCATGATCGATTACCAGACCGGTGGACGCCCTTCTATTAAATATAGATATTCCGGAAAATAAGAACCACTTCGTTTTCCAGCAATATTCAGGTTTTTCCTGTCTTTTCGCGGCTGCAGCTGTACAGATTCATCATAGAACCGTATCTATACTGCAGTCGCTTTCTTATAGTCATTTTTATTTACAATACTTACAAAACTGTATTTAAAATTACATAAATTGACTTCCCTTTTTCAATCTTATAAACTGCTTATAAAAGAAATAAACAAATTCTAAAAAAAGAATGGAGGGAAGTTCTATGTTAGAACACATTATGGGATACTTTGGAACTTACACACCGGCAGCGGACGGTGCCATCGCAACATTCCAGTTCGAGTATCTGACCACACTTGGTTTCGCAGCCATCGTTATCTTCTTAGGACGCGCGATTGTCGCTCACAGCGCCCTGCTCAGAAAATATGCTATACCGGCTCCGGTTATCTCCGGTATCATCTTTTCTGTTGTTGTATCTATCATCAAGGGTTCCGGAATCATCGGTTTTTCCTTTGATGCAAAAATCGTGAAAGACTTATGCCAGAACTTATTCTTCCTGTGCGTAGGTTTCGGCTTCAGCTACAAGATGTTAAAGCATGCAGGCGGAAAGCTTTGTATCGCAATCGCAGTTGCAGCCTGTGTCCTGATTACCTTACAGGATGTCGTTGGTTACCTGGTAGGCAGCGCCATCGGTCTTCATCCGCTTCTGGCTCTGCAGTGTTCTTCCTCAGCTATGTCCGGCGGTGTTGGTACTGCTTCTGCATTTGGTCCTATCTTCGAGAACATGGGTGCTCCGGATGCAACCACAGTCGGTGTAGCAGCCGGTACTATGGGCAACATCATGGGTTCCTTAATCGGTGGTCCGGTTGCAGCTTTCCTGATTTCCCGTCACGGTCTGAAATCTGACCCGAACGACAGACCGGAATCCGCAAAAGCAGGTTCAGCAGCTGTTCTTAACAACACTCGTATGATCAAAGCATTTGCCCTGTCTCTGCTTGTAGCAGCACTTGGTATGCCGATCTACTGCCTGTTAGACAACATCCCGATGATCGAGATGCCGAAATTCATCGGCTGTCTGTTCGCAGGTGCTATCGCAAGAAACATCATGGATGCAGCTGGTATCGAATTCCCGGTTCCGGAGATCGACGCTATCGAGCATATGTTCCTGGAACTCTACCTGGCACTGGTTCTGATGACCATCGATATCACAAAGCTGGCTCCGGTAGCTGGTCAGATGGGTATCATCCTCCTTGCACAGGCTATCCTGATGGCACTCTTTGCAATCTTCGTATCCTTCAACGTATTTGGCCGCGATTACGGTGCAGCTGTTATGGCAGCTGGTAACTGTGGATGGGGCTGTGGTTCAGGTCCGAACGCAGTAGCAAACGAGAAAGCCGTTATGGATCAGTATGGATGGCACACCGTTGCTTGGGTTCTGTATCCGTCCTTCGCAGTTATCATCGACGATATTTACAACCCGATTTTCCTTTCCATCTTCTCCAGCCTGATTACAAAATAATCACTGAGACGAGATAGGAACACTTCATATAAGACATCTTTTATATAACAACATACCTAAAGCTCAATTGAAAATGTAACCTGAAAGAAGAGCGTCCGGTTCCCCCACATAAACCGGACGCTCTTTTTTGTTACTGTTCACGCATACGTGCCCAGTAACGGAATTTGCCGTGGCTTCGCATTTAAATACGGCAAATTCCTGCTGCCACCACGTTTTCTTACGGCACTTTCGGTTCCAAAAGTGCCTACCTGTGAACAGTTACATTTATATTTTCCTCTTCCTTGGTCTTGTCTTATCAATGTTTTTTGTGTTATACTTTTTATAGAGTTTTAATATTCTTTTAATCGCTAAGGCAGCATTCGACAGAACCGCTGCGTTTTTTTCTATATACTGATAAACTACGAAAAGGTGAGATCTATGAAAATAAAAAAACTGGTAAAATTGGCACCAATGATGCTTCTTACCTTCCTGCTCGGACTTTCCGGCTGTTCCGGCAGCACCGCCGCAGATGCGCGGGTCAACGACCATCCCAGCGAAGAAGATGAAGAGCTGCACGTTCTGACCATCGGAACTGCCGACAGCGGCGGAACCATGTACCCGATTGGCAGTGCCATCGCCTCTGTTTTAAGCGGACATGATGAACAGCTCAAGGTCAATTTAAGCGCCTCCAACGGTTCCTACACGAACGTGGAAAATATCAAAAACGGACAATTTGATATGGGACTGGTCAGCGGCGATGTGGCATTTTCCGCCTATCAGGGAACGGACGAATTTTCCGGTCATCCGGTCGAATCCCTGCGGGCGATCGGGGCCGTCTATTCAAGCCTGTCCACCTGGATGGCGCCGGAGTCCGAGCATATCTCCTACGTTCATGAACTCGCCGGACACCACATTGCCGTCGGACCAGAAGGATCCACCACGGAGCTTTCCGCCCGCACCGCTCTCAAGGCAGCCGGGCTCAATATTGCCAACACTGCCCTTGAAAACTACAGCTTCTCCGCCAGCGTGGACTCTGTCTTAAACGGTAAACTCGACGCCGTCCACAGCTTCGCCGGAATCCCGGTCCACAGCCTGACCGACCTGGCCAGCCAGACGCCCTGCCGCCTGCTGGAGTACACTGACGAAGAACTGCAAAAAATTCTTGCAGCCAGCCCCTTCTACGTCCGCGCCACTGTCCCAGCCGGTACCTATCCGGGACAAACCGAGACACTGAAAACCTTCGGAATCAAATGCCTTCTCTGCGTGGACGCATCCATGGACGAACAGCTGGTCTACACCATCACCAAGATTCTCGACGAATCCCGTGAAGAACTGATCAGCGCCCACCCATCCTTAAGTAACTTATCTGATCCGGAATATATATGCAGCCAGCTCCTATTCCGCTGCATCCGGGAGCTGAGAAATATTATACGGAACAGGGGCTGTTGAAAACAGAGTAACATGATAGCAAACAAAAACAGGTAACACCAAAACCTGGCGCATGGACGAATTTTCCTAAGACAAAAAAGCCAGGACTGCAGCATTCCGCAGTCCTGGCTTTTTCGATGCCCGATTACCTGATTATTTTTACTTCCGGATCTCCCGCAGCAAATTCACCATCTCGATTGCTCCCGTCGCGCAGTCAAATCCCTTATTTCCGCTCTTTGTTCCCGCTCTCTCGATCGCCTGCTCGATCGTATCCGTCGTCAGCACACCAAACATAACCGGCACGCTGCTTGCCAGCGAAACCTGTGCGATTCCTTTCGAAACCTCGCTGCACACATAATCATAATGGCTTGTGCTTCCACGGATAACTGCACCCACGCAGATCACCGCATCATACTTTCCGCACTTCGCCATCTCCGACGCAATCAGCGGAATCTCAAAAGCACCTGGAACCCACGCAACATCTACGTCCTCCTCCGAGACATTGTGACGGCGCAGCGCATCCTGCGCGCCTGCGACCAGTTTCGAGGTGATAAACTCATTGAATCGTGCCGCCACAATTCCGATCCTCATATTATTTTCCGCTACTACGTTTCCTTCAAATGTACGCATAAGTACCATCCTTTCCGACGATCTATTTTCGCCTGTCACTTTTTCTATTTAAAATTCAAAATATGTCCCATCCGCGCCTGCTTCGTTTTCAGGTAAAATCCATCATACGGCGTCGCCTCCATCTGAATCGGCACGCGCTCTTTGATTTCCATGCCAAAATCCGAAAGCTGATATACCTTATCAGGGTTATTGGTCAAAAGACGAAGCGTCTTGATTCCCAGATCCTTTAAAATCTGCGCCCCAATGTAGTATTCCCGCAGATCGCCTTTAAATCCCAACGCAAGGTTCGCATCCAGCGTGTCCATGCCGCCATCCTGCAGCTTGTAAGCGCGCAGCTTATTTAAAAGTCCGATGCCTCGTCCCTCCTGCCGCATATAGAGGAGAACGCCTCGTCCCTCTTTCTCAATCTGTGTCATCGCCGACGCAAGCTGCTGTCCGCAGTCGCAGCGCAGAGAACCAAATGCATCGCCGGTCAGGCACTCCGAATGCACGCGGCAGAGTACATCTTTCCCATCTCCGATATCGCCCTTGACGAGTGCCACATGGTGTTCTCCATTTAAGAGATTCAGGTAGCCATACGCGCGGAATTCGCCATATTTCGTCGGCATCCGCGTCTCTGCCACACACTCGACCAGTTTTTCATGTCTCTTGCGGTACTCCTGCAGCTGTTTAATGGAAATCATCGCCAGACCCCATTGTTCTGCCATCGCAAATAATTCTTCCGACCGCATCATCGTTCCATCCTCGCGCATGATCTCGCAGCACAGACCGCATTCCGGCAGCCCTGCAAGCCGCATCAGGTCTACCGTCGCCTCTGTGTGACCGTTGCGCTCCAGAATGCCGTTTTTCTTCGCCATCAGCGGAAACATATGTCCCGGGCGGCGGAAATCCTCCGGCTTTGTGTCCGGATCCACGCACGCGCGCGCCGTAATACCGCGCTCCTCGGCAGAAATACCGGTGGTCGTCGTTTTATGGTCGATCGATACGGTAAACGCCGTCTCATGGTTATCCGTGTTATCCATCACCATCTGTGGGAATTGCAGCTTCCGGCAGATTTCTGCGCTCATCGGCATACAGATTAAGCCCTTCGCATGCGTCGCCATGAAATTGACATTTTCTGTCGTGGCAAAACTTGCCGCGCAGATAAGATCGCCTTCGTTTTCGCGATCCTCGTCATCCGTAACCAGGATTAAATGTCCCTGTTTCAGCTCGTCCAGAGCCTTTTCAACTGTATCAAACTGCTTCATTGTTCTCCTCCTCTATTAAAATCCATACCGCTGCAGAAATTCTCTTGTCATGCCCTTTCCTGCCTTATCCTCTTCTTCCACTCCCATCAGCTTCGCCACATACTTTCCAATGCAGTCATTTTCCAGATTGACGATATCGCCTGCCCGCTTAAACGCAAGCGCTGTCTCCTGCAGCGTATGCGGGATGATGGAAACGGAAAATGATACGTGATCCACCCGTGCGACCGTCAGGCTGATTCCATCGATCGCGATCGATCCTTTTTCCACAATCAGCCGCAGAATCGGTTCTGGGGCCTGAATCGTATACCAGACGGCATTTCCATCCCGGCGCACATCCCGGATGGTTCCGGTTCCGTCGATGTGACCGGAGACGATATGTCCGCCAAACCGTCCGCCCGCCAGCATCGCCCGCTCCAGATTGACCGGGCTTTTGACACCCAGCCCCCCCAGGGACGAACGGTTCAGCGTCTCATGCATCACATCCGCACAGAAATAATCTCTCCCAAATGATGTGACCGTCAGACACACACCGTTGACCGCAATGCTGTCGCCCAGATGGACATCCGAGAGCACCTTGGACGCCGCAACCGTCATCCGTGCCGATACCGCCTGACGCTCAATCGCGCGGATCCTTCCCACTTCCTCTATGATTCCTGTGAACATCTTTTCTCCTTTTCAAATCAGCGATTTTTTCCCATTCTAACACCGCCTCATGCATCTTGGCCGGACACCTCATATTCCAGCAGCAGATCCTCCCCCAGCCACACTGCCTCCGGCTTTTTAAGAAGAAATGCCTCCGGCGGCGCATCCACGCCGGTTCCCCTCACCGGGGTCGGGGTGCCTGCACCTCCGAAAATCTTCGGAGCAATGTACGCCTGCACCCGGTTCACAAGCCCTGCCTTTAAAAAGGACCATGCCAGCGTCCCGCCGCTCTCGACCATCACGCTGTCCACTTTCTCCTCGCCCAGCCGCTGCATCATCGCCTGCAAATCCAGTTCTCCCTCTTTTGCCGGGACACTTAAAACACGGCAGCCGGCGTCCTCATATGCTTCCTTTCTTCCGGCATCCGATACCGCCGTCACAATCCAGGTCGGTGTCTCCCGCGCGGTCTGTACCACGGTCGATGAAAGCGGTGTCCGAAGCTTCGTATCTGCAATCACCCGGATCGGATTTTTCCCTCCCGGAATCCGGCAGGTCAGCTGCGGATTGTCCGCCAGCACCGTCGAAACGCCAGTCAGAATCGCCATATAACGCCCGCGATCCTCATGCACCCGCTTCCGCGCCGCCTCGCCGGTGATCCACTGGGATTTACCCGACACCGTCGCTGTCTTTCCGTCGAGTGTCATCGCATATTTCAGCACCGTAAACGGAAGTTTCGTCCGCATGAAATGGAAGAACACCTCATTCTGCCGTTCACACTCTCCGCGTAAAACTCCGGCCACCACTTCCAGTCCTTTTTCCCTCAGAAGCCGGATGCCGCGCCCTGCCACCACCGGATTCGGATCCGTGCAGCCGACAATCACGCGCTTCACCCCGGATGCCAGCACCGCTTCCGTACACGGCGGCTGTTTTCCGGTGTGACAGCAGGGTTCCAGCGTCACATACAAATCTGCTCCCGCCGTCTCTTCGCCCCGCTCTGCCGCATTCTTAAATGCCTCCCGTTCTGCATGAAACTGTCCATATCGTGTATGATATCCCTTGCCGATGATGCGTCCATCCTTTACCAGCACCGCGCCGACCATTGGATTCGGATTGACCCATCCGTGTCCTTTTTCTGCCAGCGCTAACGCTTGCTTCATATATTCCCGATCCTGTGGCTGCTCACCGGGAACCTTTACGTGGATTCGTTCCATCTTTTCCCCGCCTTTCCATGCAAAAAGCCCTGAAATGTGAAATACTTTTATTTTCACATCTCAGGCTTATAATTTCTATTTTATAATATCTTTCATGATATTAATTATCGTAAATATTTTTTTACATCCATTCTCGATGACTTTTCTCTCTCTTTTGCCATAGCGGTATATATCCGCCATATCCATCATCCGGGGGAGTGTATCTGGAAGCTTCCCGGCACCGCCGTTTTTATTTACGTTTTCTCTTCTTTCATCCAGACTATACAGTCGGTTTTGGAATTGCACCAAATCATGCGCCATGCGCTCGCGGACTTTACCGCCGGTCGGGAATTACACCCTGCCCTGAAGATATCGTTATTTTGTTGTCATTCATTATCTGTATTGCATTATAGATCCAGAGGATCCGTTTGTCAATCTACTATTTTTATCATTTATTGATTGATGACAGCGTTATCTGAGTTACCGTTCAATTTCGCGCGCTCTACACAGCGCCCCATAATGCGCCCAATCAAAAGAAGATACACGATCACCGACACCGTCGTTCCGCCGAAATCCGATACCACTTCTGCGTAGAAAACATTTTCAACTCCCGCAAACACCGGAATCAGGAACACGCTGACCAGGTACAGCAGCTTCCGGAACATTGACAGCGAGATCGCCACCGACGGCACACCCATTCCGGTAAATCCATCTACGACCTCATACTGGACTGCCAGCGGAATAATCCCCATCGTGTAGACCCGGATCGCCCAGACAGTCAGTTCCACATAGGACTCATTGCGCGTAAAGAGATACACAAAATACTGCGCCAGCGTCCGGGAAAACAGGAACATGATGCTGCACTGCACCACCGCCAGCAATGTGATATACTTCTGTGCGCTCCGGATCCGATCCGGGCGTCCCGCGCCGAAATTGAAGCCCAGGATCGCCCCCGTTCCCGATGTAATGCCTCCGAGCGGCATCGTCACGATCAGCATAAAGCTCTGCACGATTGTCGTACAGGTCAAAAGCATGTCCGCCTCCGCGCCGCCATACATCTGAATTACCGTATTGAGCGAAATGATCAGCACATTGTCAAATGCGATAATCAAAAATGGCGACAGTCCCATCAGCGCAATCTTACAGACTGTCTTCACCTGCGGACATTCAAATTCAAGCCGCAGAAGCACGCGATTTCCTCGCAGGAAACGAAGGACAAAGGCCGCCGACGCAAACTGTGACAGAACCGTGGCAAACGCCGCCCCCGCCACGCCCATGTCAAACACAAAAATAAACACTGGATCCAGCACAATATTCGTTACCGCACCGAGCGCCACCGAAATCATTCCGATCCGCGCAAATCCCTGGCAGATAATAAACTGGTTCATTCCGATCGAAAGCAGCGCAAAGACCGTTCCCAGCAGATAGATCGTAAAGTACGATTCCGCATACGGCAGAATTGCCTCACTCGCACCAAACCGCGTCAAAATTTCTCGTTTAAACACAAACAGAACCAACGTCAGAACCGCCGACAGCCCGACAAGCATCCAGAAGCTGTTCGCCAGAATCTTTTTCGCTTTCTCATTCTGTCCCTCACCCATACGGATGCTCATGAGCGGCGATCCGCCCACACCGACCAGATAGGCAAACGCCGAGATCAGCGTCACAATCGGTCCGCTGACACCGACACCCGCAAGCGCTGTCTCCCCGATCACCGGGATATTTCCAATATAGATTCGATCGACCACGCTGTAAAGCACATTGATAAACTGCGCCAGCATCGAAGGAATCGCCAGGCGGAGCACCAGCTGACAGATATCGTCCCGCCCCAAATCATTTTCTATCTTCATATGTACCCCACCTCCTCTGTCCTTTATACCGTCTGCCCGCCAAAATGTCAATGAGATATTCCTGATAAAAATTACCCCATTTTTGCACAGTAAAAAGCGCCGGCACTGCAAGCAGGTCCGGCGCTTTTTACCCAATATCGGTTGCTGGTTGTCAACCGATACCGAAAAGATCCCAGCAGAAAATCTTGGACAGTTCGTAACGGAGTGTAATGCATCAAGGAATTTCGAGTAACTTGATTTGTTTTTGTTCGTCTCTGTCCGCGTTCTTCCGCGCGGGAATGATTTTCATCCGTTCAATAAGTTAATGCGCTGCATACGCATTTTATTGCACGTTAATCAAAAAAATTTTAAAAACTTTTTTTGATATAGACTATTTTATTATGAAAACCTGTTTTCGTCAAGTTTTCAGGGGTTAAATTATTACAAGTTGTTACAGGAAAATGTATTTGAGAACGAAGAGTACCGCCAGCACATACATCAGCGGAGTGATCTTCTTTGCTTTTCCTGCTGCCACATTCAAAAGCACATAAGAGATAATTCCCATGGAAATACCCTCGGAAATGCTGTAGAACAACGGCATGGCGATGATTGCCAGATATGCCGGGATTGCCTCGGTGATATTGTCCTCATCGAAACGAATTTCGGTTACAGTTCCCACCATCAGGAAGCCAACCATGATTAATGCCGGAGCCGTCGCAAAGGACGGGATCGCCGTAAAAATCGGTGCAAACAGGGTGGAAAGCAGGAACAGGAGTGCCGATACCAGGGCAGTCAGACCGGTACGTCCTCCGACTGCAACACCCGATGCAGACTCAACGAAGGTAGTCGTTGTGGAAGTACCTAATACCGCACCAAAGGAAGTTGCGATCGCATCTGCCATCAGCGCCGGACGGATACCCGGAAGACGGCCTTCCTCGTCCAGCATGTCTGCCTTGGTTGCTACACCAATTAATGTACCAAGTGTATCAAAAATATCTACAAACAGGAATGAGAAAATAACTACGATAAAATTGATAATTCCAACTGCATCGAAGTCAACGGTAAAGCATTTACCAAATGTCTCTCCCAGTTTGGAGAAATCGGTGATTCCCAGGGTCGGGAACAGGGTGTAGAAACCATTCTCTACGTCCGGTGTGTAAATGCCGGTTACCTGGCACAGCATACCGAGAATCCAGGTTCCCAGAATGCCGTACAGAATCGCGCCCTTCACACGATAGGTGTATAAAACCGCCATGATAAACAGACCGATCAGCGCCAGTAGCGCACAGATACCTGCGGTATGGAAATTTTCCGGGAAGCTGATGATCGTTACCAGTGTGGAAGAGTCTACTGAAAGTCCCGCATTCTGAAGACCGATAAATGCGATGAACAGACCGATACCGACAGACACACCGCGCTTTAAAGTCAACGGAATCGCATTGAAGATCGCCTCGCGCACGTTTGTCAGAGACAGCACGATGAAGATCAGACCCTCTGCAAATACAGCCAGCAGTGCAACATGCCAGCTATAGCCATAGCCCGCGCACACCGTATACGCCATATACGCGTTGAGCCCCATGCCTGCGGACAGAACGAACGGCAGGTTCGCCATAAATGCCATGCAGGCAGTACCGATGAATGATGCCAGAGCCGTAGCCAGAAGCACCGCAGTCGGGTCCATGCCGGTCGATCCGAGGATGCTCGGATTAACTGCCAGAATGTACGCCATCGTCATAAAGGTCGTAATTCCAGCCATAACTTCCGTCTTTACGGTCGTCTGATGCTCGGATAGCTTAAATACTTTTTCAAACATCTTTTCTTCTCCTTGTGTTTTTCATTCTATGATTCAACCGCTACAAAATCTCATGAAGCGGACGGCGCACCTTCTTGCGGGTGATCTCCACCAGCCCAAGCCGCGTCATATCCACCAGAATGGTCTTGACGGGATCTCTGGAAAGTTCCTCTCCCAGAACCCGCATCAGGCTCTCCTGATCTTCTTTTGATTCCATATCGATAAAATCTACAATAATAATTCCCGAAAGATTGCGAAGGGAAAGCTGGCGCGCCACCTCATGCGCCGCCTCCAGGTTGATCTTTAAGATCGTCTCGGCAGGCGTCTTTTTCCCTGTATATTTTCCTGTATTGACATCGATCACCGTCAATGCCTCGGTTGGCTCGATGACCAGATAGCCGCCGGATTTCATCCAGACACGGCGATCCGATGCACTTTTAAGCACCGATTCCAAGCGGTACAGCTTCATTAATGGAAGGTTCTCATCTGTATATAGGGACAATTTCGGAACCGCCTGTTTTATGCTTTCATTTTTATCTGCCTGGGTCTGATTTTCTTTTTGTTCCTTGTCCTCTTCCTTCTCTTCCTCCAGCCATGCCTCAATCTTCTTCGCATACTCCGGCACATCTGTGATGATCTCCGAAAGGGTTCCTTTCTTCGCATCCCTAAGACTCTGGATATAGGGCGGCGTACCCTGCTCTAAAAGGCTGTAACAGGTGCGGCAGGCTGCCCGGGCAAAAGTTCTTCCATCTGCTGTTTCAGCTTCTCCGTCTCGGCACAGAGTGTTTCGATGGAAGCCGACGCCCCGTTCGTCCGGACAATCAGTCCAAAACGCTCATCCTTATGTGTCAGAAGTTCCTCCCGCACCTTCTCTTTCCAGGCATTATCCTTGATTTTTGCCGAAAATCCGATCTGCGGTTTTCCAACCGTCAGAACCATATAGGTTCCCGGAAAATTCAGACAGCAGGTCACGGACGGATCCTTGGTTTTCAGGGCGTCGCGGGACACCTGGACGAGAAGCTCGTCTCCAGCTTTTAGTTTCCGTGGACTTACTTTCTTCTCAGAATTTCCAGAATATTCGAATGAACATAGCTGGTTCAGCTCGTCTGTATAAAGCGGAACCAGGTTTTCCGCCAGGCTGAAATATCCGGTTTTTCCACCGCCGAGGTCAATAAACGCGGCGTTGATGTTTTTTACCACATTTTTTATCTTGCCGATGTAAATATTCCCCAGCAGGCTTTCATCGCCAGATTCCAGCGTCAACGACCGGCAGTGCCCGTCCGAGAGGAGCGCCGTCAGGCTTCGATCCTTCCATTTTGTCACTATTAACTGATCCAAACTCTTCGTCTCCTCTCTTTTTTACTGCCGTTCACACTTTGCGCTACCTGCAGCCGGATTTTGCTGGCGCTTCGCATTTCATCTCTTAATGAACATTGAAGCATTTACACAATCTCGCTTCCATACGCCTCAAGCGGCACATACTCCGGTGTGCCCTCGGCGCCCTCGTCCGCATACAGCTCCTCGCGCTCGACCTGAATGGCAAACGGGCGATAGGTCAGCCCCAGGCTCTCATAGAATGCCTGCAATACCTGCTCCGGCTTTCCGTTTGCCGCACTGCCCGATAAGAGGCGCAGGAAGACACAGATTCCTTCTGCCTGTTTTTCCTCCTCAACCGTCTCATTTTCCAGATCCGGATACCAGTCTGCGACCATCGCCGGAACATACTCTTTCCGCTCCGCGATTCGCGCCTCACAGATCAGCGGACGCAGATCCACGGTTCTCTCGCCCTTTTTCGTCTGCTTCACAAACGGAATTGTCTCGTTTTTGCAGAATGTCAGGAATTTCCCGAAAAATTCTTCTACACTGCTGCCGTCCTCCGGTGCAAATCCCTCTTTAAACCAGAATGTGTAATCAGCAGCTGCCACCAGCGACATCGCATTCTTTGCCGTCTCCGGAAGCTCGCGGTAGCTGAGCACCTCCAGCCCCTCGGCGCTGACCTCATTTAAGCGGCGCACCATCCCGGTCGAATTTCCGCTGGAATTGACATCAATATCCACATACTCCGCATGGCTGATAAGCCCCACGCTGAGCGGAGACGCAAACGACATGATCTGGTGCGGGCTGAATCCTTCGCTATAACGGATATCCACTTCCGCCCGGCGCATCACCTTCTGGAAGTAACGCATCACGTCCAGATGACCGATAAAACGCACCGTTCCCTGTTTTTGAAATTTAATTCGTATCTTCATGACCGCTCCTTCCTCATGCCCGTTCTTCGAAACAGACTCCGCCGCCGTACTTACGGACACCACATCCCGAACAGCGCATCCGGCAGTTCGGCGTTACCGTTTCCGCCTGTGCGTTCGCCCACTCACGTTTTAAGAAATCCTTCGTCACACCCGCGTCGATGAAATCCCACGGGAACACTTCATCAAGGCTTCGCTCACGCGTCGTATAGAAATCAATGTCCACGCCGCAAGTCTCAAAGGCCTTCATCCAGATATCATTGTTGAAATACTCGGACCAGGAATCGTAGATTGCACCTTTGCGGTACGCCTCCTCGATCACAGCTGCCACCTTGCGGTCGCCGCGCGCCAGAACACCTTCCAGCACGGTCACATCCGCCTCATGCCAGTTATAGCGGAGACTCTTCTTATTTAACATCTCCTTCATGCGGTGGTTGACGATGCTTGCACGCTCTAAGAACTGCTCTTTCGTGCACATCGGCGCCCACTGGAACGGGGTAAACGGCTTCGGCACAAAGAACGAGGTGCTGGCGGTTACCTGCACCTTGCCGTGGCGCTGCTCCTTCGGAACCGTGTCATAGTACACTTCCGCCACCTTCTCCGAAAGCTCGGCAATGCCCTGCATATCTTCCACGGTCTCAGTCGGAAGTCCCAGCATGAAGTAGAGCTTTACGCGGTTCCAGCCGCCCTTGAACGCCTCGGCAGAACCATTTAAAATATTTTCCTCGGTCAGACCCTTGTTGATAACGTTACGCAGACGCTGGGAGCCCGCCTCCGGCGCAAAGGTCAGGCTGCTCTTCTTCACGTCCTGCACCTTGCTCATGACATCGAGGGAAAATGCGTCAATACGCAGGGACGGCAGGGACACATTGACGCCCTTTCCGTCAAACTCGTCGATCAGGAAATTGACGATTCCCTCCAGCTTCGTGTAATCACTGGAGCTCAACGAACTCAGCGAAATTTCCTCATGTCCGGTGCTCTTTAGCATCGTCCGCGCCAGACGTTTCAGTTCCTCCAGGCTGCGCTCGCGCACCGGACGGTATACCATGCCCGCCTGGCAGAAACGGCATCCGCGGATACAACCACGCATGATCTCGAGAACCACACGATCCTGCGTCGCGCGCAGATACGGAACCACCGGCTTCTCCGGATACCAGGTATCGCTCATATCCATGACAAGCTGCTTGGAAACGGTCTGCGGCGCGTGCGGGTTGTTCGGCGTCATCGCCTCGATCGTGCCGTCCTCTTTGTATGTCACATCATAAAATCCCGGCACATAGATACCCGGAATCTGCGCCGCCTGCTCCAGAAATTCCTTCCGGCTGCCGCCGCGCGCCTTGATCTCCTTGTAGCGGTCGATCAAGTCAAAATAAACCACCTCGCCCTCGCCCATATAGAAGAGATCGAAAAATGGTGCGATCGGCTCCGGATTGTAGGTACACGGACCGCCGCCGATGACGATCGGATCCTCCTCGGTACGATCTTCTGCATGGAGCGGAATCTGTGATAATTCCAGCACCTGCAAAATATTGGTGTAGCACATTTCGTACTGGATTGTAATTCCAAGGAAGTCAAATTTTTTGATCGGATCCTGGCTTTCAACAGCAAACAGCGGAATCTTCTGCTCCCGCATGATCGGATCTAAGTCCATCCACGGGGAATAAACACGCTCACAGTAAACGTCATCCCGGCGGTTGAACATATCATAAAGAATCTGGATGCCCAGATGGGACATACCGATCTCGTACACGTCCGGGAAGCACATGGCAAACCGGACTGCTACCTTCGACGGATCCTTCTTCACCATATTCACCTCGCCGCCAATATAACGCGCCGGCTGGGAGATCTTGAGAAGGATTTCATCACTTAATGCTAATTTTCTCATAAAATTATTTTTACCTACATTTCTCATTTTTTGCGATGTGTTCATCGCTGTTTTTTAGTTCTTTTTTTGTTTTTCTCCGTAAGCGTAAAAATACAAATTCTTGTCAAGTATTTTTTTGCAGACAGTTTACATAACTTTTTTTCACTCTTACAGCAAAAATTGTTTCTGAAATACGCACAATTCTGATTTTTCATTCTTTTACGGACAAATCTGTTGCATATGTGCAGATCAGACCGCATTATTATACGGTATTTCCCGCGTTTCCGCAACAGATTCTTTCCCGAAAGAAATTTTTCGAACTCCTATCATCGAACTTTTTATCAAGTTTTCCGAATATTCATCAAATCCAGGAACCTCAAATAACATCGGCTTGATGAGCTTTGCCGTTCCCATGACCAGTACGCTTTTCAGCGCACCAAAGTCCGGGGGCTTTTCAAAGACAGCAAGACTGACATTTTTATTCCTCTCAAGTCCTATGAACTTCTCGCCGCCTTCTGTAAAAATCCAAAACTGGCCATCGTGATAGCTATATTCCAAGAGAGTACATCGCACATAGTCACCGATTCCGGCAGCTAATGCACATACTACATTGCCGTGAAGGGACTCCAGAACCTCCATATCATTAGTTCGCTTAGCGCGACTAATGATATTATATTTAAAGGAGCATTTCAAGGACAATAGTCCACATATCCAAGCAATATTTACATCTATGCTGTATATTATTCTCCATACTGTTAGTTCTAACCTTTCCCGTGCTCTATATTGTCTGATTCAGAACAAAAAATACCCCGTTGGTTTTGAGGTAAATTGTTATCAGCTTACCACATATATTGTTCTTTTCAAATATTCCGCAAGCATATATAACGGAACATTTGTCAGCCAGTCTTCCTGCTTATAATTTGACATACTGCTACGAATCGCCATGCCCGGCTTATATTTATCGCAAAATGCCCTCAAACTCCTGGCACGGAGATTCTGTTCTGCCTTCACCTCAATCGGAACGCAGTCTAAATCTCCCTGCAACATAAAATCTATCTCTCCAGTTGATCGTGCTGTTGCAAAATAATAAAGCGGATATCCTGCAGCGTGTAACTCCTGTGCAACATACTGTTCCGTAAGTGCCCCCTTGAATTCTTCAAAGATCCGGCTTCCCTCCAATAGAAGTCTTGCTGATAGTCCGGCCTTTGCTGTTAACAATCCCACATCGAACATGAACATTTTAAAACTGTTCATTTCCATGTACGCAATCAGTGGAATATCTGGCTTTGATACTCTATAGCTTTTCAGGATTAACCCTGCATCTTCCAACCACTGAATTGCAAGTTCAAAATCTTTTGCCCGTGCACCCTCTCGTAGTGCTCCATACATAAACTTACGATTTTCCTTAGCCAATTGGGAAGGAATCGAATTCCAGACCATCATGATGCGCGGAACAACTTCCTTTGGCGCATGTTTGCTAAAATCCTCTTCATAGTACTGCAGAAGATTGTTTTGGATCTCACGTACCTCAAATAGATCATCGGAATCAATATATGTCTGGACTACTTCTGGCATTCCGCCACATAATAATACTTTTTTAACAAATCCGTATATTTCCCGGCATATGCATTGATCAGTTCATAATCTTGGGACCTCAACGCTTCATGCAACCCCTTTTCACCAACTGCCAAAATGAATTCATTGAAGCTCATAGGGCATAATTTTAAAAAATCAACTTTCCCAACAGGAAAGGATGTTCCCTGATGTAATGCAACACCGAGCAGGGAACCAGCTGCAATGATAGAATACTGCGGTGCATTCTCATAGAAATATTTTAAAGATGCCAGCGCCTTTGGTGCTTCCTGGATCTCATCAAAAATAATCAATGTATTTTCAGCCTGAAAACTCTTTCCGTACTCAATTTTGATTGCAGAAAGGATCCGCTTTAAGTCAAAGTCTAGGTCAAATACATCCTTCATTGCTTTATTATTATCAAAATTGATATAGACTGTATTTTCATAGAACCTGGCTCCAAATTCCTTCATAATCCAGGTTTTTCCGACCTGGCGCGCTCCTTGTATGATCATCGGCTTTCTGTTCTTTTTATTCATCCATCGTTCCAGTTTCGTAAACAGCTCTCTTTCCATTAAGAAACCTCCTGCGCAACATATACATCCAAAAGCATCTGTATTCTATCTTAACACTTTTTAGAGCATATTTCCATTGCTAAACAGCATTTTTGCGGACATTATTTTATCATTAATCACATTTTTTCGGTTAATATCATTATAATTCCAACATTTTTGCGGACATATTCATTCTTCCAGAAGCGCCCATTTGACGGCCTCCAGATAGACCGAAAGAGTTTCTTCTTTTTCGTGTTCCAGAAAATGGGGGAAGGTTCCGCTTGGAATACAGTTAATTTTTATAGCCATATGTAAAGTCTTTTTGTATTGCAAAAAGCTATATCATAGATATAAGGATTCCAATCAGTATGCTTCCCGCACCGTCCAAAAACATCAAAAATGAGGTGTCCTATACAGCCTGATTGGGTAAAAAAATACCCCGTTGGCTTCCCAACGAGGCATCGAAGATTATAATGTTTTAATTTGATTTCTGATTTCAGAATGTAGATGCATTCTTGGATTTTTATTCACTTTACAGTCCAATCATATTGGCAAAAAGTACAATCAACGGAATCGCAACCAGTGTTCTCTCCAGGAAGATAACCAGCAGTTTCCAGAAATTCAGCGGAATCTCACTTTTGATGATAATGGTTCCTACCTCTGTCAGATATATAATCTGAACCAGAGATAAGACACCGACCACAAATTTTGTCTTCACGGAGGTAAGTCCCACCGACAGAAGCGCCGGAATAAACATATCTGTGAATCCAACCAGTGTTGCCGGTGCTGCTGCAAAACTTTCCGGAACTCCCAGTGCCTGCAAATACATTCCCATCGGATAAGAAATCCAGCTGAAGAATGGAGTGTAGGTCGCGATAATCAGGGCAATGGTTCCCCAGGATACTACGATGGGAATCAGGTCAAAAAACATGCCCATCAGAACCTCAAAACCGCTTGTGACTACTGTTTTTGCAGTAAATTTATCCGCACGCTTGCAGCTCATCTCCAGAGCATAAGCAAACATCCCTTTTTCCTGTGGAATATCCTCATCAATCTGCTTTCCAACTGCCTCTCTATAGGTATTCGGAATGGTACAGATCGGTGGAATTCTAGCTATGATGACAGCCAGGATGATTCCCACCACACAGATGCACAGGTAAAATGGAGGGAAAATATTGGAAATTCCCATGGTATCTGCTACCATCAGACAGAACGGAATGGATACCAGAGAGAAGTTAGTCATGATATATCCAGCCTCTCTCCTGGTGTAAAAGCCCTTCATATACTGCTCTCTGGTCAGGATAACCGCCGCATTGGAGGCACCAAACCAGGATGCAATCAGGTCGATGGAAGCTCTTCCCGGTACATGAAACAGCGGACGAACCACCGGTCTTGCGATCACTCCCAGAAATTCCATAATTCCGCAGTCAGTCAGAAACGGCATGATAAAACTAAAGGCGATAACGATGCTGAACAGCGTTCCGCACAGATCCACCATGGTTGCTCCGGTATCGGCGGAAATCACCTGCTCCGGTCCGATTTTAAATACAACCATAACGGCAAATACCGCACCAATTATCTTAGAAACAAGATACAGCGGTGTGGTTGAAAAAGCTCTGGACAGATAATGATTCTTCCGAATCCAATCCGGCTTTGCGATGTAGTCATACAAACTGACCACGGCCGATACCACCAGAATCGCCATAATGATGTAGGGCAAACTCGCACCAAATAGTCCCTTAATCCAGCTTTTCAGAAAATCAAGCAGTGTTGTAAATGATTCTCCCTGCGGAATCGGCACAAGGAACATCAAAACACCAAATGCTGAACCAAACAGAAATTTACATAGATTCTTTGCTGTCACATATGATTTTTCCATATTGTCTCCTCTCGTTTTGCTTTTCTCCCAGAATCTTTCATCCGTAACTGTTCGCGCATGCGTGCCCAGCAACGGAATTTTGTTCAGCTGCACCCTTTATTGACTATAATTCTTCCACCTTACATAAGGCGTCATAAACCATGTCTTCCGTCACCTCATACGGAATATGCTCCATATCCGGACCGGTCACAATCTCTTTTAATACAGCCGTAAGCGCTTCTCTCTCAAGAGGAGCCCCCATCTCGGCTAAGGTGGTGCGGATTCCAAGCTTTTCAAGAAATCCCTTCATTTCCCGTGCTTTTTCTTCTTCGCCGTCTATCATCAGCTGAACCAGCACACCATAGGCTACCACATCGCCGTGAAGGTTTTTCTCCTCAAAACCAGGAAGCAGCACCAGTCCATAGTAGACAGAATGTGCGATCGCACCGTTATAATCATCCAGAACCAGAAGCGATACCAGACCGGTGCTCACGATATTGGCAAGAACCGCCTGCTCCAGCGCCTCACCCGCCTGGTTTTCCCGGCATTCCTCCAGCGCACTTTCTGCATACTCCCGAAGCGGCAGATAACACATATTACTGATTTCACGTCCAAGTGCCGAACTGTGCGTCAGCCGGTCGCCTCTCGCAGAAAAATGGCACTCAAAGTATTTTCCCAGCGTATCACCGATTCCCGCCCGCAGGTAGCACTCCGGGGCAGCGGCAATAATCTCTGTGTCAATAAAGCTGTGGCGCGCCGGTTTCTCATAGAAGTAGAAACTGTCAAAATTTCCGTCCTCCTTATAGACAACCGAGAGGGCCGTCGTCGCCGCGCAGGTTGCCGCGATCGTCGGGAAGGTAAAAACCGGAAGGGCGCATTTTTCAGCCGTTCCCTTCGCTGTATCCAGCGCCTTGCCGCCTCCCATGCCAAAAATCATATCCGCACCGCATTTTTTTACGTGTGCAGCAATTTTTTCCATCCCGGCATAGGTACAGTCCTCTCCAAACAGGACTGTATCCACGATCGTGACCGGATTTTCCCCTTCTGCAAGCGCTTGCAGAAGCTTTTCCTTTCCTGCCTCCAATGCCAGTTTTCCACCGATCAGCAGCGCTTTCGTACCGTATTGGCGGCACACTTCATTTACATTTTTATATGCTTCTTTTCCGATTGTATAATTCGCAAAATTTACCGAATAAGTCATCTTACAGCAACTCCTTTAATTTCTTCAAACGCGCCAGTGCCTCGTCGATCGTCTTCTCCTCCCGTGCAAAATGCAGACGGATCAGATTGTTTACATTTTCCCGGAAAAAGCTGGAACCCGGAACGGCTGCCACGCCGATATTTTTGATCATCCACTCGCAGAACTCCAGATCGGTATATCCGGCAAACTGCGGCAGATCCAGGAACTCCTGGATATCGATCATGACAAAATACGTTCCCTGCGGCACATTGTGCTTCAAGCCGATCGCATCCAGTCCTTTTAAGAAATGCTCCCTCTTCTTTGTATAGAGCGCCAGCAGGTCTCTGTAATAGGATTCTGGAAATTCCAGTCCCACCACGGCTGCCTCCTGCAGCGGTGCGGCTGCTCCGACGGTCAGGAAATCATGTACCTTTTTCGCTCCCTCGATCACCTCCTCCGGTCCGATCAGATAGCCCAGTCTCCAGCCAGTGATGGAATAAGTCTTAGAAAGAGAATTACAGGTAATCGTGTGCTCGTACATACC
This sequence comes from Clostridium sp. AF29-8BH, assembly GCF_003478145.1. Lineage (NCBI taxonomy): Bacteria > Bacillati > Bacillota > Clostridia > Eubacteriales > Clostridiaceae > Clostridium > Clostridium sp. AF29-8BH. The sequence continues at coordinate 9,032 of NZ_QUEL01000009.1, read as the reverse complement.
CGGAAGGGACGCCATGCAGACATGCTCGTTCGGCGCATATACCATGTGCTCATAAACCTCATCCGTCACAACAAATCCATCATATTTGACTGCCAGCTCTCCGATCTGGGTCAGCTCTTCTCTGGTAAATACCTTTCCGCATGGATTGGACGGGTTGCAGACGATGATCGCTTTCGCGCCCGCCTTAAAGCCCTCTTCTACCAAATTGATATCAAATTCATACGTCGGCGGCACCAGCGGAATATAGATCGGCTCTGCCCCTGACAGAATCGCGTCTGCCCCGTAATTTTCATAAAATGGGGAAAATACCATTACCTTGTCGCCCGGATTGCAGATGGTCATCATCGCACTCATCATCGCCTCGGTTCCGCCGCAGGTAACCACAATCTCCGTCTCCGGGTCGATCTCTCTTCCGATCGCTTTTCCCTGCTTTTTCGCCAGTGCTTCGCGGAAATTTTCCGCTCCAAAGGTAACGGAATACTGGTGCGGTCCCTCATAGGCCACCTCAGCCAGACGATCCAGGATCGCCTTTGGCGGATCAAAATCCGGAAATCCCTGGGACAGGTTGATTGCCCCGTACTCATCGCTGATTCTCGTCATGCGCCGAATGACGGAATCCGTAAATGTATTAACTCGGTCACTTAATTTTGGCATACTATCTACCGCTCCTTTTTCGTTATATATGTTCTATTTAGTTGCTTTCTTTTAAAAACAAATATATAATATGGTATAACGTTACGGTATAGTCAAGAAGGAAATGAATATTTATGCAAAAACTCAAAAATGCGTGCATACGAACCGGCGATTTTGCAAAATTATGCAACACAAACAAGCGCACACTGATTCATTATGATGAAATCGGGCTCTTTAAACCCGCCTATATTGATGAAAAAGGCTATCGGTATTACAGTGAAAGCCAATTTGATGTGTTTTTTACCATCACCTGTTTAAAAGAACTTGGGATGCCTTTAAAAGAAATCGGTGCTTTTTTAGACCGGCGCAATCCGGAGTCATTAAAAGCACTTCTTTTGAAACAACGTGAAAAGATTAAGAAGGAGGAAGAACACCTCCGCAAAATTAAAGAAGTGGTTGAAACAAAATTATCCCTGGTATCACTCCAGGAATCACTGAATCAGAAACAGGCAGAATACACAGAAGATGAATTATTCTTCCATACAGAAAATAAAAATGGTCGTATTTTTCTCGAGACGACACCGGAAGAATATCTGATTCTCAGCGATCCGATTCATACAGATGACCATCAGAAAATCATCCAGGCTCTTTGCCGCCACATCGGTTACTGTAATGCCCACGCTTTAAATGCCGGTCATCCTTATGGTGCCATGCTTGATGTGGCAGATTTACGAAAAAATCATCTGGATACCTATGCTTATTTTTTCACAAAAGTTATAACAAAACCGAAAAATTACCCCTATCACTTAAAACCGGCCGGAACCTACGCAGTTGCTTACTTAATGGGAAATTACTATGACTCGAAAGACACCTACGAAAAACTCTTTGATTGGATCGATGAACACAAGTTTAAAACCGGCAAATACTCTTATAAAGAGGCTGTGATCGACGAATTAGCCACAGCCTCTCCCAGTGAATATCTGACGAAAATATCGATACAAGTGTTTTAACCCTGCCGCTTCATCGCGTTTCCTCCGCACTGCCTTTACATTTCTCATAAGCAAATAGCGCCGCTCCCAGCGCACCGCAGAGCTGCGCCTCATCACAGATATAAAGTTTAGCACCAAGCTTCTCTTCCAATGCCTGGATGATACCCTGGTTCTTCGCCACACCGCCGGTCATCATATATTCGCCTTGATGATCCTTTCCAAGGCGGGCTGCCAACGCGCCGACTTTTGAGGCAACTGACACATTTAAACCGTGGATAATATCTGCCACATCCTTATTCTGTGCCACCAGCGACACGACCTCCGACTCTGCAAACACCGTACACATGCTGGAAATCACGATATTATGCTTCCATTCCAGTCCTTTCACACTCATTTCCTCCAGAGAAAGTCCCAGCGTTTTCGCCATCATTTCCAGAAAACGTCCCGTTCCGGCGGCACATTTGTCATTCATCAGGAAATTTTTCACGGCTCCCTGCCCGTCGATGCTGATCGCCTTGATATCCTGCCCGCCAATGTCGATGATAGTGCGGACATTCGGATTCAGATAATTTGCGCCCTTGGCATGGCAGGTAATCTCCGTGATGCTGTCATCCCCGCTGTCAATGTAGGATCGTCCATATCCGGTCGTATCGATCCGCACGATCTCCTCTTTCTTAATTCCCGCTTTCTCAATCGCCAGATCCAGACTCTTCTCGGCGCTCATCATCGCACCGCCGCCGGTCGGAATAATCATCGTCGATTTAATTTTTCCATCCTGATCCAGTATGACCACATCCGTACTTGTCGAACCGCTGTCGATTCCCGCTACATAAAAAATGCCCGACTCCATCTTCTTTCTTGCCTCCTCACTGATACCTTTTCCCGGATCCATATCCTCTGATCCCTCGATCGTCTCCTCAAATGCCTGAATGCGCGTCAAAAGCTGCCCCGCGCTCTGGCTCGTAAAATCAGTCTCAATCTTAAGGAGCGGAACCTTGATATCCCGCTTGATACTCGCATACTCAAATCCATAATAATCACAGAACTTGATCGTGTGATAAATAATTCCCTTTAAATTCGGATCCAGATACAGACGGTTTCTGCGGATCGAACGGTTCATGCGGAAACACGGCATCTGTCCCAGCAGGACGTCCGCGTAAGAAAGAAACAGCTCTTCTTCCTCCATATTCCACATTTCATCCTGTACGACCGACAGTTTCCGACCACCCGTACAGGTCAGATTTTCCACATCCATCTGGATATTGTCCCGGATCATATCCTCCAGAATGCCGCTGACCCGCACGCCCAGCACACCAATGTACGGCTCCGTGTTCATTTCCGGCGTAATAAAGGACTTGATAAAAGCGCGTTTATCAAACACTTTCCCGGAATATGCCTCATATGCCTTTTTAAGCCTCCGGATCGTGCCCGCAAATTTCACTTTTTCACATTCATTATCATCATGCGGCAGATCCAGCATATATAAAAACTTACATTTTCCCGTGCTCTCCACGATATCGTAAACGCGTCGCATCGAATCGCAGCAGTTTACCAGCACCAGCTGTTCAACCTTTCCTTCCAGCACTGCCTGAATGACCGATTTTCCAAAGCCGCACAGATTTGCATGTGCAATCTGATCCGACTGTTCGAAATTTTCCGGCATTTCCTCCAAAACAGAACATTCTTCTCCAAACCCCCGGAACAGCTCGATCGGGGTGTACTTACAGACGTAATAAATCATGCGTGTTTCTCCTCCTTGCCCTTTTCCAGCATTTCCACAAACGCCTGAAGCCGCGTCGATACCTGACCGTCGCTGGTATTGGCGGGGTTGCAGCCGTCACCGTCGAGAATCATCGTCGGAAGTCCTGTCTTTTCTAAGGACTGCTTAATCAGGCTGGATGCACCGATCGTTCCCTTACAGCCCCAGTGGGCAAATAAAACAGCACCATCCGCTTCCGTGATTCTGGCAAGCCGTTCCGCTTCCTCAACTCTCTGTTTCACACTGCCGTTGTAAATGCAGTAGACCATTTTCTCTGCCATCGCCTCATACGGGTCTTCCGCATGCATCTCCTGAAAACCATCTGCGATGAAATCACAAGCGCGGATGTGCATTTTCTTACTATAATTAAAAATATCCTTAACCGGCTCCTGTAAAAATGGCATGATATGCATCCAGATTACCGAAAGACCATCTCCCCTCGGTGACATCCGCACATCGCGCAGAAGTTTTTCCGTATAGGTAACCGCCGTCTCTGAGCCAGCCATCAGATGGCACATAAAAAGCGCATACAATTCATTCGTCAGAGAGGTCACCGGGTCATGCGCACACCGCAGGGCAAGCTGTTTTTTATAATTCGCCGCCGCTTTCCGGCTGTTATCTACCGCACTCCGCACTGTTTCCTCCGAAATCCGTCTGTCCGTCGTCTCCTCCAGAAACCGTTTCAATTTCCGCAGCTGATCCGCCACATACAGAACCGATTCCCGGTTTTTCTCATACGGAACATCGATATAAAAGCCCGGACATTCAAATTTATCCTTTAAATAAGGAAACGTCATCATATTTCCATCACACGCAAGGTTCGTATAAATCATGCAGTTCGGTTTTGGCAGAATTCCCGTCAGCGCCGCCCCCAGAAACACCCTGTGGTACGAACACATCGTCTCCGGAAATCCTTCTTCCTCCGTTTTCCGAAGAAACGTCTGCTCACACTTCGTTCCCGCCATAAAACAGGACATCGCCTCCACTGAGTACGGCGTCAGCCCTGCCGCCATCACCAGCTCTCCCGGCACAAATATGCTGACCATCGCCGCATTCTCCGGTTCCGACAGCGACTGAATGATATTTTTCATAACCACCCGCGCCACATACTGTCCCGACGACGGCAGCCCCCGATCCGGCAAAAACTGAAGCTTCTTTTCCTGCAGGCGGTATCCCGCAAGAAGCAGCCGACGCGCTTTTTCCGGATCCTTAAGCGCCTGGCTGCTCACCTTATTTCCAAATTTTTCAATTACATTCATTGTTGTTTCTTCCATTCTTTTAAGTTCATTTTTCTGTCATATCGCCCTGATGCAGATGAATATGGTTCCGCGCCTTTGCAGGCAAACGGACATTCTTTATTATAGTCAGTTGGATGGGAATTGTAAATATATCAGATATGAAATGCGAAACAGCGGGGGAGAAGAACTTTACGCCTGTGACAAAATCATCTATATTCCAAAAAACTGAGCAAACAACCACCTATCATTTCCCACAAATTCTGGTGACCTTCAAGATGCGGCAGTGAAGTTTTCTATACGAAAAAAAAACCTTATGGCCTCATATGTTGAAATCATAAGGTTGTTCTTATCTTCCCAAACTTTAGATTTTAGGAAAAACACCCCCGCTTGTGCGGGGAATACGTGATAACAGTTTTTTCAAAATCGACTGCACTAACTACCATTTTCGCGTTTATATGTTCGCACGGCTATTCCCCATATGGCATTTTCGGCTCTGCTACCATTGGCGGATTTTCCTGCTCACTCATGTCATATGTCACAACCTTTTGATTTGATTCAACAAAGGTGGACGAACCGCCGATGCCAAAATACTTTTCAAAAAAGCCCTTCATTTTGTCAATGACACCCTGCTTTTTCTTGGCTCTTCCTCCGCCGCCAAAGCGTGAAATTGGCGGCATAAGTTTATCTATGTCCGTTCCAGCTGTTTTGATCTCCCCATCACGGAATGCATTCTCCATGAATTTCCACGTATCTTCCGGCTTCAGTTTTTCTTCCGCAATAATCCTATTCAGATCCTGATCTCGCTGTTCTACCACATATTCATGCCATTCGTTCATAACATCATCTACATCATTGATTCCTGCAATAAAGGTTTCGATGAGCTGTTTCTTGCTGCGAAGCTCCGGACTGGCATCGATTGCCTTATTGATGGTAATCAGCACTTCCTTATCTTCACAATGGGTATCATGATACTTCTTTACGAGCATGAGAATATAATCAATGTTAATTTCTATCTGCCGAATCAGTTCAATCTCAAATACTACATCATCTGTAATATCCGTGCTTTCCTGACGCTTGCGCTTCCACTCATCACGCAAGTCCTGGTAACGTCCAAGGTAATCCTGTAAATCACGTTCAGAAATCAGCTCGTTCCCCTTGAACTCATCAAATGAAAGCAGAAGGTTTCTCATACGGAGAATTGCGCCAAACAAAGCAATAAAATCCTTCTGGTTCTGCTCTCCGATAATCTGTGGTTCTGATAACGGAAACTTATTTTCCAAGTCTTCCATCATATCCACATATCCCGGCACCTGCTTACCATCTACTGATTCGTAGCCGTAATAATAATCCCTAAAACTCTGAAGAAGAACAATGCCTCCGGCATTCTTATCTCCGAACAGGGAAATGGCACTATCCACACGTTTCTGAAGATTTCGAAAACATATAATATTTCCAAAAGTCTTGATAGAATTCAGAATACGGTTGGTACGTGAAAATGCCTGTATCAATCCGTGCATTTTCAGATTCTTGTCTACCCACAACGTATTCATAGTTGTGGCATCAAAACCTGTCAGGAACATATTTACTACGATCAGAATATCCAGCTCCTTGTTCTTCATGCGAAGCGACACATCTTTATAGTAATTCTGGAATTTATCACTTGAGGTATCATAATTCGTATGGAACATTTCATTATAATCCTTGATGGCTTCTTCCAGAAATTCTCTGGACGGCTGATCGAGGGCAGATGTATCCTCTGAATTTTCCTCATCCAGAATACCATCCGATTCTTCCTCATTTGCACCGTAACTGAAAATAGTTGCAACACGCAATTTCTTGGTCGGGTCTGCTGCCATCTGCTTTTTGAATTCCTGATAATACAGTTTTGCCATCGGAACGCTTGATACTGCAAAAATGGAATTAAACCCACTGATACGCTGTTTCTGTTTGATTTCCTCTACCTCATCCCGTTTGGCAGAAGCCACCTCCGCAATATTGGTCATTGTATTATATATATAGGTTTTATCCCCACGATAAGTTTTTTGGTCAAAATGTTCCAGTATGTACTGTGTTACAATACGGATACGCTCAGGAGCCATCATAACCTTTTCACGGTTGATATCCCAGACCATTTCGTCTGTGATTTCTTCTTCTACATCCATCGTTTTAATATAATCCACCCGGAATGGAAGAACATTTTTATCATTGATGGCATCCACAATCGTATAACTGTGTAACTGATCTCCAAAGGTCTGACCGGTAGTAAAGAATTCTGGATTCTTAGCTCTGCCTGAATTGACAGAGAAAATCGGTGTTCCTGTAAATCCAAACAGATGATATTTCTTGAAATTCTTCACAATCGCAGTGTGCATATCTCCAAACTGACTGCGGTGGCACTCATCAAAAATAATAACGATATGTTTCGTATACACTTCATGTCCCGGATTCTTTTTTATAAAAGTAGCCAGTTTCTGGATTGTAGTAATAATAATGTGTGCGTCCGGGTCTTCCAACTGCCGTTTTAATATAGCAGTTGAAGCATTACTGTTGGCAGCGTCCTTTTCAAAACGGTCATATTCTTTCATGGTCTGGTAGTCCAGATCCTTACGGTCAACCACAAACAGCACCTTGTCAATATAAGGCAACTTCGATGCCAGTCTTGCCGTCTTGAACGAAGTCAGCGTCTTGCCGGAACCTGTGGTGTGCCAGATATAACCACCACCCTCGACACTGCCGTACTTCTTATAATTATTAGCAATTTCGATACGATTGAGAATCCGCTCCGTAGCCGTAATCTGGTACGGACGCATGACCATCAGCATATCCTCAGATGTAAAAATACAGTATTTCGTAAGGATATTCAGAATCGTATGCTTTGCGAAAAAAGTCTTTGTAAAATCAATCAGATCAAGAATCACACGATTATTGGCATCTGCCCAGAAACAGGTAAACTCAAAACTGTTACTGGTCTTGGTCTTACTTGCTCCCCGCTTCTCTTGCTCCTTTTCCGCATTCCGTCTGGTACTGTTGGAATAATACTTTGTGTTTGTACCATTGGAAATGACAAAAATCTGAATGTATTCATACAGCCCGCATCCTGCCCAGAAAGAATCCCTCTGGTAGCGGTTAATCTGATTGAACGCCTCACGGATGGCTACACCTCTGCGTTTCAGCTCAATATGCACAAGAGGCAAACCATTTACCAATACTGTAACATCATAGCGGTTGTCATGCTTCGCACCATTCTCTGCGGAAGCATTCACCTTGTACTGATTGATGACCTGCAGCCTGTTATTATGGATGTTCTTTTTATCTATGAGTGTAATATTCTTGGAAGAACCGTTATCACGAGTCAGAACCTGAACATTGTCCTCCTGTATCTTCCGAGTCTTTTCCACGATATGCTCATTGGGATTGGCAACGGCATTTTTGAAAAAATCATCCCATTCTGTATCTGAAAACTGATAGTTATTCAGTTCCTCTAATCTCTTACGTAAATTGACAATCAGGTCTTTCTCCGTGTGAATAGGCAGATATTCATATCCCTGTTCACAGAGCAAACGGATAAACTCCTGTTCCAGTGCTGCTTCGCTCTGGTAACTGTCAGAACGCTTCTTAACTGGCTCATATTCTGTGACAACGGTATTCTCCGATGTCTCCGCTACAATATTAAAGTACGGCACATCCTCGCCTCCTTACTTTGGTAATTCTCTAAAGGATAACAGCTTATCCCTGTAATATTCATATTGCTTCTGACGAGCTTCGATTTCTGCCGGAAGTCCTGCGGACAGGTCATTGCAGAGTGTATCAAAACGGTTAAGAACTTCCACTATACGATTCTGCTCCTCAATTGATGGTATCTGCAAAACAAACTTGCGAATTTTCTCCATCGGTATATTTTTCATGGATGAAGATTGAAGCAGACGATTTATTTGTGTATCCCAAAATGTATTTGTTTGAAAAAAGTAACGCATATATTCTGGATTTACAAATTGAGTGTCTGCTCTTATTAATGCAACATTAGGTGCAAGATAATACTTATCATTTTCATTAATCACTGCAACTTGACCAATTGTCCCAACATATGTAAATAACATATCTCCACTACAAAGTTTACTTCTGTTTAACTTTGTCAAGTCACTTTTATCAATATATTTTACATCTGTCAGATCAATCTTTCCGTTCTTAACATTTAACCCACGAAGTGCAATAATTTTACCTTCATCCGAATAGGTGACATACTTAGTAAATTCATACCCCGCAAGTTTTGTAACAGTTGCTATAGCACCAAGTTCAATGGAAACATAGCCAAACACATATTGAATGAGCTTAATTGCGCTCAGCTCTGTCTGCTGTCTGTCTGTCTGTCTGTCTGTCTGTCTGTCTGTCTGTCTGTCTGTCTGTCTGTCTGTC
>NZ_QUEL01000008.1:0-117075 GCF_003478145.1 Clostridium sp. AF29-8BH | reverse complement strand
ATAGGGCAGAGGTGGAAGCGTAGTAATACGTGAAGCTGACTGTTACTAATCGGTCGAGGGCTTAACCAAAAGGTTATGGTTAAGGATAGGTAAGAGGAAGTTATTTCCTGAAGGATGAAAGATAGAAAGTAGAAGAAATTCAGTGTGCAGTTTTGAAGGTATATACCTTTTATTCCTCGATAGCTCAGTCGGTAGAGCACGCGGCTGTTAACCGCGCTGTCGTAGGTTCGAGTCCTACTCGGGGAGTTTTAATTTAATATCTGGCCCCATGGTCAAGCGGTTAAGACATCGCCCTTTCACGGCGGTAACACGAGTTCGAATCTCGTTGGGGTCATTTATGGCGACATAGCCAAGTGGTAAGGCGTGGGTCTGCAACACCCTGATCACCAGTTCAAATCTGGTTGTCGCCTCTGAGGAATCATCGAAAGATGGTTCCTTTTTTTATTTTACAAGAATTTTCGGAATTTTAACTGTTTGATTAGCTGTGAAGTAAGATGCGCTATCCGATTTTCACATCTTCTGCTATAATAGAATCATTCACGAAACGGCATTTTAAATAGCCGCGACAAAATTATTTTATAATATGGAGGAAGCGAAAATGGCAGAAAAATTACAGGAATACAGCCTGACCTGGGAAGTAACGGATGAGATGACGGCAAAGCGAATCGGAAGCGCAGGTTCCCAAATTTTGTCTACTCCGAATATGGTGGCCCTGATGGAGGCGGCAGCGCTGGAACTGGCGAAATCGTATCTGGAGGAAGGACAGACGACGGTCGGAGCGGAGATTCACTGCCGCCATCTGGCGCCGACGCCGGTGGGAATGAAGGTAACAGCGACTGCAAAACTCCGCAGCATTGAGCGCCGGAAAATGTGGTTTGATATTGAAGTAAACGATGAGAAGGGCAAATGCGGCGAAGGGTCCCATCTGCGGATCATGGTAAATTCAAAGGCGATGAGCGATAAGGCTGCGAGCAAGGCGGAATAAGGAGTATCAGGTTTAAGTATCATGCACGGAGATAAAGAAAAGTGACTGGTCACGTGTGTGTGCAGTAACATAGAAAGAGAGGCAGCGGTGCGGACAGAAACGATAGGGTGGATCATTGGCATTTTGATTGCGGCAGTGCTTGTCTGGTGGATTTACCGCAAAATAAAGAGGAAAATGCGGCAGCTGGCGAGTACGCCGGAGGTACAGGTGCTTCGGTATGTGGCAAAGCATTTATCGGAAGGTGATTTGACGCAGCCAGACGCATCCAAACCGCGTTCGCTGGCGGGAATGGACCGGCTGTGCCTGCCGCAGATTGCAAAAGATTTCCCGGAGTTTAACTGGAGCGAGTGGAAGGCTCAGATCGAGACAGAATTGAGAAAAAAACTGGAAAAAGAGTATCAGAAGATACATATCCACCGGACGGTCATCAGCCGCTATCAGAAGGAAAAAGGACTCTGCCGGATTCTGTGTGAGTCGGCGGTCGAGTATGAGGAAATGACTGAATATGAGAAAACGCCTGAGATGCAGTCAGAACTGCATTCGAATCTGATTCAGACGGTTTATGAGACGGAACTGGTATATGTCTATGAGGATGCGAAAACAGCAGGGGCAGCGGTTTCGCTTATCTGTCCAAACTGCGGTGCACCGATTCAGAAGCTGGGGTTGAAAAAGTGTGAATATTGTGGTTCCGTGCTGGAAGTCCAGAATAAGAAGGCATGGAGACTGCTGGAGATGCGGGAAAAGTAAGCGGGTGATCTCACGGTAGAATCCGGTGATGGGGAGAGAATGCTCCCGGATAAATTGCAGAAGAGTTTTATATGGGGCAGGAGCTTCCTGATGTCTGCCGCGAAAGCGGACAACCATGCAGGTAGTTTCCTGCCATTTGTCTGTGCTCGGAATGGAGGGAGCTTCCGGCGAAATGCCGACACCGACCTTTCCAGGCCAGACCGCTGTTTCAGTCTGAGACTTGTCGAACTGGCGGATGGAAGTTTCAAGATCCAGATGGGAATGCAGCATTTATTCAGTTTCAACTGGATGTAAATTCATAACCAGATTTTCCGGATGCCGTCTAATCCACCGCAATGCAATCAGGCAGATGGCAACGGAGATGAGAGATCCGATCGGCGCGGCGAGTCCCATTGGATACAGTGTTTCCGGGAAATAGCGGCATGCGAGCCATGCGAGCGGGATGCGCGCTACCACGATCGAGATGCAGTTGTGCAGGAACGACAGCCCGGACAGTCCGCAGGCGCAGAAGAAACCGCTGCAGCAGAAATGGATACCGGCGATCATGCAGTCCAGCACATAGCTCTTCATATACTGGGTTCCGAGCCGGACAACCTCTGCCTCATCAGTAAAGAGGGAGACGGCGGCACCGGCAGCAAACTGCATGGCGATTGCGATGATCAGCCCGAAAGAAAATGTGATGCAGATCGCGTAGCGCAGCGTCTGACGGGCACGCTCAGGTTTTCCGGCACCCAGATTTTGAGCGGAGAGGGCGGAAACCGTGGAGAGAAGCGAGGATGGAACCAGAAACAGGATTCCGATCAGCTTTTCAACGATTCCGACCGCCGCCGCATCATTTAATCCGCGCTGGTTGGCAAACATGGTAATAACCAGAAAAGAAACCTGTATAAAGCCGTCCTGAACTGCAACTGGGATTCCGACCTGCAGGATGGAGGCTATGGTAGTCTTATGTGGATGGAGGTCACGGAGACGAAAACCCGGAAACATCCGTTTTTTAATGATTACGACCAGGGCGATCAGGACACTGCACATCTGTGACAGGGTCGTGCCGAGCGCCGCGCCGGACGGACCGAGCGAAAACACGCCCATTAAAAGGTAATCAAGCGCAATATTGATAATACAGGCGATTGCAACGAAATACATCGGACTTTTGGAGTCTCCCATGCCGCGGAAAATAGAGCTGATGATATTGTAGGCGGTGATGAACGGGATGCCGGCAAAGCAGATCATCAGATATGCCGCGGTGCCGTTTACCGCTTCCTCCGGGACAGACAGCAGCCTGATAATGCCGTGAACCGTCGTCAGCAGAAGTCCGGTCAGAAGAATGGACAGACCTGCAAATAAGGAAATCGTGTTACCGATGCCGCGCGCCGCAAGCTTCCGGTCACCCGCGCCGACCGCGCGTCCGATGAGAACCGTTGCGCCCATCGCCAGACCAACGATCATAACCGTCAGCATATGCATGACCTGACTGCCGACCGAGACCGCCGTCGTCCCATCCACACCGCCAAACTGCCCGATAATAAACAGATCCGCCATGCCGTAGAGTGTCTGCAAAAAATAAGATAACAAGTATGGCAGGGAAAAATAGATAACTGTTTTCAGCACACTGCCGGAGGTGAGATTCTTTTCCATGAATAAATCCTCGTCTTTCTGGTAAAAATAGATGACTCCGCCGTCGGCCGTCAGAAAGAAAACGCCGTAGAAATCATTTTCTGAGTATAGTTTATCAGAAATAACTATAATGTCTACAATAATTATAGAGTCAGGGAAGAAAATCCTTGTTTTTAAGTAGGAAATTTGTGGTATAATATGAGCACTTAGCGAGGTGTTTTCGAGCTTAGTGCGAGTCATACCTAAATACTTAATGAAGCAGAGCCAAAGGCGATAGCTGAATTTAGTATTTATGGTATAATATGAGAAGGCAAATAAAACCCACTTTGATTTTACACAGGAGGTTTCATGAGTTTAGAGTTTAAAAAAATTGAAGTTAACAGTATCCAGGAGATGCTTCCGTTTTACGCGATGCGCCACAATATGACGTGCGACAGCGTATTTCTGGAGAGCTATGTCTGGAAAGATTATTATAATGTCCGTTATGCAATCTGGGAAAATAAGGCGCTTTTATGGCTGATGGAGAATGAAGGACGTTGTTTTTCCGCGATGCCGCTGTGCCGGGAGGAAGACCTGCCGGGGGCGTTTGCGGCGATTGAGGAGTATTTTAATGAAGAACTGGGATATCCGCTGGTTATCAATCTGGCGGATGAGTATGCAGTGAAATATTTAAATCTGCCGGAGGACAAATATCTGGTGGAAGAGCAGGTCGATTCGAGGGATTATCTCTACAACGGCGATGCGATGCGTTCCCTGGCGGGAAAGAAACTGCATAAGAAGAAAAACCGCGTCAACGCATTTAAGCGCGAATATGAGGGGCGCTATGAGTACCGCCGTCTGTGCTGTTCGGACAGCCACGATGTCTGGGTTTTTCTGGACCGCTGGAGACAGCAGAAGGGCGAGGAGGTCGAGGAACATCTCGATTATGAGGTAAAGGGCATTCACGATATTCTGAAAAACTGTTCAGAATTCAGCATCCACATGGGCGGTGTGTATATCGACGGTCAGATGGAGGCATTTACGATCGGAAGCTACAATCCGGTGGAACATATGGCGGTTATCCATATTGAGAAGGCAAACCCGGAGATCAACGGTCTGTACCAGTTTATCAACCAACAGTTCCTGATAGAGGAATTTCCTGAGGCTGAGTGGGTCAACCGCGAGGACGATATGGGCTTAGAGGGGCTCCGGAAGGCGAAAATGACGTATTATCCGGCGGATTATGCACGCAAATATCTGGTAGAACAGCTGTTAAACGGCAGCAAGGGCTATCACTGGGCGGAGCAGATCGCCAATACGACGGCGGGAAGTGTGCTGACGTATCTGGATGCGGAGGATAAGGACGAGACGAAGCATCTCTGGCATATGTGTTTCCCGGAAGATTCGGAGAGTTTTATCGAGTATTACTATAAGGAAAAGACGAAGGATAACGAGATTCTGGTGAAAAAGGATAATGGACTTCTGATTTCGATGGTGCAGTACAATCCGTATGCGGTGAAGTTGCGTGGACGCCTCTGGAAGCTTGATTACCTGGTCGGAGTAGCAACCGAGGAGAGCCGCCGCCGCGAAGGACATTTCCGGGACGTATTTGTGAAAATGCTTCACGACGAGGAGGCAGCCGGAAAGCCGATCACGTATCTGGTTCCAGTCAACCCGGCTGTGTATGCGCCGATGGGATTTACCTTCATCGGAAATGTGGCATCCTATGAGCTGACCGAGGAGGCGAAAAAGACGCTGACGCGCACGGTGTGCCAGGATACGCCGGAGGACTGCGGGCGGGCTGCTGTCTATATGGAACAGTGGCTGGGCGCACGGTATGAGATGTATACGCGCCGGGATGCGGCGTATGTGAGCCGTCTCATCAAGGAGCTGGCTTCTGAAAATGGCACGTTGGAATTCCTGGAACAGGACGGCAGGCTGGTTGGCCTGGATGCCTACTGGGGCTGGGAAGTCCGTGAACACCGGCTTTTGTATGCGGAGGACGCATACACGGTCAAGACGGGCGAGAAACCGTGGAATATGGCGCGCCTGACGAATATCGGGGCGCTGCTGGCGGCATTTGGCTTAAAACAGGCAGAGCAGCAGGGAGAAGAAAAACGTATGCTCACACTGGGCATCCGTATGAATGATCCGATTCTGGAAATGAACAACGGTGAGTTTGTCTGGACGATTGGGGAGACAGGTTCCAGCCTGAAGGCGCGGAAGCCGGAGCCGGATACCTGCGGCTGCACGGAAAATGTTTCCATATGGCTGGAGACGAAGCCGGAAGAGCTGGTGAGCTGGCTGTTTGGCTGCCGGAAAGCGGAAGAAATCTGGGGCGGACAGCTTGAAAATAAGGGGCTGGCAGAGATTCTGGCACAGGTGGATACGGTGAACGGCGTGTATCTGGATGAGATTGTGTAGAGTACGTGCTGTAATTGTATAGGATAGAGAATATGCTGATTTTATGTAAACTAATAGCAACCGCTTTTATGTTTTCAGAAAAAGGAGAGGAGAGTGCGTCAGATGGGAGAGACAGACACATTAAAAAAATGGATTAATGAGTCAAATTATATTGTATTTTTTGGCGGGGCGGGTGTTTCGACCGAGAGCAATATCCCGGATTTTAGAAGCACGGACGGGCTGTACCATCAGGAGTATGACTATCCGCCGGAAACGATTTTAAGCCACAGCTTTTATATAAGAAAGCCAGAGGAATTTTACCGGTTTTACCGCAATAAGATGCTGTTCCCGAATGCAAAGCCGAACCGGGCGCATCTGGCGCTGGCGAAGCTGGAGCAGGAAGGAAAGCTGAAAGCGGTCATTACCCAGAATATCGACGGGCTGCACCAGGCAGCAGGCAGCAAAGAGGTGCTGGAGCTGCACGGATCGGTGCTCCGCAACCATTGTACGCGCTGCGGCAGGTTTTACGGATTGGATGATATTTTGAAGATGAAGGGCGTGCCGAAGTGCGGCTGCGGCGGCGTGATCAAGCCGGATGTCGTGCTGTATGAGGAAGGACTGGACAATGAGGTAATTGAGCGGTCAATTGCCCATATCCGCAAGGCAGATATGCTGATCATCGGCGGCACCTCGCTGGTGGTGTACCCGGCAGCGGGGCTGATTGATTATTATCATGGAAATAAACTGGTTCTGATCAATAAATCAGCGACCTCGCGCGATGGTCAGGCGGATCTGGTTATCAGCGACACCATCGGGAAGGTGCTGGGGGACGCGGGCGGAGTATAAGGTAGTAACAGGGGAGAGAGGAAATGGTATACGAGGTTGGAGATATTGTAAAACTCAAAAAGCCGCACCCGTGCGGCAGCCATGAGTGGGAGATCCTGCGGGTTGGCGCGGATTTCCGTTTGAAATGTGCCGGCTGCGGGCATCAGGTGATGATGGCACGACCATTGGTAGAAAAGAGTACCAGAGGATTGAAAAAAGCGGGAGAGAAGCCCGAATAAGAGCGGCGGGTGGGCGTACAGATGCAGGCAGCTTCATGATCTGGCAGCCAGTAAAAGAATGCTGCAAGAAGGGGCAGAAAGCCCGGAAAAAACGAGAAAATTTACATAGAAAATCTCGAAAAAGTGCTTGCCAAGCCGTTCCTTTTTTGGTATCATAGATATTCGGTAATATATAACACAAAAATCCTTACTCCCTGCTGGAGTCAGGGGGTCAGTGACCACAAGGAGGTAAGAAAGAGCATGAACAAATATGAATTAGCAGTTGTTCTTAGCGCAAAACTCGAGGACGAAGAGAGAGCCGCAGCGATGGAGAAAGTAACAGGTTACATCACACGTTTCGGCGGTACAGTAACTGACATTGATGAATGGGGCAAGAAGAGACTTGCTTACGAGATTCAGAAAATGAAAGAAGGATTCTACTACTTCGTACATTTCGAGTCTGATTCCGTATGCCCGAATGAGGTGGAGAACCACATCCGCATCATGGAGCCGGTTATCAGATACTTATGCGTAAGACAGGATGCGTAAGAGTAGATAAAGAAAGAGTGATCGTATGAATAAAGTAATTCTGATGGGCAGATTAACGAGAGATCCGGAAGTGAGATACTCTCAGGGCGAGAGAGCTATGGCAATCGCCAGATACACGCTGGCAGTAGACCGCAGAGGCCGCAGAGGCGGAAACGGAGACGACAGCGCACAGACAGCGGATTTCATTCCGTGTGTTGCATTTGACAGAGCAGGCGAATTCGCTGAGAAGTATTTTCATCAGGGAACCAAGCTCGTAGTAACCGGAAGAATTCAGACTGGCAGCTATACCAATCGTGACGGCCAGAAAGTATATACGACAGAAGTGATTGTAGAGGATCAGGAATTTGCAGAGAGCAAGAATGCGGCATCTGGCAACAGCGACGGCGGTTACCGTCCGGCAGAGCGCCCGGCTCCGTCCAGCGCAATCGGCGATGGATTCATGAATATTCCTGATGGAGTAGAAGACGAAGGCCTTCCGTTCAACTAGGTTCGGGAATCGGTCCCCCGGCGGACGGAGTGCGCGAGAGCGCCATCAGGCTGATGTGTGTGAAGGAGGAAAGACCAATGGCATTCAATAAAGGCGATAAAACAGACGCTTCCAAGATCAGAAGAGGCGGTATGCGTAGAAGAAAAAAAGTTTGTGTATTCTGCGGCGAGAAGAACGGCGAAATCGATTACAAAGATACAAATAAATTAAAGAGATACGTATCTGAGAGAGGAAAAATCCTTCCGAGACGTATCACTGGCAACTGTGCTAAACATCAGAGAGCTCTGACTGTAGCTATCAAGAGAGCAAGACATCTGTCCCTGATGCCGTATGTTTGCGAGTAATCCTTGTAAAATAAGGGTTTTTTAAGGGTAAAGGAAGATTTTTACTCAAATTTCACTCAATTATTGAGGATAAAAATGATTGGGATTCCATGTGAGAGATCATATGGGATCCCTTTTTGTATAATAGGAAATTCCATGGAATTCCCTATTACACAAAAAAACAGATTTCGAAAATAAGTGCTTTACAAAAACACTTTAGTATGCTAATATGGTAGCATATTAAAAAGCAAGACGGAAACCGGCAAAGGGAGAACGGCTTCCACTGTCTGAAAATGAGGAGGACACTAATTATGAAAAAGAGATTTGTGAGCGCGGCGCTGGCTGCAGTAATGGCACTTTCCATGACCGCATGTGGCAGCAGCAACAGCGCAGCAGAGACAACCGCAGCAGACACAGAGGCGGCTGAGAGCCAGGCAGAGGAAACCACCGCAGAAGAGGCGAAGACAACCGACGGCGGCACTCTGATTGTTGGTTTTGATCAGGATTTCCCGCCGATGGGATTTGTAGGCGATGACGGCGAGTACACCGGATTTGACCTGGAGCTGGCACAGGAAGTTGCAAAACGTCTGGGTCTGGAATATAAGGCACAGCCGATTGCCTGGGATTCTAAAGATATGGAGCTTGAGTCCGGCAATATCGACTGCATCTGGAATGGATTTACGATGACGGGTCGTGAGGATGATTACACCTGGACTGAGCCGTACATGGCAAACCAGCAGGTATTTGTCGTAGCCAATGATTCGGATATCAACAGCCAGGCGGATCTGGCAGGCAAGATCGTAGAGGTTCAGGCAGATTCTTCCGCAGAGGCAGCTTTAAAAGAGGCACCGGAACTGACCGCTACTTTCAAGGAGCTTCTGACAACCGCTGATTACAACACCGCATTCATGGATCTGGAGCAGGGCGCCGTTGATGCCATTGCGATGGACGTAATCGTAGCTGGCTATCAGATTCAGCAGAGAAACGCTGATTTCAAGATTCTGGACGATTCCCTTTCTGAGGAAGAATACGGCGTAGGCTTCAAGAAGGGCAACACCGAGTTAAGAGATAAAGTTCAGAGCACTCTGGAAGAGATGGCAGAGGATGGACCTTACAGGAAGTTTCTGAGAAATGGTTTAGCAAGGACGTAACTACCATCGGCAAATAGTAATTAATCGTTGATTGTAAAAACGAAACATTATTAAATAATAGGAATAGGGACGGCTGTGAATGATTTCATGGCAGTCCCCATTCGCGGTTTATGTGTTTAACTGTGAAGTCACAGCACATTCCGTTACCGGGCACGTATGCGTGAACAGTAACGAATCTACATTTTAGAAAGCAGGTATGGAATAATTATGGGTAAGATGACACTCCAGCAGATGATTACACAGCTTGCGGGTGGTATGGCAGTCAGCACACAGATTTTTGTGATCACACTGCTATTTTCACTTCCGTTAGGACTCGTGATCGCGTTCGGGCGTATGTCGAAGAACAAGCTGATCCAGACGATTGTAAAAGTATATATTTCGATTATGCGAGGCACGCCGCTGATGCTGCAGCTGATGGTGGTGTATTTTGGACCGTATTATCTGTTCCGCATCAAAGTCGGCAGCAGTTACCGTCTGTGGGCTACCTTCATCGGTTTTGTCATTAACTATGCGGCATATTTTGCCGAGATTTACCGCAGCGGCATCCAGTCGATGCCGGTCGGACAGTATGAGGCAGCGGAGATTCTGGGTTATGGAAAGGCACAGACCTTCTTCAAGATCATCCTGCCGCAGGTAATCAAGCGGATTCTTCCGTCGGTGACGAATGAGGTCATCACGCTGGTAAAAGATACGTCTCTGGCGTTTACGTTGAGCGTGGCGGAGATGTTCTCAATCGCCAAGGCGCTGGCGGCATCCCAGACGAATATGATGCCGTTTGTAGCAGCAGCCGTCTTTTACTACATTTTCAATCTGGTTGTGGCAGTTGCAATGGAATGGATTGAGAAAAAGCTGGATTATTACCGATAGAAGCGGGAGGAATGTGGAAAATGAACTTGTTAGAATTAAATCATGTGGAAAAATCATTCGGCGATCTGTCGGTTTTAAAGGATATTTCACTGAGTGTGAGCGAGGGCGAGATCGTGTCCATCATCGGACCGTCCGGTTCGGGTAAATCGACGCTTCTGCGCTGCGCGACGATGCTGGAGACGATGGACCACGGCGAGATCGTATATTTAGGAAAGAGAGCAGCCTGGACGGGCGCGGATGGCAAGGTCAGCTATGCGGACAAGAAGGACATGAAGGAGATCCGCAGCCAGTACGGTCTGGTATTCCAGAATTTTAACCTGTTTCCGCACTATTCTGTGCTGAAAAATATCACAGACGCGCCGATCCATGTGCAGAAGCGCGACAAGGAGACGGTTTATAAAGAGGCGCGCGAGCTTCTGAAAAAAATGGGTCTGGAGGATAAGGAGGACTATTATCCGTACCAGCTCTCCGGCGGTCAGTGCCAGCGTGTGGCGATCGCCCGTGCATTGGCACTGAATCCGAAGATTCTGTTTTTCGACGAGCCGACCTCCGCACTGGATCCGGAGCTGACGGGAGAAGTATTGAAGGTTATTAAGTCGTTAGCGGATCTGCACATCGCGATGGTGATTGTTACCCATGAGATGGCGTTTGCGAAAGATATCTCCCACCGCGTGATCTTCATGGCAGACGGACTCATCGTCGAGGAGGGCGCGCCGGAGAAGGTGTTTGCTTCGGATAATGAGAGAACGAAGAGCTTTTTGGGACGGTATGGGAAGATTCTGTAAGAAATAATTAGGAAAATGGAAGATGGGCGTTGCTGGTTTTGGAGTGGAAAATCGGCGACGCCCGTTTTTTATGGGGAAGCATTTTATGGGGAAGCATATAAGTCTTATTTGCAATTTTACAGTAAATGTGATACGCTTTTATCAAGTATTCCGATTTGCGAGGCAGTAGATACCTTTCAAAAAGGAATGGAACAGAAATAATCGAGTGTTCCGGTGATGCTGGAAGTGGTGAAAAGCGATGCTGACGTTTGAGACGGGTCTTGAAGGAAAGGGGAGCGGTTCATGGAGATTCGTATACCCTTTTTGAGATGGATGGAGTCCGCGTCTGCGCGGGCTCTTTTTGATCCATTTGCTCTATAGAAAGGCGGGGCTGGAAAAAGTGGTGCCTGTGGATGGAAGATTTTGCAGGACAGGATCGCAGCATGGTTTTTAGCGGAGATATTTGAAATGGTATCTGTTGTAGAGAAAAATTTGGACAGATAAACAGGAAGATATGAGGGAAAAACATGGAGACAGAATCAAGAGTTGCCGTGATCGGTATTGTGGTCGATCAGACGGGAGATACGGAAGAGTTGAATAAGGTGCTGCACCAGTACGGGCAGTATATCGTAGGGCGGATGGGGATTCCTTACCACAAACGGAACGTGAATATTATCAGCGTCGTGATTGACGCGCCGGGTGATGTGATCAGTGCGCTGTCCGGGAAGCTGGGGATGCTGCGAGGGATTTCTTCGAAGGCGCTGTATTCGAAGGCGCCGGAAGCACAGGAATGAAAACGAGGTGACGGAATGGCAGATTTTACACGCGCGGGGCTTCGACCGTCTGACTGGTGGCGGGAGGCGGTCCGTCCAGGCGCTGAACAGATAGAAACGATTACAGAATTAAAGAGATTGATTGACCGTCTGGAAGCGGGGGAGTCCCTGACGGAGGATGAGTGGGTCAGTCTGATCGAGGGACGTTCACCGGAGCTGGCGGACTACCTCTTTGAAAAAGCGCGCTGCATCCGGGAAAGAGAGTACGGAAAAGCGGTGTATGTGCGGGGACTCATTGAGTGCAGCAATTATTGCAAAAACGACTGTCTTTATTGCGGCATCCGAAGGAGCAATCGAAATGCAAGCCGGTACCGCCTGAGTCGGGAGGAGATTCTTTCCTGCTGTGAGAATGGTTATCAGCTGGGATTCCGCACCTTTGTTTTGCAGGGCGGTGAGGATCCGGCGATGACGGACGACTGGGTGCTGGAGATGGTGCAGGCGATCCGGGCGGAATTCCCAGATTGTGCGATTACTTTGTCGCTCGGAGAAAAGAAGTATGATACGTTGAAACGCTGGAAAGAGGCAGGGGCGGACCGGTATCTGCTGCGCCATGAGACGGCGGACGCGTGCCATTACGCGAGACTGCATCCGGCAGAGATGTCATTTGAACACCGGATGCAGTGCCTGCGTGATTTAAAGGCGCTTGGTTATCAGACCGGATGCGGTTTTATGGTCGGTTCTCCGCACCAGACGGCGCGCTGTCTGGCGGGAGATATGCGTTTTATCGAAGAACTGGATCCGGAAATGGTGGGAATCGGTCCGTTTATTCCGCAGCACGACACTCCGTTTGGCGGGAAGGCAGCAGGAACGTTGGAAGAGACACTGTTTCTTTTAGGGCTGCTTCGCCTGCTGAAGCCGAAAGTGCTGCTTCCGGCGACGACAGCGCTCGGAACGATTCATCCGATGGGACGCGAACTGGGGATTCTGGCAGGCGGAAACGTCGTGATGCCGAACCTGTCTCCGGTCGGGGTGCGCGCCAAATATATGCTTTATGACAATAAAATCTGTACGGGAGACGAGGCGGCGGAGTGCATCAACTGCATGAAGAGGCGCATGGAAAGCATCGGGTACGAGGTAGTCATCGACCGGGGAGATTATAAGGGGTAAAAGCCTGCGATTTGGTTTGTTGGCATCGAAAAATGCTTACAGATAAATAAACTGACGGGGAAGGACGCGATGGACGGCTGATCATGCTGGCATTTTTGAAATTGATAATTCCGGAGGAAAACATGACAGCTATCATCCTGACCTGTAAGAAAAGGAGAAGAAACTATGAGTTACAATTACAACCCATCATCCCAAAAGGCAGAGGAATTTATCAACCATGAGGAAATTTTAGAGACTCTTTCCTATGCCGAGAAGAACAAAAACAACGTGGAACTGATTGACCAGATTCTGGCGAAGGCGCGGCTTCGAAAAGGGCTGAGCCACCGCGAGGCGGCAGTGCTTCTTGACTGCGAGATCCCGGAAAAGGTGGAGGAGATCTTTGAGCTGGCGCGCCAAATCAAGCAGGATTTCTACGGAAACCGGATCGTCATGTTTGCGCCGCTGTATCTGTCGAATTACTGCGTGAATGGCTGCGTGTACTGTCCATACCACATGAAAAACAAGCACATTGCCAGAAAGAAGCTGACGCAGGAGGAAATCCGGCGGGAGGTAATTGCGCTTCAGGATATGGGACATAAACGTCTGGCGCTGGAGACGGGCGAGGATCCGGTTAACAATCCGATTGAATATGTGCTGGACAGTATCAAGACAATTTACAGTATCAAGCATAAAAACGGGGCGATCCGCCGGGTCAATGTCAATATTGCGGCGACGACGGTGGAAAATTACCGGAAACTGAAAGAGGCGGGAATCGGAACATACATCCTGTTCCAGGAAACGTACCACAAGGAGAGCTATGAGCGCCTGCATCCGACGGGACCAAAGCACAATTACTGTTATCACACGGAGGCGATGGACCGCGCGATGGAGGGCGGTATCGACGATGTAGGAATCGGCGTTTTATTTGGTCTGGAGTTGTACCGGTATGAATTTGCAGGACTTTTGATGCACGCGGAACATCTGGAGGCAGTTTTTGGCGTTGGTCCGCACACCATCAGCGTGCCGCGCATTCGCCGGGCGGACGATATCGACCCATCGACCTTTGACAACGGCATCAGCGACGATATTTTTGAGAAGATCGTAGCCTGCATCCGGGTGGCAGTTCCGTACACGGGCATGATTATCTCAACGAGAGAGAGCAAAGCCTGTCGGGAGCGGGTGCTGCGGCTGGGCGTATCGCAGATCAGCGGCGGTTCCCGCACCAGTGTCGGCGGATATGCAGAGGAAGAGCCGGAGGAGGAAAATTCGGCGCAGTTCGATGTGAGCGACAACCGGACACTCGACCAGGTGGTCCGCTGGCTGATGGAATTAGGCTATATCCCAAGCTTCTGTACGGCGTGCTACCGGGAAGGACGGACGGGCGACCGATTTATGAGCCTGTGCAAGAGCGGGCAGATTCAGAACTGTTGTCATCCGAATGCGCTGATGACGCTCAAGGAGTATCTGGAGGATTATGCGGCGCCGGGGACGAAAGAGATTGGAGAGAAGCTGATTCAGGCGGAGATCGGTTCGATTCCGAAAGAAAAAGTGCAGGAGATCGTGAGAAAAAATCTGGTTGAAATTGAAAAGGGGCAGCGGGATTTCAGGTTTTAACTAAATCAGGAGGATCAAAATGGGAATGAATGAGACGCCGTCCGGCGAGCGGGTACATATCGCGTTTTTTGGACGGAGAAATGCGGGAAAATCGAGTCTGGTCAATGCGGTGACCGGGCAGGAGCTGGCGATTGTGTCGGACATCCGGGGGACGACGACCGATCCGGTCTATAAATCGATGGAGCTTCTGCCGCTCGGTCCGGTGGTTATCATCGACACGCTGGAATCGACGATGAGGGCGAGCTGGGCTTAAAGAGAGTTGGCAAGACTCGTCAAGTCTTAAATAAGGCGGATCTGGCAGTCCTGGTGGTGGATGCGGTGGAAGGAATCAGCAGCTGGGAAGAAGAGATGATCCGGCTGTTTGAGAAGAAGGAAATCCCGTATCTGGTGGTTTACAATAAGATGGATTTGCTGACGGGAAAATCGGAACAGGAACCGGTTGTGGAACATACCGCCTATGTGAGTGCCCGGACGAGAGAAGGAATCCAGCAGTTAAAAGAGCAAATGGCACGTCTTACGTCACAGGAGACGGATGAAAAACGGCTGGCTGCTGATCTAGTAAAACCGTTTGATACGGTAATTCTGGTTGTTCCGATTGACAAGGCGGCGCCGAAGGGGCGGCTGATTCTGCCGCAGCAGCAGGTCATCCGGGATCTGCTGGACATCGGTGCGATGCCGTTTGTCTGCCGGGAAAGTGAACTTTCGGAGACGTTTGCAAAATTGAAAGAAGCTCCGGCATTGGTAATCACGGACAGCCAGGTATTTCCGCTGGTAGACCGGCTGACGCCGCCGCAGGTGCGTCTGACTTCCTTTTCCATTTTGTTTGCGCGGTATAAGGGGGATCTGAAACAGGCAGCGGAGGGCGCCAAAGCGCTGGAAATGATACAGGACGGAGATCCGATTCTTATTTCTGAGGGCTGTACGCATCATCGCCAGTGCGGAGACATCGGCACGGAGAAGTTGCCGGACTGGATCCGCCAGTACACGGGAAAAGCGCCGGAGTTTCATTTTACATCGGGGACGGAATTTCCAGAGGATGTGTCCGGTTATAAGCTGATCGTTCATTGCGGCGGCTGTATGCTGAATGAGCGGGAGATGAAGAGTCGTCTTCGAAGCGCTGCCGATCAGGAGATCCCGATGACCAATTATGGGATTTTGATTGCCTATATGAAGGGAATTTTGAAACGGAGCATGGGGGCACTGGAGCCGGTCAGGTAGGAAATTTTTAATGGATTTTTGCGCGTGACTGTGAAGATACTGAACAGTTACGAAACTTAGAAATAAAGGCTGACAAAGCTGCTGGACGATGGGAATGCCTGTCGGACAACAGCTTTGTTTCATAGGAAATTCCCTATTACACAAAAAGGCACTAACGTGCCAATGATGCGCACTCGTGCGAAGATGTAGGTTGTCGCAAGCGACCGCGCGAGACGCCCGGATGTGCCAAGGCACATTTTTTTTGCTGCCATGAGTCTGGAAAATAGCTGGAGAATATTTGGAAAAATGCAGGTTTTTTGGATTTAGCAGATGCCAGAATGTAAACTATATTAATCTGGTATGTTGACATTTAAAAATCAACGGTTTATAATAGCGAAAGTTAGCTAAATGAGAAAAATGGGATATTTTTGAGTTTGACCGAAGGATAACTAAAGAAAAAGTGTTTTGATTTTGATAAGGAGTAGAAGATATGAGTTTACAACTGGCAGAAGAGATTATAAAAGGACGCCGTCTGAAACGGGGCGAGGATTTAAGCTTTTTATTGAGTGAGGATCTGGATGAGCTCTGTGCGGGAGCTGATAAAATCCGAAAGGAGCTCTGCGGCAACCATGTGGATCTGTGTTCTATCATTAATGGACGAAGCGGACGCTGCGGCGAGGACTGCAAGTTTTGCGCGCAGTCAGCCTGTCATCATGCGAAGGTGGAAGAATATCCATTTCTGGAGCCAGAGGAGATTCTGGAGGACTGCAAGCGTCATGAGGCGAAGAAGGTACATCGTTACTCCATCGTGACGGCGGGACGTGCGCTGACGGGAGCGGAGATGGAGAAGGCGCTTCAGGCATACCGCGCTATGAAGGAGGAATGTAAGGTAGAGCTCTGCGCCTCCCATGGACTTCTGTCACAGGAAGATTTCAACCGTCTGAAAGAGGCGGGCGTGGGACGGTATCATGCTAATATTGAGACTTCCCGGAGAAATTTCCCGAATATCTGTACCACACATACATTTGAGGACAAGCTGGAGGTCATCCGGCGTGCGCAGGCGGCGGGACTTTCCGTTTGTTCCGGCGGTATCATCGGCATGGGAGAAACCTGGGAAGACCGGATCGACATGGCAATCACGCTGAGCGAGCTTGGAATCAAGTCAATTCCGATCAATATCCTGCGTCCGATTCCGGGCACACCGCTGGAACATCAGGCAGCGCTTTCGGAGAATGAGATCCTGCGGACGATTGCTATTTTCCGCTATATCAATCCGACTGCGATGGTCCGTCTGGCAGCAGGACGAAATTCAATGGAACATTCCGGCGAACGGGCATTCCGCTCCGGCGCGAATGCAGCCATCACCGGAGATATGCTGACAACTTCCGGAAACCGCATCAGCGAGGACCAGGAGATGCTGGCGGCTATGGGTTTCACATTATAAAAAAGGAGTATCCATATCATGAGTAAAACACTTTCCGCAGAAGCGGAGCACAAACCTTACTTTACAACCAAACGGATGGCGCTGATTGGCGTGATGACGGCGGTAACCTGTATTCTGGGACCGTTCTCGATTCCGCTTCCATTCAGCCCGGTTCCGATTTCCTTTACAAATCTTGCCATTTATCTGGCAGCATATGTGCTGGGAATGAAAGCCTGCACGGTGAGTTACCTGATTTATATGCTGCTTGGCATGGTGGGCGTTCCGGTATTTTCCGGATTTACAGCAGGAGTCGGTAAGCTGGCAGGACCGACCGGTGGCTATCTCGTCGGATTTATCCTGATGGCGCTGAT
Organism: Clostridium sp. AF29-8BH; assembly: GCF_003478145.1. NCBI lineage: Bacteria > Bacillati > Bacillota > Clostridia > Eubacteriales > Clostridiaceae > Clostridium > Clostridium sp. AF29-8BH. The sequence continues at coordinate 99,639 of NZ_QUEL01000008.1, read as the reverse complement.
TGTTGGATTTTTCGTGGATCATTTTCCGGGCAAAGTAGCCCTGCATATCGTTGGCATGGTACTGGGACTGGCGATTTGCTATATTTTCGGAACGGTATGGCTGGCAGGTCAGCTTAACATGACCTTTGTAGCCGGACTGGGTGTGGGCGTTATCCCGTATCTGCCGGGCGATGCAGTCAAAATCATTTTCACAGCTTTGATCGGACCGAAGCTGCGCCGGGAAATTTACCGGTTAGGAGACTAAAAAGCGTTTGGCTGTAAAAACGACAGTTTAGATAAAATGATAATTTAAAATGAAGACCAGATGGGTGAAAGTGGAATACATAAAACGCTTTCACCCATCTTTTTTGTGAATGAAACGAAGAAGTTAGTTGGAATTTCATAGAAAGTAAGAAGAAAAGAGAAAAATAAAAGCAAGAGAAAACAGAAATAATTACATATATGGAATAAAATACAGAAAAATAAGAAGGGTGTGCGACTAAACTTGAACAATTTTGAGGCATATGTTATACTAAAGACAGAAAAAGAGGGAGTCCACGGAGGAACAGGGAGGAGGCAGTTGTATGGAAAAAAAGATTATCACTATCAGTCGTGAATATGGAAGCGGAGGTCGTCAGATTGGTCTGACAGCGGCAAAAAAACTGGGAATGGAATTTTATGATAAGGAATTGATCGATGCTGCTGCGAAGGAGATCGGTTTTCCGGCGGAAATTATTGCGGATCGTGAGCAGCGCCTGACAAATAGTCTGCTTTACAATTTCGCGATGGGAACTTTGTATGGACTTTCCTATCCGAAGGAGCCGAAGCTCAGTGAACTGCCATTGACAGAGCAGATCTATGTGGCGCAGAAGAAGGCGATCGAGGAGGCGGCAAAGCGCGGAAGCTGCGTATTCATCGGCAGATGTGCCGATTATATTCTGAAAAGCCGTCCGGATGTACTGCGTGTCTTTGTTTATGCGGATCGTGATATCCGGCTTCGCCGCGCGATTGATGAGTACGGGGATCTGGAAGAGCATATTGATGAATTTATGCACCAGACCGACAAACGCCGCCGGATCTATTATGAAAACTATACGAATCAGCGCTGGGGCGACAGAGAAAACTATGATCTGATGCTGAACAGCGGAGATTTGGGAATTGAGAAGTGCGTGGAGTTGATTTGCCAGGCGGTGAAGTAAAAGAAGAGTGGCATTTATAGTTTCATGCAGTCGATATGAGGATATCTAAGATAACAGATGCAAAGAAGATGATTGAAATTTTTTGTAGTTATGTTATCTATATATAAAGGATCTCACCGATAGACGGTTGGACCCTTAAATGATAAGTTAAAAATAACCGCTCAAGTTTGCAGGACCGGGGCGGTTATTTTTGTGTCTTATTACTAGCTCGACCAACTTTATAGCCGAGACTAAAGCATATAAAGCATTTCGTAAAAGATATACGAGCGCAGGTTACTGTACACGTATGCGTGAATAGTAACTAGCACGTTATTGTTCGCGGGTAGCACTTTTGGAACCGAAAGTGCCGTAAGAAAACGTGGTGGCAGCAGGAATTTGCCGTATTTAAATGCGAAGCCACGGCAAATTCCGTTACTGGGCACGTATGCGTGCACAGTAACTAGCACGGCGGCTCTGGCTTGTCAATGGGGGATTGTCTGGACGAATCCCCCTCACTATGCTATAATAAGGGGCATCAAGTCATTTTGGTTGCTTTATCGTTACTGCTCATGGCAGGTATTTTGAAAACCGGCACATGGACAGCAACATTGTATGCACGGGAGAATGAGATGAAAGAAAATATGAAAATACGAGGTCAGCTGCGGACGTATCTGCAGTGGCCGATTATACTGTCGGTATTCCTGTTGGCGGCGAACCTGGCAGTTGGGATCGTGAGCCCGGCTGCCGGTCTTGTGATGTCCGGATTTACGGTTATATATGTGCTGGTGGCACTCTGGCTGTTCATGTACCGGAGAAAACGTCTGATGGGCGGACTGGTGGAGTTTTCGGCGGAGTATGCGTGGGTGCAGAAACAGCTCCTCTATGAGATGGCGGTGCCGTATGCCATCGCGGACACAGAGGGACATTTCCTCTGGTTGAACCACTCCTTTTCGGAGATCGTCGGGGAAGATAAAAACTGCCGTAAGAATATCGCAGCGGTCTTTCCGGAACTGACGCGGGAATTTTTGGATGAGATGGACGAAAAAACGAGCGTTCATTCTTCATTTGACGGCAGATTTTACCGGATCGATATCCAGCAGGTGGCGCTGAGCGAGACGGAAGGTATGAAGCTTGGCGCGGTGGACGAGGACAGCGGCGAGATGCTTTTAGTGCTGTATCTCTGCGATGAGACGGAGATTCTGCGCTGCAAGCAGCAGATCAACAATCAGCGTCTGGTGGCGGGACTTATCTATCTCGACAACTACGACGAGGCGCTGGAGAGTGTCGAGGAGGTACGCCGTTCCCTGCTGGTTGCCCTGATTGACCGGAAAATTACGAAGTATTTCATGGCGATGGAAGGTATCGTCAAGAAGCTGGAAAATGACAAGTATCTGTTTGTGATCAAGCAGCAGTACACGAAAGAGATTCAGGAGAGCCGCTTTTCGATCCTGGAGGATGTCAAGACGGTTAATATCGGAAATGATATGGCTGTCACGCTGAGTATCGGTATGGGTATGAATGGCGACAGCTACATCCGCAACTATGAGTATGCGAGAACGGCGATTGATATGGCGCTGGGACGCGGCGGCGATCAGGCGGTTGTCAAGGATGGCACGAAGATCCGCTATTACGGCGGCAAATCGCAGCAGCTGGAAAAAACGACCCGTGTCAAGGCGCGTGTCAAAGCGCATGCGATGCGCGAGCTGATGGATACGAAGGATAAGATGTTGATCATGGGACACAAGATCGGCGATACGGATTCCTTTGGCGCGGCGATTGGTATCTGGCGGATTGCGACCTCTTTTAATAAAAAGGCGCGGATCGTCATCAATGGGGTCAATTCTTCCGTGAAACCGATGATGGCGCGGTTTGAAAACAGCTCTGATTACCCGGAGGATCTGTTCTTAACCGGCGAGGAAGCGGCAGAGTGGGCGGATTCCAACACGATGTTAGTTGTGGTTGATGTCAACCGCCCGAGTATCACGGAGGCACCGGAATTGCTCAAGCAGATCAAAACGATCGTGGTGCTCGACCATCACCGCCAGAGTAGCGAGATCATCGACAATGCGGTGTTATCTTATGTCGAGCCGTATGCGTCTTCGGCGTGTGAGATGGTAGCCGAGGTATTGCAGTATATCGGCGACGACGGCATCAAGATCAAGCCGGCGGAGGCGGATGCGATGTACGCCGGTATCGTGATTGACACAAACAATTTCATGAACCAGGCAGGCGTCCGCACCTTTGAGGCGGCGGCGTTCCTGCGTAGAAACGGCGCGGATGTCGTGCGTGTGAGAAAGCTGTTCCGCGACCGGCTGGAGGACTACCGGGCGAGAGCTGAGGCGATCCAGAAAGCAGAGATTTATCACGGCGCATTTGCGATTTCCGTGTGTCCGTCCGAAGGACTTGAAAGTCCTACCGTGGTTGGTGCACAGGCGGCAAATGAGCTGCTGGATATTGTAGGCATCAAGGCGTCATTTATCCTGACGCAGATGGGCGACACGATCTATTTCAGCGCGCGTTCGATCGATGAGATCAACGTGCAGATTATCATGGAGCGCTTGGGCGGCGGCGGACACCGCACGATTGCGGGTGCACAGCTTAAGGGTGCGACGATCGATGAAGCCAGAGAGAAATTAAAAGATCTCATTACGGATATGATGGAGAAAGGAGAAATATAACGATGGAAGTTGTATTATTAGAGGATGTAAAGGCACTTGGCAAAAAAGGTCAGATTGTAAAGGTAAGCGACGGCTATGGACGCAACTTTATTCTGACAAAGAAACTGGGAATCGAGGCAACACCGAAGAACTTAAATGATCTGAAGCTGCAGAAGGCAAATGAGGCGAAGATCGCGGCAGAGCACCTGGCAGCAGCGAAGGATCTGGCAAAACATCTGGAGGATAAGTCCATCACCCTGTCCATCAAGGCAGGCGAGGGCGGAAAAGCATTCGGCTCTGTTTCTTCCAAGGAGATTGCAAAGGCGATCAAAGATCAGTTAAATCTGGATATTGACAAGAAGAAACTGGTTCTGCCGGAGCCGATTAAGACCTTTGGCACACACGAAGTTCCGATCAAGCTTCACAAAGAAGTAACCGGAAAACTGGCAGTAAAGGTTGTAGAAGCTTAATATGGAGGACTGAATCATGGAGGAAGCCCTGATAAAGCGGGTTCTCCCGCACAGTGTAGAGGCGGAACAGTCAGTCATCGGATCCATGCTTATGGATCGGGAAGCAATTATCGCGGCGTCTGAGATTATCACAGGCGCCGATTTTTACCAGCACCAGTACGGCGTCATGTTTGAGTCGATGGTCGAGCTTTTCAATGAAGGGAAGCCGGTCGATCTGGTGACGCTTCAAAATCGGCTACGCGAAAAAGATGTTCCGCCGGAGGTCAGCAGCCTGGACTTTGTCCGGGATATCATGACATCTGTGCCGACCTCGGTCAATGTCAAATCGTATGCCAATATCGTGCGGGAAAAGGCAGTCCTGCGCCGTTTGATAAAAGTGAATGAGGAGATTGAAAACCTCTGTTACGGCGGAAGGGACAAGCTGGAGGATATTCTGGCGCACACGGAGAAATCGGTGTTTGACCTGCTCCAGAGCCGCGGAGGCGGAGAGTTTGTGCCGATCCGCCAGGTGGCGTTGAATGTTCTGGAAAAGATTGAGGCGGCGTCGAAGAGCAACAGCACCGTCACGGGTATTCCGACCGGATTTATCGATCTGGATTACCGGACGTCGGGATTCCAGCCGTCCGATTTTATTTTGATTGCGGCGCGTCCTTCGATGGGTAAGACGGCGTTTGTTCTGAATGTCGTCGAGCATGTGGCGGTCAAAAAAGGGCTTCCGTGCATGGTATTCAGCCTGGAAATGTCGAAGGAACAGCTGGTCAACCGTATGCTGTCGATGGAGTCGAATGTCGATTCCCAGAAGCTGCGTACCGGTACGCTGACGGATTCCGACTGGGATGCCGTCGTGGAAGGCATCGGTACGATCGGAAGTTCCAAGCTGATCATCGATGATACGCCGGGTATCTCGATCTCGGAGCTGCGCTCGAAATGCCGCAAGGTGAAGCTGGAGTACGGTTTAAGCCTTGTCATTATCGACTATTTACAGCTGATGAGCGGCAGCGGAAAGAGCGGAGAGAACCGCCAGCAGGAGATTTCGGAGATTTCCCGTTCACTAAAGGCGCTGGCGCGAGAGCTGAATGCGCCGGTTATCTCCCTGTCGCAGCTTTCCCGTGCCTGCGAGACACGTCCGGACCATCGCCCGATGCTTTCGGATCTGCGTGAGTCTGGTGCGATTGAGCAGGATGCCGATGTGGTTATGTTTTTGTACCGTGATGATTATTACAACAAGGATACGGATACGCCGAATATCGCGGAGGTAATCATTGCCAAACAGCGTAATGGTCCGATAGGAACGGTGCAGCTGATGTGGAGACCGGAGCTGACGAAGTTTGCGAATTTGGCGAAATAACGATAGAATCGTGTAAGGGACGGGACCGGATAAATATATGATTGATAAAAGATTATTATGTAAAAAGGAATATGAGAAATGTTTGAATTGATAAAAGAATCGGATCTGGACACCGTCCGCCATTTTTACCGTGCCTTAGCTGGAACCGAGTTTTGTGCCTGGACGGACATCTATCCAGGGGAGCCGGAGCTTCAGTCGGATTTTTCCAGGGATTCGCTTTTTTGTATCCGGGATGATGTGTCGGGGGAGATCGCGGGGCTGGTTTCGATCGATGATGATCCGGAGGTGGAATCGATTCCGTGCTGGTCGGAAGAGCTGCAGCCGTCGGCAGAAATTTCCAGACTGGGTGTGGCGGAGAAGTACCAGAACCGAGGCATCGCACGCGAGCTTCTGGCAGGCGCGATGGAGGAACTTAGAAGACGCGGCTGCAAGAGTGCCCATATGCTGGTGGCGAAGGATAATGTGAAAGCGCTGCGGTCATACGCGAAACTGGCCTTTGAGAAGGTCGGTGAGTATGTGCTGCAGGGGCATGATTACTGGTGCTTTGAGAAGAAGCTGTAGAATGGAGAGGGGAAATTTAATCCCCTCTTTTTATTTATGTCATTCATTCGCCTTCTACCGTCAGCGAGCTGGCATTTAGCTACGATATGGTAATCGCTCCGATCGATGGTGAAGGAGTTCCGGAACTTGTTTTTTATGTAAATGCTATTCATATTTAGTTTGAACCCCGCATATAGTAGTAGTAAGGTACCGGGGAGGACAAGCAGAATGAATAAGAACAAGCATTACCTGATTTCGGATGCTTCCAGACAGGTGCAGGTGGAGGCTCACGTGCTCCGGTACTGGGAGGACGAGCTGGGGCTTCCGATTCCGAGAAATGAACTGGGGCATCGGTACTATACGGAGTTTCATATCCAGCTGTTCCGTCAGATCAAGCAGTTGAAGGAACAGGGGTACCAGTTGAAAGCCATACGGGGAATCCTCGGAAAAGTGGAAGAAAATCAGAAAACAGAACCGGAAGCGCTTTTGGAAGCGCAGGCACAGGCGGTTTTCCGGGAAACGGGAACAGGAGAGCGTAACATGAGCAGGCAGGAAAATATGGAAATGAAAAAAAATACAGAGGTAGAAAACAAGGAAACAGAACTGCCGCAGGCAGAGGTTTCCCAGCCTCTGGCGGGGGAGAAAATGCGCCAGTTTCAGGAGATCATGAACCAGGTCATCGGGCGCGCGATCGAGGAAAACAGTGAAAAACTGAGCCAGGATGTTAGCTATCTGGTGCATGATAAATTGATGAAGGAGCTGGAATACCTGATGCGGGTCTCTGATGAGCGGGAGGAAGAGCGCTTCAAGCGCCTCGACGAGGTCATCCGCGCGTATCAGCGGGAAAACCAGGGGCGAGCGGAAGCAGCAGCGGCTGCGCCAGGGCGGTTTCCATTTTTCCGGTCCCGTGTAAAGAAAAAGAAATTTGGACGGAATGGGAATAAGATGTGATAAGTTCTGCAAAAGGGCATAAAAAAACCTGTCGGAAACGACAGGCTTTTTTATGTAGATATTTCGTTTTTGTTTGTGTTTAATTAGCCCTGCTCGATAGCGCCGGTCGGACATACGCCTGCACATGTACCGCAGTCGATGCAGCTGTTAGCGTCGATATCGTATTTGCCATCTCCCTGAGAGATTGCTCCAACTGGACATTCGCCAGCACAGGAACCACAACTTACACAAGAATCAGTAATTACAAATGCCATGATAAAATCCTCCTTTTATATTTATGCGTTTGGCTATATTCTATACTAAAAATGCGAAATATTCAAGGAGAAATTGATGGTTTTCATGTTCTAAAATAAAAGCAATGGAAAAAACCGATTTTTCTGGAAGTCAGTATTCCTACAGGGTCGAGAGCGTTGAGAGCGCGTGCTCCCGGACGATCGTCTCATAATGCTCCTCATAGTATGCCTCAAATGCATTCGGGGCAGCGGCAGTCTTTAATGGTTCGCTGTACTCGGACAGGAGATTGCACAGGCGGTTGAATGCGTCGGTGCTGTCGGCTGTCTGGCGGACAACAAGGTAGTAACGACCATCGGACGGGTGTTTATAAAGCGTGTTCGGTGTTTCGCAGACTGGAGCTGCGATGCGCGCTGCCCGGCAGACCTCGTCGAGGGAGCCGAAAGTAAAAATACGCGCTGCCGGCAGTTTGGAACCTGGCTCTGCATTTTCAGTGGAAGGCGCGTCCGAACCGGTCAGCGGGCTTGCGGCGGTATTTTTGCCATTGTCAGTAAATAGGCTTAAAAGCCCGTCCGCGCCCTCTAAAAGCTCGTTGGCAAGCGCTGTCAGAGGCTCGTCCTCGTTTCCCGGGGAAAAGCGTGAAAAGCGGGTGTCCAGCTCTTCCGGGTCCTCGATCTTGGTAATGATCAGCATGATGCTCTCACTGGAGAGCGGAATTGCTTCCACCATCAGAGGAATATCGTCCGCCTCGAAGCCGACTTCATTCGATGCCTTCTGGATCATTTCATGGAACAGTTTTTTCGCCTTTTCCGTGCCATAGGCGAGTTCGCCCAGATTTAAGTTGCGGGCGCTCAGATCGCTGCTTGTCAGGGTGCAGCGGATCTGGTTTTCGTTGATGCGTTCTATTTTCATGGATTTTCACTTCCTTGTCTTTTGGGTGGTTAAGATACCGAATGCTTCGTGCTTCGCACTTCCGCAATTTTGCAAGACATTCGTAAGCCGCTCATTTTTCTGCGGAAAAAGGCTGCTTACTCATGTTTTGGACTTTGGAACCTTGGTATTCATCATACTATATAATATAATCACTTGGCAATTTGAATATGAAAAAAAAGCATAAAATCTTTCTAAAAACGGTTGCGGGAACCGAGGGGATCGTATACAATGAATCTTGAGAGGTGGTATAGACCGAAAGGAGGCGCGGTACGGAAGCAGCCGTTCTATTTGGAAAATACCAGCTGGAACGTGTGATCGGACGCGGTCGGAGCGGAACTGTTTTTTTAGCCAGGCATCTGGGGCTTGATGAAGAGAGAGCGATTAAGCGTGTCAGGCGGACAGAGAGCGGTTTCATTCAGGAAGCAGCGCTTTTGAAGCGGCTGCGCCATCCGGGAATCCCGATCATCTACGATCTGGAAATTGACGAAAATTATTATTATCTCATCGAGGAATATCTGTGCGGTGAGTCGTTGTATGCCCGAATTGAGAGAACGGGCAGTCTGCAAACGGGAGAGCTTATCCGTCTGGGAATTGAGCTTTGCCGGATCATGAATTATCTGCATTCATTCAAACCAAATCCAATCTTATATTTAGATCTCCACCCCGGGAATCTTCTAATCTGCCGGGAACAATTAAAATTGATTGATTTTGATCAGGCGGCACTGGCGTCTTTGAGCCAGGAACGATCTGTTTGCTATGGAACAAAAGGCTTTGCAGCCCCCGAACAGTACGAGGGAGGGACTCTGGATGAGAGGACCGACATCTATGCCATTGGCGCCCTCCTGTACTATATGGGGACAGGGCATGCCCCAGAGGGGGAGATAAAAGCAGGACAGGGAAGCTGTCGGGGAGATCTGTACATTCTTATGGGGCGATGTCTCAGAATAGAGAAAAAAGAGCGCTGCCAGAGTGTCCGGGAAGTGTTAGAGGCATTGGAAAAACTGGAGGCGCGCATATTTGCAGAACGTCATATACCACTTCTCAGGATTGCCGTAGCAGGCAGCCGGAGCGGAATCGGGGTTACACATACCGCACTTGGCGCGGTCCGATATCTGCGGCAGAAAGGAGTTTCCTGCCTTTACAGGGAGCAGAATGACACGGGGGCAGTCCGCAGGCTGGCATCCTGGTATGGGATGGTGCCGGATGAACATGGAATTTATTACATGGACGGTCTGGCGTTGGAACCCAGATACAGCGATGTGGTGCAGCTGGAACAGCCAGTGTTTGAAGTGATTTTAGATGACTGCGGAACCGAGCTCCAGACGGTTCTGGATGGGGAGTATGATTTGATTCTTTTCGTCTGTGGATTGCAGCCGTGGGAGAAAGAAGATTCTCTGCGGGCGATCCGGTTTCTGGGAGCAGAAGAGGGACTCCAGATTTTATTAAATCACAGAAAATGCGGGCGGGATTATCTTCCGGAGGAGGTCCGGCATCTTAGGTATCTGCGGCTTCCGTTTTTAACCCCGCCGTTCGATGCAGGCGGAAGGCGGGGGCAGGAAAATGAGGCAGCGGAGGAGACAGAATTTTTTGAAAGGATTTTCCGGGAGGAAGCTCTCAAAAAAGGACGGGGGACCAGGCAGGCAGCAAAAGAAGGGGGACTCTGGCGGAACATCCGGCGAAGGTGGGAGCGCTTTATGGGTGGATTCCCGTGGCAGTGGAAATAGGAGGAAATACAGATTAAAATCGGAAAACGGGGCGAAAGCTCAAAAGTGGGGCGAAAATTCAGGCAAAAACCAGTGCCAGACACAAAGCAGGCCGGGACAGAACGCCTGGAATGTATCGGGATAGCCGGGAGCGGACCATCGGTTGGGGTGACACACTTTTCGCTTATGACGGCAGCATATCTGTCCGGGGTTCTGTGCCGGCGAACGGCGGTTCTGGAACAAAATGAGAGCGGCTCATTTGCACAGCTTGAAAAGATATTCCGGACGGGAAAAAGAAGGGAAAAACCGGTTATAGACGGGGCAGGACAGCCGTTTGAAATTAGGGGAATTTTTTTCTATCAAAAGGCTGAACGTGCAGAATGGTACGATTGTTCGGAAAGGGGGATGGAGGCGATGGTGATCGACTTCGGAGCCTTGACACAGAAGAATCAGGATGCCTTTTTTCGATGCAGCCGCTGTTTTCTGGTCGGTTCGGTCAGCGGATGGCAGCTGGCAGATTTTGCGGCATTGGCAGCAGAAAAGCAAAAATGGAAAAAATGGTGTGAGTATTTCGTCTCATTTGGAGAAGAGGAAGCTGTAAAAATGGCAGAGCAATATCTGGATATCCGGATCCGGCGAATCCCACTGCAGAAGAACGCATTGATGGTTACGGGAGAGTCCATGACTTTTTTTGGAAAATTCCTACGATAAGCGAGGCAGACCTGGGGTTATAAATTACCGATTATCTCCGAAAGGTCAAAAGTTAGAAGGGGCTGTTTTCGCGGAATGGAGAAGGTGTGGAATGGTAGTGAGAAAAAGTAAAAAAGAAGAGGCAGAGAGGAGGCGTAGGGAACAGCAGAGAATATTTGTCGAGGGATTACAGCGATATAAAAGCAAAGGAATCCAGATTTTAATTGATGGGAGGGAGTGCAGACCAGAAGAGTACAGGAAGCTGTGTGAGTTCCGGGAGGACGGCTCGTTTTATATGGCTGATTACGTCGGAGCGGAGACAGGAGTGCTGACAGAGATACATTTTGACCGGGTTTACAACCGGTGATAAGAGAGGTGCCGTTTTGTCCGTATCTGGACAGTCCGCCGGATTTTTCTTTCGGAGAAAATGGTGAGAACTGTTTAGATGGTGCTATTACAGTTACTGGGTACGTATGCGTAAACAGTAACCTATTACAGGGAAAATGAAAGAGGAGTTAAGAAAAAAGTCAACATTCCATGGAGCTGGTGTGATATAATAAGGGCACTTAGCGAGGTATTTTGAGCTTAGTGCTTATGGTATTACCTTAACATACACCGGAGGAAAACATGGAAAGAGGAAGATCAAGGAAAGCACGTTCGGGCTGTCTGGGACGGATTTTTGGGTTTGTGCTGTTTTTAATCGTGGCAGCCGTTGGCGTGATTGCAGCGGTCAAATATATGCCAAGCCGGGAGAGGGCGGATTTGGATGCTCTGTACGCGGCGGGCGGCAGCGACCGGGTGGCGCTGTATCTGAACTATGAACGTCAGGAGGAGAGCGGTGTCTACGTGGACGGGCAGACGTATCTGCCGGCTACGTGGGTAGATGCGAACTTAAATGAACGTTTTTACTGGGATGCCAATGAGGAAATACTGGTGTACGCCCTGCCGGAGGAGATCGTGAAAAGCGACGAGACGACAGTGGATGAGGACGGAAAAAAGATCCTTTACCGGGATGGCGATGCAGTTTATCTTTCACTGGCTCTGATTCAGAAATACACCGATGTGCGTCTGCAGGCGTATGATGGTGAGGCACAGAAGCGGGTTTTCGTGGAAAATAACTGGGATCCGGTCACGGTGGCAGATGCGGCGTGGAGCGCCAAGATCCGCTTAAGAGGCGGCTTGAAAAGCCCGATTGTGACTGAGATAAAGCGCGGCGGGACAGTGACGGTGCTGGAACAGTATGACAACTGGGCGAGAGTCATGACACCGGACGGTCATATCGGATATATGCACAAGTGGAAGATGAAAAATCTGCATGAGGAGACGTTAAAGAGTGATTTTACTGCTCCGGTCTACCAGAATATTTCACTGGATCAGAAGATTGTGATGGTCTGGCATCAGGTAACGATCGCGGCGGCAAACCAGGCGATGGATTCTCTGATTGCAAAGACGAAAGGTGTCAATGTCATCGCGCCGACGTGGTTTACGCTTAGCAGCAACAGCGGCGCGTATGAATCTCTGGCAGATAAGTCCTATGTGGATCGGGCGCATGAAAAAGGTCTGCAGGTCTGGGCGGTACTCGACAATTTCAGCCGCGAATGCAGCAAGAACGTGCAGGCGGAGGTGCTTCTTTCCAGGACGTCTGTGCGCGAAAAACTGATTGAAAATATGATGACAGAGGCGGACCGTTATGGATTTGACGGTATCAATCTGGATTTTGAGAGTTTGAAGACGGCGGCGGGCGTCCATTACATCGAGTTTATCCGCGAGCTGTCGGTTTCCTGCCGAAAGAAAGGGCTGGTGCTGTCGGTCGATAACTATGTTCCGGCGGTATATAACCGTTTCTACAACCAGAAAGAGCAGGGCAACGTCGCAGATTATGTGATTATCATGGGTTATGATGAGCACTATGCAGGCGGTGAAGCCGGTTCTGTTTCTTCGATCGGATATGTCGAAAACGGCATCAAAGATATGCTTTCCCTGGTTCCGAAGGAAAAGGTAATCAACGCAGTCCCGTTCTACACAAGGCTCTGGACGGGAAGCGGCGACAATGCGTCCTCCCGTGCGATGGGAATCTCCGAGGCGACAAAATGGGTGTCGGAGAGCGGCATGGATCTGACCTGGGATGATTCGGCTGGTCAGTATTACGGCAGGCTGGACAGCCAGAACGGCGAACAGCAGCTCTGGATGGAGGAGACAAGGTCTCTGGGACTCAAGATGGATTTAATCAAGAAATACGACCTGGCAGGCGTAGCCGGATGGCGGCTGGGGCTGGAAACCAGCGACGTCTGGGATGTGATTGGCTGGGAGTAGAGACAATTTAATTAAGATTCAATGATTCAAAGTAGGGTGGAAGTCTCATGCGGGAGCGTGAGGCTTCTGCTTTTTTATGTAATAGGAAATTCCTTGGAATCCCCTATTACACAAAAAGGCACTAACGTGCCAATGATGCGCACTCGCGCGAAGATGTAGTTTGTCGCAAGCGACCGCGCTCGGCGCGAGAATGTGCCAAGGCACATTCTTCTTTATAAAAAAAGAGCGTCTTGGACAAAAAACCTCCGGGCGGAAAGATTGATTCATCCGCCTGGAGGTTATTAAAACATCAAAAATATTGTTTTGTCTGGGAGAAATGTGATTATTCTGCCTCTTTTGCCTGATCGATCAGGTTGGTGTAGAAAGCAAGGAAACTGTCATCACCTTCAGCGATCATAGCTTCCGGATGGAACTGTAAGCCCATCACGTAGTCTTTATCTTCTCTGACGATTGCTTCGATGATTCCATCTGGAGCAGTAGCAACGACTTTCAGGTTGTCACCTAACTGATCGACTGCCTGATGATGCCAGGAGTTTACAGTGTAGGTGCCTTCTCCGCCAAATGCGGCAGCAACGATGTTATCTTTGTCTACGGTAATCTCATGTTTTGCGAATACCTTACGGTCCGGATCGCGATGTTCGATATCGGACGGATTCTGAGTCGGAAGATCCTGATATAAGGTACCGCCGCTTAATACGTTTAAGAACTGCATGCCACGGCAGGTGCAGAGCATCGGGATATCCTCATCGAGAGCTGCCTTGATTAAAAGAGAATCAGAAGTATCTCTGACTTCGTTTACAGTCTCTAATTTTTCGTTTGGCTCTTCGCCGTAGTAGCTCGGATCAATATCTTCGCCGCCGGTCATAACCAGAGCATCGATTTCTGCCAGAGCATTTTTCGCGTCATCCTCGGTTTTGATCTGAGGAAGATAAATTGCTTCGCCGCCAGCTTTGGTAACGGCATCTATATATAACTGTGCATCTTCGTCGATTTCGTCTGCATTCCATGAAACGCCGACTTTGACTTTCTCTTCTTCGTCATTCGCCGCTTCTTCGGCAGTCTCTGCTTCGCCTTCTGTCTCGGTTACTTCGGCTTCAGCCGCTGTTGTATCGGCTGCCGGTTCAGACTTTGTTCCACAAGCTGTTAAAGAAAAAGCCAGGGATAAAGAAAGAAGCACTGCACTGGTCATCATTTTAATTTTTCTCATTCGAATTTCCTCCCTAATACAAATTGTCCTCCCAAACATGGCTGGATTCTAACATAAAACAGTCAGAAAAATACAAAAAGATACATAAAATTACATAATAAAATAAAATAATTTTTAATGACACCTAAAAGATATAATATAATTTTGTAGATATACGAAAAATGAGCGAAAATAAGGAGGCGTAAATGGAAGCGAAGAATTGAGTAGGGAGGAGTACGGGGAAAAGCCCTGATAACAGAAAGTTATACCTTCATTCCCTTTCTTAATTGGATTTTCCCCGCAGGCAGGCGTTACAATAAGGACGGAAAAAACAGACGGGCAGCCGGGTCAAGGCTGCGGGGCTGATAGAGATGGCGGAGTGCAGGAAAGACTCCGAGAGAATATGACAAACCAAATGGAGGAAATCAAAACATGGGGAAATCACTTACCAGAAAGATTATTGAGTCACATTTCGTATCGGGCGATATGACGCCGGGCAAAGAAATTTTTATCAAGGTGGATCAGACATTGACACACGATATCAATGCCGTTATGACTTATCTGGCATTCGAGGCGATCGGGCTGGACCGTGTCCGCACGGAGTGCAGCGTCAGCTACCTCGATCACAATTTATTATATGTAGATAATAAGACGCCGGACGACCACATTTATTTGCAGTCCGCAGCAAAGAAATTCGGCGTGTATGTGTCCAGACCGGGCAACGGCATCTGCCATACCGTTCATGTATCCCGTTTTGGTGTGCCAGGCAAGGTATCGATGGGCGGAGACAGTCACACACCGCATGGCGGCGCGATCGGTATGCTGTGTATCGGTGTCGGCGGCATGGATGTAGCAACGGCGATGACGGGTGTTCCGATGCGTCTGACGATGCCGAGAGTCGTCCGTGTCAACCTGACCGGTAAATTAAGACCGGGCTGCAACTCGAAGGAAGTTATCTTGGAAATGCTTCGCCGCGTGACCATCAAGGGCGGTCTGGGAAATGTATATGAGTACGTGGGACCGGCAGTTGCCGAGATGGAGATTCCGGCACGTGCGACTATCGCAAACATGGGTGCGGAAATGGGCGCGACCACTTCCATTTTCCCGGCAGATGCACAGGTAAAGAGATTTCTGGCTGCACAGGGACGTCCGGAAGCATACACAGAGCTTCTTCCGGATGAGGACGCCGAGTACGACGAGACGATCGATATCAATTTAAGCGAGTTAGAGCCGTTGATCGCATGTCCGCACCAGCCGGACAATGTTATGCCGCTGCATCAGGCGGAAAAGAAGAGAGTACAGCAGGTATTTATCGGAAGCTGTACCAATGCAAGCTATGCCGATATTGCAAAAGCAGCACTTGTATTTAAGGGACATCATGTGAATGAGGATGTAAGCTGTACCTGTGCGGTTTCTTCCAAGCAGGTGTACCGTCAGCTGATGCGCGATGGATATGTGGAGATGCTTCTGGATGCAGGTGTCCGTCTTTTGGAGATTGCCTGTGGTCCGTGCTGCGCAATCGGTCAGACTCCGGCGACCGACGGTGTGGCAGTCCGCACCTCCAACCGTAATTTCAAGGGACGTGCCGGGAATCCGACTGCTAAGATCTATCTGGTAAGCCCGGAGAGTGCTGCAGCGACAGCGATTATGGGGACCTTCGCAACGGCAGAAGATATTATGGGTGAAAATGTGAAGATCCTGGATTCAATTCACGAGCCGGATCAGTACGATATTGATGATTCGATGATTCTTCCGCCGCTGTCTCCGGAGGAAGCTGCGAAGGTGGAGATTGTCCGCGGACCGAACATCAAGTTTCTTCCGGTTCCGGAGCCGCCGCAGGAGACACTGGATGCTCCTATCAGCTTAAAAGCCCGTGATAATGTATCCACCGATGATATTACACCGGCAAGTGCTGAGTTCAGCAGTATGCGTTCCAATATTCCGTTGATGTCCCAGTATTGCTATCATCGATATGATCCGGAATTTGCAGCTCGCGCAAAAGAAATGGGACAGAGCGTTATCATCGGCGGTGAAAACTATGGACAGGGTTCCTCCCGTGAGCATGCGGCTATTAATCCCATGTATCTGGGTGTAAAAGCGGTCATTGCCAAGAGTATTGCCCGTATCCATAAGGGAAACCTGGTAAATCATGGCGTAATTCCAATGTTGTTTGAGGATGGAGCTGATTATGACCGCCTGGAGCAGACAGATGAGCTTCATATCGATAACCTGCGGGAGCAGATTGCAGCACGCCGTGTACAGATTACCGATAAGACAAAAGGATTCTCCTTCTGGGCTAAATTAGAATTGACGGATAAAGAAATTGAAGTTGTCTTAAATGGCGGACAGCTGAGAACACTGAAAAAACAGCTGGAAGCGGAGAAAGAAGCGTAGTCATTTATTAATTATGCCTCCATTATATTTTTTATATACAATAACTACTTATTCACCAACTTATTTATTTTGGGAAAAGGCGCCTGTGCGGATGTGCAGGCGCTTTTTCGTGCGACTTGACGGAAGAAAGACATTTGTAGTAATCTTGTGGTAGAATAAGAGTGAAAATTGTGAAAGAAATTGAGAAAAAGACATTGTTTGGAGCGCTTTTAGCGGTGGTAGTCAAGGTGTTAAGTGTCCTTACGGAGAATATCGAGGTATTCGGTATAAGAATATATCTTCGCCTTTCCAGATTTGGCTGTTTGCTCCAAGATTCCATCATCGACCAAAATGGAGACCACCTTTGACACAGTATTATAGGACATTTCAAGAGCCGTAGCGGTTTTCTGAATATCAATAATAGGATTTGATTCCAAATAGGCAAACACTTTAAGAACGCTGGTACGCTGTCTCTTTGTGAGAGCATCAAATAATTTCGTGCTTTTATCGTGTAATGCAGTAAGATAATCAATTGTATGAATCGCATCTTCTGCAGAATCTGCAAAAGCCTGAAGGAAGAAAGAAATCCATTGCTCATAATCACCAGTACGTCGCACCTGAGTCATACGGTCATAGTACTCAATACGGTTCATCTTGAGGTAATAAGAAATATAGAGTGCGGGAGTAGACAGAATGCCTTTTTCCATTAGGAAGAGCGTAATGAGAAGTCGTCCAACACGTCCATTACCATCAAGGAAAGGGTGAGTGGTTTCAAATTGATAGTGGATTAATGCGGCTTGAATCAAAGGGTCAAGAGTATCATCACAATTGATATATTTTTCAAGGTCGGACATGGCTGTTAGCATATCTTCAGGATTTGGCGGAATATATCGAGCGTTTTTGAGAGTACTTCCCTGACCGCCAATCCAGTTTTGTGAATACCGGAATTCGCCAGGATTCTTTTCCTGTCCTCGCGCGCTTTCCAAAAGAACTGCATGAGTTTCTTTAATTAGACGATTGCACAGAGGCAGTGTTTTCAGCCGCTCAAGCGCAAACTCAGTCGCGCGGATATAGTTAACAACATCGGAAATATCTCGATTGGTGTTGTCTTCAATCAGAGGATTCAAGATATCCTCAAGGGTGCATTGTGTACCTTCAATCTGTGAGGAAAGAAGGGCTTCCTTACGGACATACATGGAAACAAAAAGCCCCATGTTTGGTATACGGGAGGAAAGCCCTTCAAGTGTTGCTAATTTTTTGTTTGCATCAATAAGTTTCGTGAGAAGCTCACCAGATACCTCAATAGGAGGATTTGGTGGAAGCGGAGCTGGCCGAAAGGATTCATACGCCATTTCGCCTGATAGATTACTCACGAGTGTTCCTGCTCGGTTTGTCATAATTGTTTTTTTCCTCCGAAAAATGGAAATTGAAATTTTTGAGGCTATTTTAGCATAGAAATTTCAAGAAATCAACTTATTGTGAAAATAAAGAACGGAATAAATTTCAGAAAAACGGCTTTTTGTGAAATTACTCAAGCAAAATTACCTTGGAAATTTCAAGTTTAGAATTTTATATTTTGATTTTGCCTTGACCCGGACGGATTGCCGCTGGAGCTGCATGAATAATTATGGGAGAGAAAAGAGCATATAAAGTCAGAAAGCCCGGTGGAGACCGGAAGAAGCTGAAGCCGGAGCAGGAAGGTCTGAAAGTCGGGATACGGCTTATGGTGGAAGTGTATAGTTTATGACGGAAATAAAATGAACTCCTGGAGTGCAAAAAAAGCCCTCGCTGTGTGTGATACACAGTGGGGGCGTTGGTCAGATTCTTTGCATGGTATTTCATTCTTTAAGAAACGCTGCATGGTAAAGAAAAAGTGATTCAAAGTTAATGGGGGCAGAACCCATTAACACCAAGAATGAGGCAGCTAAGCCATATTTTATACAAATCCTCGCCTTCGGTAAGCTTTAACCCCGTAATTTCAATGATTTTTTGGATTCTGTAATTCATAGTGTTCCTGTGAATGTGAAGATGATTTGCTGCAGTTATTACATTGCGGAAGAAGAGGTAGGTTTGTAATGTATCTAAATAATCGGTTCCGAATTCTTGATCATAGGCCTGTAATCTGAGTATTTCTGGAAGGCAGAAATAGTTCGGCTGACTATATTTTTTCAAAGTGGAAACCAGGTAAGGCATATTGTATTCCTGAAATCGATAGATATTCTGCCTTGGATTCTGTTTCATTCCAATTCGTAGAATCTCTAAGGATTGTTCTACAGATGCACTAAATTCAATGATATTTGAAAAATGGTGACTGCAACCAGCGGCCAGATGATAAGTTTGAAAGAAGTTATCCAAGTTATTGGCAACTGATTCCAGATCTTTGGTTTCAAGAAGCAGATATAAGATATTGCCGATACAGACTGCTTTATAGGTTGGATAAATCATACCAAGATGATTTTTGTAAGCAGTGATGGAACGTTCTTGATTGTCCGATTGGTACGCGTCCCGGAAGCCAATAGCCATGGTATAGAAGTGTTCTCCCGGAATCCAGCCAAATCCTTTTGCCCGTAAATTAAATTCTTCCTGATTGCGGATGCGTCCGGAAATAAGTTCAAATAGAAGATTTTCACGATAACTGAGTGCAAAGCCTATTTTATTTCGCTCTAATTCTAACGATAGGACGTTTGCTAAAATATCTAGTATTTGACAATCGCCGTCTTCAAAGGGACGTTTCTGTGGAATCACTACGATCCAGCCAAAATATCGGTGTTCAATAACAATTTTTACAATCAGACGTTCTTTCTTCTTCTGGTAATTAGAATGTTCAATAAAGGCATGTTCGGTTTGTTCGATACTGGGCAGAAGAGTTTTATAGTCGTATTTTTCGAATAGATCGGAGGTTACAAAATTGTGTTTGATGATGCATTGAATCAGTTCGTCATCAACTTTCTTTAGTTCTTTCAGATCAGACCAGTGAAGAACACGGGTGGATGTATCCGATAAAAATAAGGGGTTTTTGAGAAGTTCTGCACCTGTAGATAGGATGGTATTCACATCTTTACGGTTTATCAGGCATTGGCTGAGTTTGTAATGAGCTTCTTCAATTCGTCGCTCTACTTTTAGTATATGCTGCAGCTGGAATGTAAGCTCAGTTTGAACGGTAGGTTCAGCCAGCATAACATAGTTTTCGATCCAATCAGGGATTTCTGTGTCATCTGTGCCGTTCGGCAAAATGATCCAAAGTATATTTTGGTTGTCTTTGGGGATTTGAAGGCAATCATCAGAATGAATAATATATGCGGTAGCTTCTGTAAATGTTTCTCTTACAGGGAGGTTGTTTTGAACGTGAAAAATTGGGGAATCTGGATAGAGGATGCTTTCTTTTTTTAAAGCGTGATAAGCAGAAAGCTTTTGCATGAATGATAGGAATGATAGCATAAGGGACTCCTTTCTACTTGTGCATTCTGCACAAGATGTTTTTTTGATATTGTATCAGATATACGAAGTAATCAGTTTATATTTTTTTTATAATCTGTTCATCAAAATAATTATTCTTAATCCTCATTTTATTACATTATTTTGATTTTAGCTACGGATATTTATATTCAACATTGATTGAAAAATCAGGAAGGAGTTGGAAGTATGGAAGAATTCTATTTGGTTAATGGTACAATTCTGGATGTAAGAACAGGAAAATTTATCAAGGCAGATTTAAAAATTACTGGTAAGCAAATTGCATCAGTTCAGGAAAAGGCGCCGACTGAAGCAAAGAAGGTGGACTGCAGTGGAAAATATCTGATTCCAGGTATTATGGATGCTCATGTGCATCTTGTATGGGAAGGAACAGCCAAGGACCCCATGTATGAGACTGTACGGGACGGAAACTATTTAAATTTTGCCAAAGGTGTTTCTTCGGCGGAAAAATCCTTAAAGAACGGGGTAACGACTGTACGCGATTTGGGCTGTAATGATGATTGCTCAATTCCTCTGGCAAAAGCTGTGAATATTGGACTGATTAAAGGAAGTCATATTGTTCCGGCGGGAAGTGCAATTCAAGGTTCCTATGGACATTGTCCGATGATTGGCTATATTGCGAATACAAAGGAGCAGTTGATTGATAAAATTAAACGTTTGAAAGGTTATAATATCGAGATGAGCATTCCACCACTTCATTGGATTAAGATCATGGCGAGTGGAGGCGCAGCTGGATTGGAAGATGTAGGTCCATGTATGTATTCACCGGATGAGTTGAAGGCGATTACATATGAAGCACACCGTCTAAATATGAGGTCGCAGCACATGCGCTTTCACGAGATGCTATTTCAAAATGTATTGATGCCGGAATTGATACAATTGAGCACGGAGGTGCATTAGATGAAGAACTTCTTCATAAGATGAAAGAAAATGGGCAGGTATGGGTTCCGACTCTGCAGGTATATAAAGAACTGGCTCGAGGAAAAGGAATGATCGCAGATGTTATCGTAGAGAAGGCATCAGCTGTTGAGGAAAATCAAAAAAAGGCTTTTTCAGCAGCCATGAAAATCGGTACGAAGATTGTTGCGGGAAGTGATGCAGGTTCTCCGAATTTCGGCCCGCACCCATCCATATTTAAAGAATTAGTTGCAATGCAGGAAAATGGAATGTCAGCTGCTCAGGTGATTCGCTGTGCAACTTTGGCTGCAGCGGAGGAACTTGGGGTGAAAGACAGAGGTGTTTTAGAAGAAGGAAAAATTGCAGACATTGTAGTTCTGGATGCCAATCCATTGGTAGATTTACATGCGTTTACAGAACATTTATCGGCGGTATATAAAGAAGGTCTTTTAGTATAGAATATGGAAAATGATATTGACATTAAAGGAGGATACATTATGCATGAATTAATTGCTCAGCCTAAAATGCTTCTGGTTGTTATTGTTTATTTACTTGCTCTGGTTGGAACGGGAGCTTATTTCGCAAAGAAAGCAGCTGTAAAAAAAGAAGGAAAAGAAGATTTTTTCTTAGCAGGAAGAGGTCTTGGAAAGATTGTAGCAATTGGTACGATTTTGGCTACATATACAGGTGGTGGTACAGTAACCGGTGGTGGAAATAGCCTAGCTTTTAATTATGGATTGTGGAGTGGTTTGTTTTTTACGATTTGCCCGGTTATCAGTATGAGTGTTTTATGTTATCTGACCCCTAAAATCCGGGAAAGCAACTGCTACACGGTATCACAGCTTCTTGAAACGAAATATGGTTCTAAAGCTAGAACAATATCAGCGGTTATCATAGCACTTGCGATGGTTTCTATCGTTTCTTATCAGTATCGAGGTCTTGGATTTATTTTAAACGCTACAACTGGTATTCCAACTACTTATTGTACAATAATCTGTTGTGCACTTGTTATTGTACTAGCCCTTTCTGGTGGATTGAAGACAGTTGCTACGACAGATGCGATGTCCGCATTTTTGATGGTAGGTGGCCTTGCAATTGGCTTACCGGTTCTGATTAGTACAGTAGGTGGCTGGGATTGGGTTATTTCTTCTGCACAGGCTAACGATCCGGAAAGCCTTACGTTCTTCGGCGGTCAGACGCTTCTTAAATGGGTTGGCGGATATCTTCCGCTGATTCTTCTGACTTGTTCCGATCAGAACTATTATCAGAGAATTGTTGCAGCGAAGGATGTAAAAACAGCTCGTGTTGGTCTGATGGGCACTATGCTTGCTTGTTTTGTTATTATGCCGGTTGTTGCATGCTATGCATTCATTTCGCGTCAGTATTTTGGAACCAGTATTGCAGCAGGACAGGCATTGATCGGTGCGGCAACACTTCTTCCTACGATTGTGGGCGGCATCGTACTTTCCGCAGCAGCAGCATTTACCATTACAACAGGTGATTCATATCTGTTATCTGCAGCAGCTAACTTCTGCATCGATTTATATAGTAAAATCAATCCGAATGCAACAGAGAAAGAAGAGCTTAAAGTCAGCCGTGCGTTCATTTTGATTGCAGGTGTTGTCGCTTATATTATTCTGACTTTCTTCCCATCGATTCTTGCAATTCAGTATTGGTCCTATACTATTTATGGAGCAGGAATTACACCGGCAGTTGTTGGAGCACTTGTATGGAAAAAAGCTACAAAAGCGGGAGGCATTTCATCTATGATTATTGGATGTGGATTAAGTATTATCTGGGAGGCAACCGGTTCTCCATTTGGATTACAGACAATTTTTGTTGCATTCCCGATTGCTTTGATTACATTAATTGCGGTATCCTTAGCTACACAGCCAAAAAGTGAATGAAGTTAATGGGGTCAGATCCCATTAAGCGTTCAAGATTTCTTGGGAGAAATACTTCAAAGACAACATCAAGGTATAAGAAAAGCAGGTGAGGGGATCTTAAATGGTTTGCTCACCTGCTTCCTTTTTTGCGGATGCAATGACCGAATCCGGCAAATCCATCTTTTGAACGGATGGACAATTTAGGACCATATACCTTGCATCATGGGTTCGGATATGTTACATTTATCATATCAAGCATATATTTTTCTTTGTAAACATTTCAAGTATATCTTACATTCCAATCTAATTATGAATCTGAGAAAATCTTATGCATATCCAATTAAGTAACAATTGAAAAGCAGGAGATTTTCGATGGATTTTGCTCTGACTGTGAGGTGACGGGAGTGTTACAAAGCAGAAGAAATTCTCCTGACAGAAAGGAGGATTTATGAAAAAAGGAACTTACGCAAGAGCAAGGCGGGATCACAAGGACACGTTATTTCGGATGATATTCAGTATGAGGGAAAGTCTACGGAGTTTGTACAATGCAGTGAACCATTCGAATTATGCAGATCCGGCGGAACTGGAGCGCGTGGTGGTTCATCTGCGCGAGGGAAAGACGCTGACGGAGTCGCGAAAGCTGGCAGCGGCGGAAGCTGGGCAGTAGGAATCAAACTGGGTGAAAAAAATAAAAGGTTTATCAGCGAAAGCGCAGAAATGAAAATGAGCACCCTAGAAATGAAGGACTCAAAAATCGGCATATGACTTAAAAATAAAATTTGAATGACTCATTTATGAGCACATAAAAGCTCATAAATGAGTCATTTTTTTGCATTATGAAAAAAATGAGACAAGAACGAGTCATTCCTGGAAGGTTATCAAAAAAATAAATAAAAATTTTAATTCGACAAAAACCTTGTATTTACAAGGAAAACCTCGAATTTTTTGGAAAATAAAAAAGAAAAATATTAAATAAAATCGAAAAACGTAAAAGTTGGCACGGAACTTGCTGTATATATGAGTATCAAGCAAAAGTATCAAGCAAAAAGAAAAATATATTACATGGAGGGAACACATTATGAAAGTTGGCGTATTGAAAGACATCAAAGTAGGCGAGTACCGTGTCATCGCAACCCCGGCAGAGGTAAGCATGCTGGTAGGTGACGGCAATGAGGTTTACGTTCAGAAGGGCGCGGGCGAAGGTTCTGGATTCTCGGATGAGGCATATGTGAAAGAGGGCGCGAAGCTGGTTGATACAAAGGAAGAAATTTATGCAACCTGCGATTTCGTCGCAAAGGTAAAAGAGTTTGAACCGTGCGAGTACAAACTGCTCCGTGAAAACCAGATCGTATTTACCTGCATCCATCCAGCAGCACATCCGGAGGAGGTACAGGCACTTCTCGACAGCAAGTGTATTGCATTTACCGCAGAAGATTCCCACCGTTACGGTTCACCGAACTGTGAGGCAGCTGGTAAGGCGGGTGCACTCTTTGGCCTGGAATCCCTGCTCTCCATCAACGGCGGCAAGGGCAAATTCGTCAACGGTCTCGGCGGTGCTCCGGGCGTTAAGGCGCTGGTCATTGGAGGCGGCGTGGTAGGACGCGCAGCAATCTCTGTTCTTCATGCGCTGGGCGCGTGGGTAACGGTTATGGATATTAATATCGGAACCCTGCGTGATATCGGAAAACAGTTCAATGAGGAAGTCAACACCCAGATTTCCAACCGTTATAATCTGAAAAAGATTTTACCAGAGATAGATGTCGTATATAATTGTGTTAGATGGCCGAAGGATGCCAAAGAATACATGATCGACCGCGAGATGGTCCGCTCGATGGAGAAAGGTTCCGTTATCGTAGATATTAGCAACGATTATGGTGCAATCGAGACATTCCATGAGACCACCCATGAAAATCCGCGCTACATCGAAGAAGGTGTCGTACATTATTGCGTAAGCAACATTCCGGGCGCAATTTCCCAGTCTACCTCGATCGCATACGCAGCATCCGTACTGCCGCACTTCAGAAGCATCATCAACAATGGTGTGGCGCAGGCGTGTGCAAAGGATGGTTTCCTGCGCCGCAGCTTAACTGCCTACAAGGGATACTTAACCCATGAGGAGACAAGTGCTATCCAGGGCAGACCGTGGGTTCGTCCGGAAGACATCTTAGAGATCGCAGATCAGAAACTGGATCTGGCTCCGTCGGCAACCAAGAGCCATTCGGATAACTTTATCAAATTAGAGAAGTGATTTTTCAGATAAAGGATACCGGCAGAACGCTTTTCGTGAAACGTATGGGGATACGGATGAAAAGCGCTCTGCCATTTGAGGGGAGAATAGAAGCGCTTCCGGATGGGAAATAGCTGGAGGCGCATTTGATACAGAAGAATAGGAGGGGTATCTGTGAGTGTTACAGACATTTTAGTGGACTTTGCGATCGCATCGTTTTTTATCGCGGTTGGTCAGCTTTTACGTGCAAAAGTGCCGTTGGTACAGAAATTTTTCATTCCGCCAAGCATGATTGCCGGATTTATCGCGCTGGCACTCGGGGCGCAGGGACTGGGAATCCTGCCGTTTTCTGAAAATATTGGTTCTTATGCAAGTGTTCTGATTATCCTGATTTTCGCAGGTGTCGGAATTAATGGATTTTCTTTCAACAAGAAAGATTTTAAAGCGGAAATTGACCGGATTGGTTCTTATTTTTCCTATAAAGTGTTGGCACAGGCGATTCAGTTCTCACTGGCACCGTTGTTTAGTATTTTAGTAATTTCGAAATTATTCCCGAACATTAACTATGGCTTCGGTCTGCTGCTGGCAGCTGGTTTCTCCGGCGGACACGGAACGGCAGCGGCTGTTGGTACCGCGTTTGAGAGACTGGGTGATCTGGATGCAATGGATATCGCGATGACCTGTGCAACTGTTGGTATTTTATCGGGTATCTTTGGCGGTCTGTTCTTCATCAAGCTGGGAACGAAAAAGGCTGGACCAAATATATGAAAGGCTTCAATCAGATCTCCGATGATCTGCGCTGTGGTCTGGTGCCCAAAAATGAGCGCAAGTCGATGGGCGAGGAAACTATTTCATCCAACGTCCTGGATCCGCTGGCATGGCATCTGGCAGTGATGCTGATCGCATCCGGTATCGGTGTGGGACTCAGCAAGGGAATCTATGCAGCGATCGGTCTGGATCTGCCGAATTACCTGATGGCATTTTTGACCGCGATCGTGATGTTCCTCGTTTTCCGAAAAGTCGGCGTCGGTGATTATATTGATGAAAATGTAGTGGGACGTATCTCCGGTACTGCGACGGATTATCTGGTGTTTTTCGGAATCGCTTCCATCAAACTGGCAGTTATCGTTAAATATGCAGCTCCGCTGGCACTTCTTCTGCTCTGCGGTATTGTAATCGTAGTGGCAACCCTGATGTTCTTTGGTCCGGCGATGAACCGCGGCAGCTGGTTTGAGCGCGCGATCTTCGTATTTGGCTATTCAACGGGCGTTTTTGCGATCGGCTTCATCCTTCTTCGAATCGTTGATCCGGAAAACCGCTCCAAGACGCTGAACGATACTGCATTTGCAGCGCCGTTTACAACTCCGGCAGAGATGTTTGCGTGGTCGATGGGACCGATGATGCTCTTAAATGGCAGCCATTGGAAGTTTATCGGCATCTATTTGGTAATCATGGCAGCATGCATCATCGCAAATATCGTATTTAAATGGTGGTGGCTGAAACTTCCGCTGGATCGCCCAGGTGTGGAGGAGATCGGATAAACTTGTCTTTGCCTGTTTCCTCTGATACACTTGGAACAGGTGTAAACATAACACCGTTGTCAGGCCGGATGAACGCAGATTCAAGTCGAACGTCCGTGAGACTTGGCGCGTGATTCCGGTCAGCGGTGTTTCAGACAGGGGAGAAATGCATGGAGTTTTTAAGACAGTTATTTCATGGAAAAGGATATATTGACGGAATCACGATCATCAACCTGGATGGCGAGATTCTGTTTTCAGCAAAGTTAAATAGTAAATTTTCAAACCGGAAAGAGAGAGAAGCTTACCAGGCGCTGGTGGGACAAAATTTTTTCGATGTATTTGAAAACCTGAACGCTAAGAACAGCAGCATGATCCGGGCGATGGAGGTCGGACTGCCGGTTTACGTGGAAAATCAACTGCTTCAGACCAAGGGGCAGGAGGGCATCCATATCAGCTCTCTTTCGATTCCGATCAAGAGCGGGCGCGCCGTGGTGGGCGCGATCGATCTGTCGATGGAGGAGATGACAGACGGCGAGGAAGAGCCGGAGAGTGTGGAACTGACTTCGGAACAGATCCCGGTCGGCGGCGCTGGAAAGCTGAAAAAACACAGCGGCGCATCTTTTACGATGGAAGATATCATCGCAGTGGATGAAAAAATGAAAAATGCCAGAGACTATATACCGGTGGTGGCGGCGTGCGATCTGCCGGTTATGATCTATGGGGAAACGGGAACCGGAAAAGAGGTGTTTGCACAGTCGATCCACAATGCCAGTGAACGGAGGGATAAACCGTTTATCGCGCAGAACTGTGCGGCGTTGCCGGATACCTTGCTCGAAAGTATCTTATTTGGAACGTCCAAGGGCGCGTTTACCGGGGCAATGGAAAATAAGGGACTCTTTGAGCTGGCGGACGGCGGAACACTGTTTCTCGACGAGATCAATTCGATGCCTCTGTTTTTGCAGTCAAAGCTTCTGCGGGTTCTGCAGGACGGCAGTTTCCGCAGCCTGGGCGGCAGTGAGACGAAACGCACGAATGTGAAGATCATTGCGGCGACCAATGTGGAACCGCTTGAGGCGATCGAGAAAGGACAGCTTCGGCGCGATATTTATTATCGTCTGAGCATGATGTCGATCCGGATTCCGCCGCTGCGGGAACGGAAGGCGGATATTGGACATTTTGTCAAGTTTTATGTAAACAAACACAATGGCACGTTCCACAAGCAGGTTCAGTATGTGTCAAAGGATCTGCTAAAAAAACTGGAAGAATATGACTGGCCAGGCAATGTCCGGGAGCTGGAACACGTGATCGTTTACGGCATGAGCATGGTGGATGAGACGAGCGCCCTGCTCCAGTATAAAGACATCAAGGGAAAGCTTCTGCTGGAAAAGCAGGCGGACAGGAAAAAGACGCCGGAAAGCCTGGAAGAAGTTCCAAAACTCTGCTCGTCGCTTCGTGAGGCGGTGGCTGCCTATGAGGAAAAACTGATTTGGCAGGCGTTGGAGGCGGCGCACGGAAATATATCTGAGGCAGCGCGGATTCTGGATGTGCCGAGGCAGACGCTGCAGAGAAAGGCGAGCCAGCTGCGGGGCGAAAAGGCGAAGGAAAAACAGGAAAAAGAAATCTGAGCGATGGAGGATAGATACGGAAAATTGAGGACGATGCGGGAAGCAGAACCAGCAGAATCAGCCCGGAAAGGATGGAACGCTCAGACAGAATAACAGGAGGAAATGCAGAAATGGAGAAATACATTGGAAAATATTCTGTAAAAGATTTTTTATATCTGATTCTGGGCGCATTTATCTACAGTATCGGCACGCACAGCTTTATTGAGACGGCGAATATTGCGCCGGGCGGTGCGGTCGGCGTGGCACTGATGTTAAACCATGTGACGAACCTGCCGGTCGGACGGCTGACACTGATGGTCAATGTGCCGCTTTTAATATTGGCGTGGTTTCATTTGAGCCGTGCCTTTGCGCTGCGGACGGCGTTTGCGTGCGGAATCTGTTCGGTGGTGCTTGACTACGTGATCGCCCCGGTCTTTCCGGTTTATATGGGCGACCAGCTTATGGGAAGTCTCTACGGCGGCATTCTGGTCGGCGTCGGCATGGCGTTCATCTTTCTGTCCGGTTCGACGACGGGCGGCAGCGATGTGGTCGGCTACCTGCTCCAGAAGAAATATCCGCATGTCTCGATCGGGCGCGCCTGATGATGATCGATGGAATCATCCTCTCCACCTCGATCTTCGTCTTTGGAAATGTCGATGCGGCACTGTTCGGACTGATTTCCCTGTACGCGCAGACGAAGGTCATCGACATGATCATCTACGGAAATGATGCCGGAAGCGAGGCGTCGATCGTGACGAAATACCCGCAGAAAATCGCAGAACGTGTCATTAAGGAAATTGACCGTACGGTAACGCTGCTTCCGGGCAAGGGCGGCTACAGCGGCGAGGACACAACGGTGGTTTTATGTACCGTCCGCAAAACGGAGTTCAATCGTTTAAAACGCATTATTGCGGAGACGGATGAGAATGCGTTTGTGATTGTGAAGGAAACCTCGGGCATTTTTGGACTTGGGTTTAAGGATGTAGCGGAGGCACAGCAGTAGGAGCCGGGATTGGAATTAGAAAATAGCGGGATATGCCGCGAACAAGGCGAATATAGATATTATAAGAATGCATCAGGAGCGGTGCACTTGAACGAATGGTTTGAAACACACCCGTTTCTAAAACAAATGCGAAGGCGGCTGTCAGTGGAATTGGCAGTCTGCCTTCTTTTATTTTGCGGCGTCTTTCTGGCGGCACGGTATGCGGGGCTGGCATCAGCGGGGGCGGACGCTGTGCTTGGAAAGAAAAAGCCGGTTGTTTTCTTGGACGCCGGGCATGGGGATTTTGATCCGGGAAAGGTGAGTGTGGACGGAAGCCTGGAAAAGGACATCAATCTGGCAATCGCGAAGCGCCTGAAATGGTATCTGGAGCAGTCGGATGTGGAGGTCGTGATGAGCCGGGAGGATGACCGGGGACTTTACGATACGTCAGCCGGAAGCCGGAAAATGTCCGACATGAAAAACCGCTGCGCCCGCGTCGAGGAATCCGGCGCGGATCTGGTCGTCAGCATCCACCAGAACAGCTACCACCAGGAGGACGTATCTGGCGCGCAGGTATTTTATTACCGGAAGTCAGAGAAGGGGAAACGGCTGGCGGAAATACTGCAGAAGCGCTTCGACTATGCGCTGGGAGACCAGAACCGCAGAAAAGCCAAACCGAATGACAGCTATTACCTCCTGCTCCACGTCAAATGCCCGATTGTTATTGTCGAGTGCGGATTTTTGTCTAACTGGAAAGAAGCGGCGCTGCTGAAAACAGAAGAATATCAGGACCGCGTGGCGTATACGCTGCATATGGGGATCATGGAGTATCTGAATGGGCGCTGAAACCTTGAACTGACGGGGAATCTTGTGTATACTAGGAGTACTTAGCGAGGTATTTTCGAGCTTAGTACGAGTCATGCCGCGCATACTAGGAGTACTTAGCGAGGTATTTTCGAGCTTAGTACGGAAAATAGATTTATTCATTGTGAGATAGTAGAAAGAAGAATCAATATGCAAAACGAAACGAAAAAAGAACTTCATACCCAGATGTGGAAGATAGAAAATCCAAAGGACTTTACGGCGCATGACCGGGAGGTGCTTGAGAAGGCGGCAAAGATCATCCGCGCGGGCGGTCTGGTGGCATTTCCGACGGAAACTGTGTACGGCCTGGGGGCGAATGCGCTGGATGAGGCGGCAGCGAAGAAGATTTATGCGGCGAAGGGACGCCCGTCTGACAACCCGCTGATCGCGCATGTGTCCTGTCTGGAGGAGATCGCGCCGCTGGTATCGAATATGCCGGAAAATGGCAAAAAGCTTGCAAAGGCATACTGGCCGGGACCGATGACGATGGTATTTCCTAAGAGCGCGATCGTGCCGTATGGAACGACCGGCGGGCTTGACACGGTGGCAATCCGGATGCCGTCTGATCCGATCGCGGCAGAGTTAATCCGTCTGTCCGGCGTGCCGATCGCGGCTCCGAGTGCGAATACATCGGGACGCCCAAGCCCGACGCGCGCTGATCACGTGCTTCAGGATATGGACGGAAAGATCGATGCGATCATCGACGGCGGTCCGGTTGGAATTGGTCTGGAATCGACGATCGTGGATGTTACGGAGGAAATGCCGATGGTTTTAAGACCGGGTGCGATCACCGTGGAGATGCTGCGTGAAACGGTCGGGGAAGTCGGCATTGATCCGGCGATTTTAGGACCGGTCAGCGCGGATGTGCGCCCGAAAGCACCGGGAATGAAATACCGCCATTATGCACCGAAAGCCGATCTGACACTGGTCGAGGGCGAGACGGAGGCAGTTGTGGAGACGATCAACCGCCTGGCAGGCGAAAAGCTGGCAGAAGGGCGCAAGGTTGGAATTATCTGCACGGACGAGACGAAAGACCGTTACCCGGCGGGGATGCTGGAAAGCATCGGTGCGCGGGCGCGTCAGGAGACTGTTGCACACAACCTGTATGCGGTTCTGCGCGATTTCGACGATCGTGGCGCGGAATATATCTTTTCGGAAGGATTTTCGGAAGACAATTTAGGACGGGCGATTATGAACCGGCTCAATAAGGCGGCTGGCTATCATATTTTGAAGGTGTGAGACGATGCGGTACTTATTGGCGGCGATTAATGCCAAATATATACATTCAAATCTGGGAATTTACAGCCTGAGACGGTATGCGATGGAGCGGCTGGGGCTGGGACAGAAGGATGAGCAGGGTGCGGCTGTTGGAATGGAAATGGTTTCGGAGGCAGCAGAAGGTGCGAATCGAACGAAAACCGTGTCGGAAATCCAGATCGATCTCGGCGAGTACACCATCAACCACCAGATGGATCAGATTCTGCAGGATATTTACCGGAGAAAACCGGATGTGGTGGGATTTTCCTGTTATATCTGGAATATCGTTTACGTAAAGGAACTGATCCACGATTTGAAAAAGGTTCTTCCGCAGGTCCGCATCTGGATGGGAGGTCCGGAGGCTTCGTATGACGCGGTTCACCTGATGGATGAGCTGCCGGAGGTCGAGCTGATCATGCAGGGCGAAGGCGAGGAGACCTTTACGCGGTTGGTGGAGGCGTGTGAGTGCGGGACGGAGGTTTGTTTTTCAGAGCTCCCAGGCATTGTCCTACGCCGTTCGGATGGCACCATCGAGGTCCATCGTCCGGCGCCGCTCATGAATCTGGACGACATTCCATTTTCCTACGGAGATTTAAGCGGGCTGGAACACCGCATTATCTACTATGAGAGCAGCCGTGGATGCCCATTTTCCTGTAGTTACTGTCTGTCCTCGATTGATAAAAAAGTGCGGTTCCGCAGCCTTTCGCTGGTGACGAAGGAACTGCAGTTTTTCCTTGACCGGAAGGTGCCGCAGGTAAAGTTCGTAGACAGGACGTTTAACTGCAAAAAGAGCCATTCGATGGCAATCTGGCAGTATTTGCTGGAACATGATAATGGAATTACCAACTTCCATTTTGAAATTTCATCGGATCTTCTGGATGATGACGAGCTGGCGCTGATGAAACAGATGCGTCCGGGGCTGATTCAGTTGGAAATCGGTGTGCAGACGACGAACCTGGTGGTTGTGAAGGAGATCCGGAGGACGATGGATCTGGACAAGGTGGCGCGCCGTGTGGCGCAGGTCAACACCTTTGGCAACATCCATCAGCATCTCGACCTGATTGCGGGGCTTCCGTATGAGGATATCGAGAGCTTTCATCGTTCCTTCAACGATGTATACAAAATGGAGCCGGAACAGCTTCAGCTTGGCTTTCTGAAGGTGCTGAAGGGTTCCTATATGGAAGAAATGAAGCAGAAATACGGTCTGCTCAGCCAGAGCAAGCCGCCGTATGAGGTGCTTAGAACCAACTGGCTTTCCTATGAAGAGGTGATCCGTCTCAAGGGTGTGGAAGAGATGGTCGAGGTCTATTACAACAGCGGGCAGTTCCGCCGCACGATGAAATGCCTGTCGCAGGAATGGGGCGATGCGTTTGATTTGTATGACCGCCTGGCGGCATTTTATGAGGAAGAGGGACTGAATGGAGTGAGCCATAACCGGCTGGCACGGTATGAGATTTTGTATCTGTTTATTCAGAAATGGGGGAACAAAGAAATTTCCTATCAGGATCTTCTCATTTATGACCTCTACCTCCGTGAAAACGTCAAGAGCCGTCCATCTTTTGCCCCGGATCCGTCGGAGTGGAAGAACGAGACGAAGCAGTTTTTCATGCGCGAGGCGAAGGAACGCCGTTATTTGAAGGGCTACGAGGCATACGATTCCAGGCAGATGGCGAAAATGGCGCATTTAGAGCGGATGGAAGACGGAAGCTTTGTGCTGTTTGATTACAAAAACCGGGATGCTCTGTTTGGCAATGCGGCGGCATTTTCCATTTCACAGGATGAAATATAGTGAGAAATGGGATTTTCCAGAGAAAGACAGGAAAAAGAAATTGCGGATGGCGGCAGTCTGAACATCTGCGAACGAGAAGAAATGTAGGACAGCCATATTTTAAATTAGATGGATAGTAAACTGTTCAGTAGGTCTGTGCATTTACTGCGCTGACCGTACGAAAACATGGGCCAGCAGGCAAAAATCCCATTGCCGTAGGCAATTTTTAATGGATTTTTGCGCGTGACTGTGAAGGTACTGAACAGTTACGATGGATAAATAAAATGGAAAAAACAGACAATTCTTATATAGCGATTGACCTGGAGACAACAGGGTTAAATCCCAAAACCGAGCGGATCATCGAGATTGGCGCGGCGCGGGTGGAAGATGGAACCGTGGTGCAGACGTATTCGACGTTTGTCAACCCGGAGCGGGAACTGGATGCGCGCATCCGGGAGCTGACGGGAATCTGTGACGATGATTTGAAGGATGCGCCGGTGCTGGATACAGTTTTGCCGGAACTTCTGGCATTCTGCGGGGAGCTGCCGCTTCTGGGGCATCATGTTATCTTTGATTTCAGCTTTCTCAAGCGGGCGGCGGTCAACCGGAAGTATACATTTGAGCATGCGGGGCTTGATACCTTGAAAATCTGCCGCCATTTTATGCCAGAGGAGGAAAAAAAGAATCTGGCAGCCGCGTGTCGGTATTTTGCGGTGGATCCGGGCGAGAGCCATCGGGCGCTTTCGGATGCGCTGGCGGCGCACCATCTGTATCAGGAGCTTAAAAACAGGTATTTTCTGGAAGTGCCGGAGGTGTTTGCACCGCAGCCTTTGATTTACAAGGTAAAACGCGAACAGCCCGCGTCAAAAAAGCAAAAAGAAGTCTTGCGGGAATTACTAAAATATCATAGAATAAATTTATCTGCGCAGATTGATTCGCTTTCGAAAAATGAGATTTCGAGACTTACGGATCAGATTATCGCGCAGCATGGCAGAATGCAGAAGAGGTGAGAGATATGTTTAAATTTTCAAATCAGAAAACACGCCAGATCGTATCAGCGGTTGTTATTATAATCGTAGTAGTAGCGATGGTAGCGGGAACCATTTTGGCAGGTCTTATGATGTAAAGGTTCGGTAGATGATGAAAAAAAGAAATTGGATGGCAGGCGTATGCGGTGCGGCAGTGATGGGACTGCTTATAGCCGGTACGGGCACCGCGTCAGCGGGGACGATTCCCACGGGTTTTCAGGTCGGTGGGTTTGATCTTTCCGGGATGACGCGGGAAGAGGCGGATCAGACGATTGAAAAATCCATCGGGGAGATGGAAAATCAGACCATTTCGATCCGGGTAGAAGGTCATGAGGTTCAGACGAAGGCGGCGGAGCTGGGATTTTCCTGGGTCAACCAGAACGAGATTGATGAGGAAGTGGAGAAACTTTCCGGCGGAAATCTTCTGCGCCGGTATCTGAATCAGAAGGAATTAGAGCAGTCCGGTGTGGATCTGCAGATTGAGACAGCGGTCGATGAAGCGAAGGTTGCCGAGTTTGTGCAGACCCGGTGCGCGGAATTTACGACAGCGCCGCAGGACGCCGTGATCACGCATGAAAATGGAGTCTTTCAGGTCAGCCAGTCTTCGGCGGGACAGGAAGTGGACATAGATGCGACGACAAAAGCACTGAATGAGGCGCTCGCGGGCGGTCTTTCGGAACCGGTTTCGGTGGATGCAACAGTCAAAAATGCAGAGCCGACCCGCACGACAGAGGCATTATCTACGATTCAGGATGCACTTGGAACATTCAGTACCGGATTCAACCCGGGAAATGTGTCGCGTTCCAAGAATCTGCGGAACGGTGCGGCGAAGATCAACGGCACGGTTCTGATGCCGGGAGAAGAATTTTCGGCTTATACATGGCTGACCCCATTTACGGTGGAAAATGGCTATGCATCGGCAGGTTCCTATGCGAACGGTCAGGTAGTCGATACGGTCGGCGGTGGCGCCTGCCAGATCTGCACGACGCTCTACAATGCAGCGCTTCTGGCGGAGATGGATATCACCCAGCGCCAGAATCATTCGATGATTGTTACTTACGTTCC
Organism: Clostridium sp. AF29-8BH; assembly: GCF_003478145.1. Classification (NCBI taxonomy): domain Bacteria; kingdom Bacillati; phylum Bacillota; class Clostridia; order Eubacteriales; family Clostridiaceae; genus Clostridium; species Clostridium sp. AF29-8BH. The sequence goes on along the minus strand of NZ_QUEL01000008.1, from coordinate 64,515 downwards.
GGCATCGCAGGATTCGGCGATCGCGGGTACTTATAAGGATCTGAAATTTAAAAATCCATACGATACCCCGATCTATATGGAAGGGGCAGTGAACGGCGGGACTATTTCATTTACGATATATGGAAAAGAGACACGACCGGCAAACCGGACGATCAAATACGTTTCGGAGACACTGTCGAAGAAGGATCCGGGCGAGCCGATCACAAAGGTGGACGCATCTTTGAAGCCGGGTGCGAGGGTGAAGGAACAGTCGGCGCACTATGGGCTGCAGTCACGGCTCTGGAAATACGTCTACGTGGACGGCGTGGAGATGGAGAAAACCTTGCTGCAGACGGATACCTATATGGCATCGAAGGCAATCTACCGTGTAGGTCCGGCCGTTGCAGCTGCGGCACCGGCGGTTCCGGCTGGACCGCAGCCTGAGACACCGCAGCCTGAGACGCCACAGCCGGAAAATCCGGTTCCGGCACCGACGGAAGCACCGGCAGCACAGGAGCCGACCCCGGCACAGCCGCAGGGACCAGCCGGTCCGGCGCAGGAAGCAGCGCCGCCGATGGAGTGATAGCTTATATCGGATCATATATAGTGATGGTATGAGAGCAGAGATTTGTGGTAACATGGCGTGGTAAACGCAGAAAATTACTGTACTTGAATGTGAAGCTGGGAAAGGAATCAGAATGAACATAAAAGATGAAATTTTCGAGGCATACGGGGAGATGAAAGCCGAGCAGGATCTTCTGGCGGTCGGTTACACCGCGCTTCTTGGTACCTCGATGGCGGCAAAAAGCGGCGAGGCGGCGCTTTTGAACCGATTTTCTGCACGGTATGTGAGAGAATGCCAGAATCTCTATGAGAAATGGAATCCGTCTCCGCTTCTGGAGGCATTTGCTGCACATAAAGAGCGGAAAGTGCTGACCCGTCTCGGCGCATCTGCGTGGTATCCGGCGGGCGGGGGCGGCGTCATGGCAGCGCTGTGGCATTTTTTTGATGGATTCGGACTCGGATTTGAGATGGATCTTAGGAAACTTCCGATCCGCCAGGAGACGGTGGAGGTCTGCGAGGTATTTGACCTCAATCCATACCGTTTACAGTCCCAGGGCTGCATTCTGCTGACGGCGTCTAGCGGTCCGAAACTGCTAAAGAATCTGGAGAGAGAGGGCATTCCGGCGGCGCTCATCGGTCGGACGCGCACAGCGATCGGACGCGAGATTTACAGCGGCGAAGTACATAGCTTTCTTGACCGGCCAAAACCGGATGAGATAGATAAAATGAAAGACTTACCAAAATCCCATTAACAGGAGGTAGTAAAGTGAGAGAGAGAATTTTAGCGGTCATTGAAAAAAACAGCCGCATCAGCGTCAAAGAGCTGGCGGATTTACTCGGGGAAAATGAAGCTGCGGTCGCGGCGGAGATCGCCGAAATGGAAAATGAACATATCATCTGCGGTTACCATACCCTGATTAACTGGGATAATACAGATGAGGAGAAGGTCATTGCACTGATCGAAGTAAAGGTAACGCCGCAGCGCGAGATGGGCTTTGACAAGATTGCCGAGAGAATCTATCAGTACAGCGAGGTGACCTCGGTATACCTGATGTCCGGCGGCTATGATTTTACCGTTATGATCGAGGCGAAAACCATGCGTGCAGTTGCACAGTTTGTGGCAGAAAAGCTTTCCACGATCGATTCTGTGCTGAGTACCGCGACCCATTTTATTCTTAAAAAATACAAAGACCATGGTACCGTTCTCTGCGACGGTCCTCAGGATGAAAGGATGTTGATTGTTCCGTGAGAAACCCATTATCAGATACGATTGTAAATATTCCGCCGTCCGGAATCCGGAAGTTTTTTGACGTTGTCAGCGAGATGAAGGGCGCGATCTCCCTGGGCGTGGGCGAACCGGATTTTGATACACCGTGGCATATCCGCGAGGAGGGCATTTATTCGCTGGAAAAAGGACGTACCTTCTATACGTCGAACTCTGGTTTAAAGGAACTGCGCCAGGAGATCTGCCATTATCTGAAACGTCGTCAGCGTCTTGAGTATGATCCGAATACAGAAGTGATGGTAACAGTCGGCGGCAGCGAGGCGATTGATATCGCCCTGCGCGCGATGCTCAATCCGGGCGATGAGGTTCTGATTCCGCAGCCGAGTTACGTTTCCTATGTGCCGTGTACGGTGCTGGCGGGCGGTACGCCGGTCATTATCGAGCTGGAGGAGAAGGATGAGTTCCGTCTGACGCCGGAGAAGCTGCTGGAGAAAATCACACCGAAAACAAAGGTGCTGATTCTTCCATTCCCGAACAATCCAACGGGCGCGATCATGAACCGCACCGATCTGGAGCGATCGCGAAGGTGATTGAGGAGAAGGATCTGTTTGTGCTGAGTGATGAAATTTATTCCGAGCTGACCTACAGTGGCAAGCACGTTTCCATCGCGGAGATTTCCGGGATGCGTGACCGCACGGTGTTGATCAACGGATTTTCCAAGGCATATGCGATGACCGGGTGGCGTCTCGGCTATGCGGCGGCTCCAGCGCTTATCTTAAAACAGATGTTGAAAATCCATCAGTTTGCGATTATGTGTGCGCCGACCACCAGCCAGTATGCAGCGGTTGACGCCCTGCGGAATGGCGATGAGGACATTGCCCGCATGAAGAAAGCCTACGATGAGCGCCGCCGCTATCTTTTGAGAGAGTTCCGGGGGCTCGGCATGGACTGTTTCGAGCCGTATGGAGCATTTTATATGTTCCCGTGCATCAAACGGTTTGGCATGACCTCGGATGAATTCGCAAACCGCCTGTTACAGGAAGAGAAGCTGGCGCTTGTGCCGGGCACCGCGTTTGGAGACTGCGGCGAGGGCTATCTGCGTGTTTCCTATGCGTATTCGCTGGAGGATCTGCAGAAGGCGATCGAGCGCATCAAGCGGTTTGTGGCACGGCTGGATGGAGAGAAGAAATGTTAAATATTGTACTCTATGAACCGGAGATGCCGATGAATACAGGAAATATAGGACGAAGCTGCGTGGCAACGAACACGCGGCTTCATCTGATCGAGCCTCTCGGTTTTAAATTGAATGATAAAATGGTAAAAAGAGCGGGTCTTGATTACTGGCCACATCTGGACGTGACAGTTTACAGCGATTTTAAAGATTTTCTGGAGAAGAATCCGGCGCGCGCCCGTATATGGCGACCACGAAGACGACGCAGGTGTATACGGACGTTCACTACGATCCGGACTGCTATATCATGTTCGGACCGGAAAGCCGCGGCATCCCGGAAGACTCCTGATCGAAGACCCGGAGCGCTGCGTCCGCATCCCGATGTGGGGTGAGACGCGTTCTCTGAATCTGTCAAACTCGGTGGCGATCATTCTGTATGAGGCGCTGCGGCAGAATGGGTTTGAGAAGATGAATACGGAGGGGCATCTGCATCACCTCCAGTGGAAATAAGGTGGATTCTGTCCCACACGTGCGTCATCAACGTCTCAGATGAAACAGGAATTAGTGGCACCAAGTCCCACAGGCACTGATATTTCCGTCGCATTCGGCGTCGGAGTCAGTGCCATTTTTATTGTTGTCCGGCAGGTGGACGCCGCAGGATGGTCCGTTATTTCCGCTCCGGTCAAAGTGAAGCATTCCGTTTAAGAAGTCTTCGATGCGGTCTTTAGGAGCGCCTTTGGCGCCGCCGAGAACCTGAATGCTGGTTTCGCGCAGGGCGATCATCATCGGGATCGGAAGGGCGTCGCAGAGGAGAACGGCAGTATTTTCTTTTTTCAGAAACTCGACCAGCGCGCCGGGATCGTTTGCATAGGTCTGTTTCACGGTTTTGGTGGAAATAATCTCATCGTCAACTACATCAAAAATTAAAAATTCTTTCACCTGAGCCAGGTGGGAGCAGATTTCTCCGTTTTCATAAGGGACTGCAATTTTCATGAGTGACCTCCTTTTTTAGAGATAGTATAGCGCTTAGAATTGAAAAATCAATATAAATGTATATGTTATTTATGAAAAAATATATAATAGACATATATGTAGGTGGCTTGTATGGATGAAGTAAATATTGAGAAGAATGAAAAGAAGGATGCGTTACTGATAGCAATCGAAGAAGGAAGAACGATTGTAAAAGATCCAAATGCACCGAGATATTCCAGTATGGAAGACTTAAAAGCGGCATTGGAAGTATAATATCTTTGATAGAAAAAGAGAGCCAGCAGAATGCACTTCTGTTGACTCTTTTTTACAATTATGATTTGAAGCAGCAAGCCCCTTAATCCGACTTAACTTCTTTCCACAAACTATTATAAAGCTCGTCCGCCTCATCCCCAAGATACCGGTAAACCTCGCAGTTTTTCAGCTGCTTCGCATCTGGGAAGACGGCTTTGTTGTTCTGGATTTCTTTGTCCAGCATTTCCTTGGCTGCCTTGTTTGGCGTCGCGTAGGTAATGTACTCAAAGTTTTTGACTGCGACATCCGGGCGGCAGAGAAAATTGATCCATTTTTCTGCGTTTTCCTTATTTTTCGCATTTTTCGGAACTACCCAGGAATCGAGCCAGACGTTGGTTCCCTCTTCCGGGATCACATATTCCAGGGAGAATGGGAGGTTCTGTGCGGCTACCTCATCCTGGATGTACATGATCTCGCCGGAGTAGATGACGCCGATGGCTGCCTCGCCGCCGATCATCTTGTCACGCACCTGATCGATGACGTAAGCCTGTATGAGCGGTTTCTGGTCAATCAGATCCTGCTTTGCCTGCTGGAGTTCGGTTTCGTCGGTCGAGTTGGCAGAGAAGCCGTCTTTTTTGAGCGCTACCATGAAGGCATCGCGGACGCTGTCCTGCATCAGGATCTCGCCTTTATAAGCCGGATTCCAGAGATCGGACCATTTGGCCGGAACTGGAAGTCCTTTTTCTTCGATGAGCTTCGTATTATAAAGAATACCGACGGTTCCCCAGGTGTATGGCACGGAATATTTGTTTTCCGGGTCGAACTGCTTGGACATTTCCATGTACTGCGGGTCAATGTTTTTGACATTTGGAATATTGTCAAAGTTGAGTTCGGCAAGCAGGTCATTTTCCTTCATTTTCTGAATCATGTAGTCGGATGGGCAGACTACATCGTAGTTGACGCCGCCGGCTTCGATGACCGGATACATTTCTTCCAGTGTCTCAAATACGTCGTAGGTAACCTTGATTCCGGTTTCCTGTTCAAATTCCTCAATCAGGTCTGGATCAATATATTCGCCTGCATTGTAGACGTACAGTTCGTTTGAATGAGTTGTGGTGTAGCGGCTGTAGGTGCTGACACCAACGACAAGCAGAATCAGCGTGCAGGCAAGTCCCAGAACGCCGTTCTTGATCTGGTTGTTGCGTTTGCGGCGCTTGATGGTCTCTGTGTCAATCACAGTCGCATTGCCGGTGGATTTTTTCTCCGGGGCAAAGTTGGTGATTACCAGGAGCACCAGGACTGCCACGAAAATCAGCGTGGACAGGGCGTACATCGTCGGCTGGATGCCTCGGCGCACCTGGCTGTAGATCAGGGTGGATAAGGTATCCATACCGGCACCTCTTGTAAAGTGCGTAATGATAAAATCATCGAGGGACATCGTAAATGCCATCAAAAAGCCGGAGAGGATACCTGGGACGATGTCTGGAAATACGACCTTGAAGAAGGCATATAGTGGGCTGGCACCGAGATCCAGAGCGGCTTCGTAGGTGTACCGGTTCGTCTGCTTGAGTTTCGGCATGACACTTAATATCACATATGGAATGTTAAATGTGATATGCGCGATCAGCACGGTTTTAAATCCGAGAGAGATACCGAACGCGATAAATGCCAGCATCAGGGAGATACCGGTTACGATATCGGAGTTCAGCATCGGGATGTTGTTGATTCCCATGACGATGGTGCGCGGAATCCGTTTCATGCTGTTGATGCCGATGGCGGCGATCGTGCCGATGACGGTCGCGATCAGAGCCGACGCAAACGCGATGAGTAGCGTATTGTTTAAGGCATTCATGATGGCGGAATCCTGGAACATCTGCGTATACCAGCGGGTGGTAAAACCGCCCCAGACGGTTCTCGATTTTGTGTTGTTAAAGGACAAAACGATCATGGTCACGATCGGGATGTATAAAAAGAGCAGGATGAGCGCCAGGTAAAAGTCCTGGAAAAACTGTTTTAAGCGGTTATGTTTCATCAGAACGCATTGCCCTCCCCTTCTTTATCGTATTTGGCGATGAGCGCCATACTCAGTAAAATGAAAATCATCAGAACCAGCGAGAGACCGGAACCTAAGTGCCAGTTGCTTCCCTTGGTGAACTCCTGCTCGATGACATTTCCGATGAGCAGGATCTTGCTGCCGCCTAAGAGACTGGAAATAACGAAGGTTGTCAGCGCCGGGACAAATACCATGGTAATGCCGCTGATGATGCCCGGGATGCTGAGCGGAATCCAGATGTGAATGAGTGTCTGGAAATTGTTTGCACCCAGGTCTTTGGCGGCGTTGATGGTATTGTCGTCGATCTTTGCCAGCACATTATAAATCGGGAGAATCATGAAAGGCAGGAAGTTGTATACCATACCCAGAATGATCGCCCACGGGGTATTGATGATGGCAATATTTGGCAGATGGAGAAAGGAAAGAATGCCGTTGATAACGCCATTTTTCTCCAGGAGCGTCTGCCACGCGAGGGTGCGGAGCAGGAAATTCATCCACATCGGAAGGATGAAGACGAATACCATGAAGCTGCCTGCCCCAATGCCGCGGCGGCGCAGCACCAAAGCCAGCGGATAGGACAAAAGCAGGCAGATGGCGGTCGCAGCCAGAGACAGACCCAGGGATAAGAGCAGCGCCTTCATATGCTCCGGTGTCGTGATGGAACAGACATTTGCCAGTGTAAATGCCCCGCTTTTGGTTGTCAGACCGTAGTATACGATCAGCAGGAGCGGGATGATGGTAAAACCGATCATCCAGAGAATATAAGGACCGGCGAAGAGCCGTTTCACGTTTGATTTCATGCTAAGTCCGACTCCTTTCTATTCATTGACGCCCACAGCTTCCTCGTCCTCTGACGCCGGCTTGTTCATGATCTGGATGTCAAACGGGTCTACATGGATGCCGACCTTCTCGCCGACCGGGAACATATCCGTGCTGTGAACCAGCCATTCATAGCCGTCCGGTGTGGTGACTTCCATCTCATAGTGGACGCCCTTGAAAATCAGGTGGGTGACAATGCCCTGCAGCGTGCCTTCCTCCGGTTTTACGAGGTCGATGTCCTCCGGGCGGATGACAACGTCTACCGGTTGGTTTGTTCCGAATCCCTTATCGACGCAGGCAAATTTCGCACCGAAGATTTCAACCAGCTCGTCGTGGATCATCAGACCGTCCACAATGTTGCTCTCGCCGATGAAGTCGGCAACGAATGCGTTTTCCGGCTCGTTGTAGATCTGTTCCGGGGAACCCATCTGCTGGATATAACCCTGGTTCATGACAACGATGGTATCGGACATCGTCAATGCCTCTTCCTGATCGTGGGTAACATAGATAAAAGTGATGCCTAACTCATTTTTCAGACGGATCAGCTCATACTGCATGTCCTGTCGCAGTTTTAAATCTAGGGCACCGAGCGGCTCATCGAGAAGCAGGACCTTTGGCTCGTTGACAATCGCACGCGCAATGGCGATACGCTGCTGCTGACCGCCGCTCAAAGAGTCAATGCTGCGATGCTCAAAGCCGTTTAGGTTTACAAGCTTTAAAGCGTACTTAATTTTATCATCAATATATGCTTTTGATTTATTCTTAATTTTTAGCCCAAATGCGATATTATCTGCGATGCTCATATGCGGAAACAGTGCGTATTTCTGGAATACGGTGTTTAGCTGGCGCTTGTTTGGCGGAAGTTTGGTGATGTCTTCGCCGCCGAAAATTACTTTTCCTGTATTTGGGGATTCAAATCCGCCGATGATGCGGAGCGTGGTCGTCTTGCCGCAGCCGCTGGGACCTAAGAGCGTTACAAAGGAATTTTCCTTTACTGAAAGGCTCAAGTCATCCAGGACCAGGGTGTCGTCAAAGCGTTTCGAGATATGCTGTAAATCGATTAATGGCTGGCTCATGCGTTTCCTCCGTAAATAGTAAAATAATGTGTAGTATTAGAAACTTGGCGGCGAGCTGACCCAGAGGATCGTCGCGCCGGAGCGGCTTTCAAGGTAATGCGTCTTGTCGCTCGTATAGTAAAAAGATTCGCCCTTTTTGGCTTTGTACGTCCGGTTCCCCAGATGAATCAGGATGCTGCCGGAAAGAACGTAGCCAAATTCCTCACCCTCATGCGGGCTGTCCGGATAGGTGGAGCCGCCGACACCGAGTGTCAGGCGGATCGGTTCCATCGTGTTCTTCTGGGCGTTCGGGATGATCCACTGAATCTCATTTTTCAGTTCCGGATCTTCCTTGATAAAATAGTCGTTTTTTTCAAATACAATCTGCTCTTCCGGAGCCTCGTTGAAAAACTCCCCTATGGTTGTGCCGAGACACTGGAGAATATCCATCAAAGTAGCGATGGACGGGGAGGTCAGATCGCGCTCTACCTGGGAGATAAATCCCTTCGAAAGCTCTGCGCGGTCAGCCAGCTCTTCCTGCGTCAGACCCTTTAAAATTCGCAGTTCCTTTAATTTTCCTCCTATACTCAACAGAGGGAACCTCCTTTCCTGGTTTCATAGGAAATTGCGTCCTATGAAACAAAAAACGCTCCACGAGGATGCGCCAGGGCACATTCTTTTTTATAAAAACCGGGTGGGAAAACCATCCGTCCGGCGTTTTTTAGAAACATGCAAAAGTAAGATGAAAGTTTAGAAATTCTAAAATGAATGTAAAATTAATCTTTTTGTTTAGAAATAATAAACTTGCTTCCGAGTATCTATTATACAGAATGTGGGGAAGGTGTCAAGGAAAAAAACGGGAAAATCCGGGGGTTCTCAAATTGTGTGAAAAAAGAGTGCAAAAATGGCGGTATGATGATAAAATAGGGGCAGATAATTTGATAGAAACCGTTATAACGGTTCTGGGGGATCAAAGGAGGAACATTTCATGCAGGATAAGTATATGGCATATGTGGGTTCTTACTCATACAACGGTCAGGCAAAGGGAATTACCGTGTATGATGTGGATGTAAAAAAGGGAAAATTTATCTACCGGTGCGAGGTGGAAGTGGACAACTCTTCCTATTTAACTGTTTCACATGACGGGCGGATGCTCTATTCCATCGCGGATGAGGGCGTTGTGGCGTTCCGGATTCTGGAAAACGGCGCACTCAGCCGTGTGAACAGCGCAAATATCAAGGCGATGCGCGGCTGCCATATTGCGACCGATGCGGAGGACAAGTTTATCTTCGTATCCGGCTATCATGACGGCAAGGAGACGGTGGTCCGCCTGAAACCGGACGGTTCTATCGGGGAAGTGACCGACGGCGTTTACCACAAGGGACTTGGAAGCGTGGCAGAGCGCACGTTCCGCCCGCATGTGAGCTGTGCGGAGCGCACGCCGGATGGCAGATTCCTGCTGGTAGCCGATCTGGGAATTGACCAGGTCAAGATTTACAGGTTTGATGGCGAGAAGGGAACCCTTTCATTGGTGGACGCGATCCGCTGTGATTTGGAATCTGGTCCGAGACATTTCATGTTCAGCAAGGATGGAAAATTCTTGTATTTGATGTATGAAATCAAAAATGTGATTGATGTATACACGTATGAAACGGGCGATCGTGTGCCGAAGATCGAGAAGATCCAGACGATCCCATCGACCGCACCGGAGCGCACTAGCCAGCTGACTGCAGCGTGCACGATCCGGATGTCCGAGGACGAGACACATCTGTTCTGCAGCAATGCGGGCGATAATTCAGTCAGTGTCTACGAGCGCGATGCACAGACGGGGCTTTTGAAGCTGCTCTGCTGTCTTCCGATCAGTGGAGATTACCCGAAGGATATCGCGATTTTTCCGGATGGAAACCATCTGGCGTCGATCAACCACGGCAGTAACAGCATTTCTTTCTTCCAGGTGGAATATAAGGAGAAACTGCTGGTGATGAGCGGACGCAGTATTTCGGTGAATGAGCCAAACTGCTGTGTGATTACAAAGGTACCTACGAGAGGAAAGAAAGCAGACTAAATGGCAGAAGGAGTTAATAGCGAGAATGGCAGGATCAACATACGGAAAAATACTGACAATGACAACGTGGGGCGAATCCCACGGCGCAGGCGTGGGCGTGGTCGTAGATGGCTGTCCGGCGGGGCTTGCGCTTTGTGAGGAAGACGTTCAACGTTATCTGGACCGCCGCAAACCGGGGCAGAGCCGTTTTACGACGAAGCGCAGCGAGAGCGATACGGTGGAGATCCTGTCAGGCGTTTTTGAAGGGCGGACGACGGGCACGCCGATCTCGATGTTGGTGCGGAACCAGGATCAGCATTCGAAGGATTACAGTGAGATCGCCAGTTATTACCGTCCCGGACATGCGGATTATACCTTCGATGAAAAATACGGTTTCCGGGATTATCGGGGCGGCGGACGTTCTTCGGGACGCGAGACGATCGGACGCGTGGCAGCAGGCGCTATCGCGGCAAAGCTGCTGGAATCCTTGAACATTCAGGTAAAAGCATACACGAAAGCGATCGGACCGGTGGAAGTGGCGCCGGATCGGTTTGATCTGGCGGAATGTGAAAAGAATAAGCTGTATATGCCGGATGCTGCCGCAGCCGCAGAGGCAGAGCAGTATCTGGAAAGGAAGATGGCGGAGAAAGATTCTGCTGGCGGTATCGTGGAATGCGTGATTGCCGGTCTTCCGGCAGGGCTTGGTGAACCGGTTTTTGATAAATTTAATGCGAACCTGGCAAAGGCAATCTGCTCGATCGGTGCTGTTAAAGGCTTCGAGATCGGAGAGGGTTTCCATGCGGCGCAGATGGCAGGAAGCGAGAACAACGACGCATTTGTCATGGATCCGGATGGAAGCATCGGCAAGGCGACGAACCATGCAGGTGGCATTTTAGGCGGTATAACGGATGGAAGCGAAGTTGTGTTCCGTGCGGCATTTAAACCGACCCCGTCAATTGCCGCAGAGCAGAGAACCGTCAATAAGAGCGGCGAGGAGATCGGTATCAGCATCAAGGGACGCCATGATCCGATCATTGTGCCGAGAGCGGTTGTCGTGGTTGAGACGATGGCGGCATTTGCGGCGGCGGATATGCTGCTGGGCGGCATGACGGCGAGGCTGGATCGGATTCAGGAGTTTTACCGGAAGTAAGGGAATGTAAATAAAAATTTTGGAAAAGCTGCGGCGGGCTCAGCCTGTTTGGTCCGCGGCTTTTTCTGGCATTAAATCAGGAGGCAGCAGGATGAGTGCAACAGGAATTTCAAAAGAAATAGAGACAGCAGGACAGTTAGAGGAGCTGCGCCAGGAGGTACGGATTGCCGCAGAGGAACTTCTCAGTGCGGCAAATATGAAGCCGGGACAGATTTTGGTGGTCGGATGCTCGTCCAGCGAGATTGCATCGCATAAGATCGGTTCCTATTCCAGTGCCGAGATCGGAAAAGCGGTGTTTGAGGAGCTGTATGCAGTTACCAAGTCGCAAGGGCTTTATCTGGCGGCACAGTGCTGTGAACATCTGAACCGGGCGCTGATTGTGGAAGAAGAAGCGGCGGAAAAATATGGTCTGGAGATGGTAAACGTCGTGCCGCAGCTAAAAGCAGGCGGTTCCTTTGCAACGGCAGCCTATGCGGGATTTGAACATCCGACAGCCGTAGAGCGGATTCAGGCACACGCGGGCATCGATATCGGAGACACTTTCATCGGTATGCACCTGCGCCCGGTTGCAGTTCCGGTGCGGACCTCGATCCGTGCGATCGGCGGCGCCCATGTGACGTGTGCGAGAACGAGGCTGAAATATATTGGCGGAGAGCGGGCGCATTATCTGGATGCGAAATAAAGAAAATGAGGAGTACAAAAAAACGTGGAAATCAGGAAAAATGATGAATTTGAACTGACAATCGAAGATATGAGCGAAGATGGAGCCGGGATCGGAAAGCAGGACGGTTATATCTGGTTTGTAAAAGATGCCGTGATCGGGGATCGGATCCGGGCGCGGGCGATGAAAATGAAGAAAAATTACGGCTTTGCCCGTCTGATGGAGGTGCTGGAAGCATCCAAAGACCGTGTGATGCCGGAATGCCCGGTCGCAAGACAGTGCGGCGGCTGCCAGCTTCAGATGATGAGTTATGAGGCGCAGCTTCATTTTAAGGAGCGCAAGGTCTACAATAACCTGCGCCGGATCGGCGGGATGGAGAACCTGCGGCTGCCGGAGCGGGCGGATGAAGTGAGTGTGCCTGAGAATGTATCTGAAAGAAATACATCCGAAAGGATGGAGACAACCGATGCGGGGGTGAAAGCAGAGAACGTGTCGGGGAAAAGTGCCGGGGAAGGTGTGGATAAAACTATCACCATGGAGCCGATCCTGGGGATGGAGCACCCGTGGCGCTACCGCAACAAGGCACAGTTTCCGTTTGGACGCGATAAGGATGGAAGAATCATTGCCGGATTTTACGCGGGACGCACCCACCATATTGTGGAAGCGGAGGATTGCCTGCTGGGTGTCGAAGAAAATGCGGTAATTCTGGATATTATCAAGAAAATCATGGAAGAATACCAGATTGCGCCATATGACGAGGAAACGCATAAGGGTCTGATTCGCCATGCATTGATTCGGAAGGGATTTTCAAACGGCGAGCTGATGGTCTGTCTCGTCATCAATGGAAAGAAGCTGCCGCACGCGGATATTTTTGTGGAACGCTTAAAAGAAGTCCCTGGCATGACCGGTATTTCCTACAACATCAATCAGGAAAAAACAAACGTGATTCTTGGTGCGGAGCTTGTAAACTTATACGGACCGGGCTATATCACAGATAAAATCGGAAATATATCGTACCAGATTTCGCCGCTTTCTTTCTATCAGGTCAATCCGGTGCAGACGGAAAAACTCTATGGAACGGCGCTGGAATACGCGGGGCTGACCGGTGGGGAGACTGTATGGGATCTGTACTGCGGAATCGGAACCATTTCCCTGTTTCTGGCGCAGAAAGCGAAGAAAGTGTACGGTGTAGAGATCGTCCCTCCGGCGATCGAGGATGCCCGCCGGAACGCGGCATTAAATGGCATGGAAAATGTCGAGTTTTTCGTCGGAAAAGCTGAAGAGGTACTTCCAAGGGAGTATGAAAAAAATCAGGTCTATGCCGATGTCATCGTCGTCGATCCGCCGCGCAAAGGCTGTGACAGCGTCTGCCTCGACACGATCGTCCGGATGCAGCCAAAGCGGGTAGTCTATGTCAGCTGCGATTCCGCCACATTGGCGCGCGATGTGAAGTATCTGAATGAAAGAGGATACGCGGTGGAGCGCGTGAGATGCTGTGATATGTTCGGGATGAGCGGGCATGTGGAGACGGTAGTTCTTTTGTCCCAACATTGAGACAAGAGTACTTGTCTCGATGAACGCGGCAGTCGGCAAATCGAGATGCAAGCATCTCGGCTTGCCTCGTTGCTCGCGCAAAAACCAGATGACACGATAGAGATCGATTTAGACCTGAACGAGCTGGATGCAACCAGTGCAGAGCCGAAAGCGACCTATCAGGAAATCAAAGATTATGTGCTGAAAGAATTTGGCTTGAAGGTTTCAAATTTATATATTTCTCAAATCAAAAGGAAATGTGGAATCGAAGTAGGAGAGAACTATAATCTGCCAAGTAGGACGAAAAATCCTGTTTGTTCAGCTTTTGTGTTTATAAGGGGTCAAAGAAGAAGCAAATTACAATTCTATAGCAAGTGATCTTTTCTAAGTTTTGGAAGGCTGGTTTTTCCGTCATAGCTAGTTAAGATTGAGTATATCTATCATAACACGAACATATATTTGATTAAAGAAAATGCGGATATTTTTAAAGTGATTGTGTCAATTTACAATCAATTTCTATTCAATGTGGTTTTCCGGTAGGTTTTGTAAAATAAGCTCAGATCAAAACAATGACGGGAGGAGCTTATGCAACAGAATATTGAATTTGAACGGTGCATTGATTTTCTGGTACGGATGATTGATAAGTACGGCGATGAAGTCCTCCGAGAGTTGGAGGAAGAAAAACAGAATAAGGAAGAAAAAGAAGCGGCAGTTTCCTGAAATACAAAATGTAAATCAGACTGTCGCTTTTTTGTGAAATTATTCGGCTGCGTTACCTTTTACTTCTGCAAGCATATAAGGATTGAATTTACTTTTACGCTTAAATATAATATAATTTAAGCACAAAAGCAAATATCAAGGATAAGGAGGACAACTATGTCAATATCAGATATTTTGGAATCGCTAATTGAAAAAGACAATGGATATTTGATTACATCGAAGGCCGTTGAATCAGGTGTATCAAAGCCATCTGTCTCAAAATACGTCAGAGAGCATGATATGGAAAAAGTGGCACATGGCATTTATATTTTAGATAATGTGTGGCCAGATGAGTTGTTTGTACTCCAGCAACGAAATAAGAATATTATTTATTCGGGCGAGACCGCCCTTTATTTGCATGGTCTTATCGACAGAGAATACAGTCATATTTGTTTCACTGTTCCTACCGGATATAATGCAACACATATCAAAAAGAAAAACAAAAAAGTTCGTTACGCAAACCCAGAGATTCTTGATATGGGGACCTGTGAAATCCCGTCAAGCAGCGGTAATTTGGTTAAAGTATATGACAAGGAAAGATGTATTTGTGATTTGATTAAAGATCGAAAGAAATATGAAATTCAGTTATATCAGACAGCAATCAAGGAATATATGTCCTCGAAGGAAAAGAATCTTTCAAGATTGATTGAGTATGCGGTTAAACTTGGAGTAAGGGATGAAGTGATGATGTATGTGGAGGTAATGATATGATTCATACAGCGGAACAAGTTTTGAAGAAATATCCTCTAAGAGATAGTGAAATATCTATTGTCTTAGAGGATTTTTGTTGAAGAATTTTAATATTCAAGAGTTTGTTTTTTCCTCTTTGACATTAAGCTATGGTTTAAGCCGTAGCTGGCTTTATGTTAGTAATTTTGGAGTAGGATTCGTGAGAGTTCTACCCTGTTGTTGATTTTGACAGTGATGTAAGAGAACGACGGATATGTAGTGAAACCATAATACAATAAAAAGAATATTTGCTGATTTCTCATGAACGTGATACACTTATAGATAAGCTGTATCGGCTGTCGATCACGACCGTTTCGGCGGTGTGAAAATGAGAAATTCCGGCACCGGAGGCTTTCAGAGTCACGATCATGCGACCGTGCGAAAGTTCCGGTGCCTTTTTATTTCAAAGGAAAGTGCGCCCTGATGAAAGCGGCAGAGAATATTTTGAGCGGTATTTGAGAAAGGAAACAGGAGATGGATGACAAAAAAATAGCCGTACTGATCGATGCGGAAAATGTGTCCGGCAAGTATATCAAGCTGATTTTAGATGAGGTCAGCAATTATGGAAGTGCGACATACAAGCGCCTTTACGGCGATTTTCAGACGCCGAGCGTGCGGGCGTGGATGAAGAACCTGCGCGACTATGCGATCACGCCGGTTTTCCAGTACAATTATACGCAGGGGAAAAATGCCTCCGATTCGGCGCTGATCATCGATGCGATGGATATTTTATATTCGGGCAATGTGGATGGCTTCTGTATCGTCACCTCGGACAGTGATTTTACGAAGCTGGTGCTGCGCCTGCGTGAGTCGGGCATGACGGTGATCGGCATGGGAGAGCGCAAGACGCCGAATGCATTTGTCTCGGCGTGTGAGACATTTAAATTCCTGGATATTTTATTAAACGATGAAAATCCGTCGCAGAATCCGTCCCTGCCGCAGACGCGCAAGGAGAGTGAGGCGGATGGTTCCAGAAAAGAGGCAGAGAAAGAAAGCGATCCGAATGCAGTCAGCAATATTCCGAACATGGAGGAGATGGAGAAAGAGATTATCTCGATCATCAACACACATGCGGACGATGACGGATGGGTGGATTTATCGGAGCTGGGAGACAACCTTCCAAAGCGTGTGCCGGGATTTGACCCGCGAAATTATAAATGCACGAAGTTGAAGCAGTTTATCGAGCTGTTTGATTCCGTTGAGGTTCGGTCAGCGCGCAATCCGCACAATAAGATTCTGTCGATCATCTATGTGCGTGTCAAACAGAAAGAAGAAAAGCCGGTACTTTCCAAGGTACGGCGCGGCGGAAAACGGAAGAAGGATGCGGACGCGGAAGAATAGTAAGCATATGCGGTTCGTATGAGAATAAAAAGTTGCAGAAGCGGCTGTGATTCGTATGAGGCTGGAAGAATGCAGCAGTGGTTGTAGTGTTGTGTCAGCTGTTACAAAGACAGACTGTAAATTGAAAAGTGAAGGATAGCAGATAGGAGAGACAAGAACATGACAAAGGAAGAGCTTGCATTAGAGGTAATTGACCGCCTGAAAAAAGAATATCCGGATGCGGGTTGTACGCTGGACTACAATCAGGCGTGGAAGCTGCTGGTCAGTGTCCGTCTGGCGGCGCAGTGTACCGATGCGCGTGTCAATGTGGTAGTCAAGGGATTGTTTGAGAAATATCCAAATGTGGCGGCATTGGCGGATGCCCCGGTGGAAGACATCGAGGCGATTGTGAAGCCGTGCGGTCTGGGACACAGCAAGGCGCGGGACATCAGCGCCTGTATGAAGATGCTGCGCGACGAGTACGGCGGGCATGTGCCGGATGATTTTAACGCTCTGTTAAAGCTTCCGGGAGTCGGCAGAAAGAGCGCCAACCTCATTATGGGGGATGTGTTTGGAAAACCGGCGATCGTCACGGATACGCACTGCATCCGCCTGGTAAACCGGATAGGGCTGGTGGAAGGAATCAAGGACCCGAAGCGCGTGGAAATGGCACTCTGGAAGCTGATTCCACCGGAGGAGGGCAGCGATTTCTGCCACCGCCTGGTGTATCACGGGCGTGAAGTCTGTACGGCGCGGACGAAGCCGTACTGTGACAAGTGCTGTCTGCAGGATATCTGCGCGAAGGCAGGCGTGGAGTAGAAAGTCTGAAAAAGTCATGGAAACAGATGCAGATAGGAAAAGGATGACAGGAGGCAGAAAAATGGACGAAGAACGGCAGGAGACAGCGGATTGGCGTATCGTCTGGCAGATGTTTTTTCCGTGCGTCATCAGCGATTTAATCGGCGGATGTGTGGAGGCGCTGGGACATCTGGAGGGAAATGTGGGAAGAACCGTGTCGTCGTTTCTTACATTTGCTGTGATTTATCCATTTTACTGGCGGAGGATCCAGAAAAAGAAAGAAAACAGGCGCATAGCAGAGGCAGACGGGATGAAAGAGCAGGTCTCTCCACAGATAAAGACGACAAAGGAAGAGAAATGTGGATATTTCTGGGAAAAAGTGTCGGATGTGTGGAAAATCCTGCTGGGGGCAGCTGCGTTCAGTGCTGTGTTTAACATGATTTTCTGGGCATTAGAAAAAAAGGAGATTTTCCTGGGAGTGCTGCATATTGCAGTGCAAAAGGTTCGGATGACTGGGCAGGCAGCTGAAGCGGTGTCTCTGTGTTTGAAAATGCCTCAGGGGGATATGCTTGCGGTAGCTCTGGGAAAAGGTGCGTCGGAGGGCACCGCCGCTTTATTTTCCGGCGCCCTGTGGCAGCAGTTCTTTCTCATGGGCATTGCCGCCCCACTTTCCGAAGAACTGCTGTTTCGCGGCATTATATTTGAGCGCCTGCGTATGGCGCTCCCATTTTTCTGGGCGCACTTGGGTCGGCGGCATTTTTCGGGTTGGTGCATGGAAACTGGGCGCAGGGGATTTATGCGGCGCTCATGGGACTTATACTGGCGTGGTTGTATGAAAAAAAGAACCGTCTGTGGGAACCTGTGTTATTTCACAGTGCAGCAAATTTGACGGCGATGCTGATGCGGGGGCTTCTCTGGCACTGGTGAGGACATAAAAATACAAACAATTTCGAGAACGCAGGATTGTGTTTGCTCGAAGAAAGAACAGGAGGAGATACTACGATGCTTTCATTTGCAAGCGATTATACAGAGGGCGCCTGCGAGGAGATACTTCAGAAGCTGGCGGAGACGAACCGGGAGAGTCTGCCGGGATATGGCATGGACCGCTACTGCCAGAGTGCCGCCAGAAAAATACAGGAGGCGACCGGATGCCCGGAGGCGGAGGTTTATTTTCTGGTGGGCGGTACCCAGACGAATGCGGCCGTGATCAGTAGCATGCTTGCACCGTATGAGGGCGTAGTGGCAGCGCAGACAGGGCACGTGAGTATTCATGAAGCCGGGGCGATCGAGTACACCGGGCATAAGGTGTTGCAGCTTCCGGAAAAAGATGGGAAGATTGATCCGGCGGATCTGCAGGAATATCTGCAAAATTTCGAGGCGGACGCAAACCATGATCATATGGTATTTCCGGGAATGGTGTATCTTTCCCATCCGACGGAATATGGAACCTTATACAGCCGGAAGGAGCTGCAGGCGATCTCGGAGATCTGCCGTTCGTATGAAATCCCGCTCTATCTGGACGGGGCGCGTCTTGGATATGGTCTGGCGGGAGAGGAAAATGACCTGAGTCTTTCGGAGATTGCGCATCTGTGTGATGTATTTTATATCGGCGGCACGAAGGTTGGCGCATTCTGCGGAGAGGCAGTTGTATTTGGTGAGAAAAAGAATGTTCCGGCGCATTTTATTACCCGGATCAAGCAGCAGGGCGCGCTGCTGGCAAAGGGACGCCTGCTGGGAATCCAGTTTGATGTGCTGTTTACAGACGGGCTGTACGAGCGCCTGGGACGCCATGCGGTAGAGATGGCGGCGGCTTTAAAGAAAGGATTAAAACAGCGCGGTTATACGTTTTTCCGTGAGTCCCCGACCAACCAGCAGTTTGTGATCTTGGAAAATGACCGGATGGAGCAGATTGAAAAAGAGGTTTCCGTGAGCTTCTGGGAGCGGTATGACGAGGATCACACCGTTGTCCGTTTTGCGACGAGCTGGGCGACCAGAGAGGCGGATCTGGAACATTTGTGGGAGATTTTAGATCGGATTGAGGCAGAAAGAGAGAAGTAGAGATGGAACGTAATGTAACGATGGCGGAGATTTCAGATGGAAAGCTGTACAGCCGGGACGATATGGTAAAAGCCGGATGCGATGATTGCCGGGGCTGTTCGGCGTGCTGCCACGGAATGGATAATTCGATCGTGCTGGATCCATATGATGTGTACCGTCTGACCACCTTGCGCGGGGATACGCTGGAACATCTGCTGGAGGAGAAAAAGGTGGAGTGGAACGTCGTGGACGGACAGATTCTGCCGAATCTGGCTCTCCGGAGCGGGGCGGATGAAGCCTGTGGGTTTCTCGATGAAGCAGGGCGCTGCCGGATCCATGCATACCGGCCGGGTATCTGCCGCCTGTTTCCACTGGGGCGCTTTTATGAAAATGGAAGTTTCCAGTATTTTCTCCAGATTCATGAGTGTAAAAAGGAAAACCGGACGAAAGTCAAAGTGAAAAAATGGATTGATACGCCAGATTTAAAGCGGTATGAGGCGTATATCAGCCGGTGGCATTATTTCTTAAAAGATATAAGAATGGCGGAAACGGAGGCGGCGCAGAAACTTTTGGCAGAACCATGCATCGGAACGTCGGAGGAACAGGAGATACAGAAGAAAAACCGTGCCGCTGCGGCAGCCGGGCGCGAAAAACGGCGCAATCTGTTGATTATGAAACTGTTCTATCTGCTTCCGTATGATGGAGAGAAGGACTTTTACGAGCAGTTTGAAAAGCGGATGCAGATGGCGGAGCGGAGTTTGCGATAAATCCTTTGTTGAAGACAAATCCGCAAGGATGTTTGCCCCCAGCTGTGAAGAGGCTGAACCGTTTTGACAGAGTGAAATAAGAAAGGAGATTACCGATGCTTCATACGGATTTTCACACCCACACCACGTTCTGCGACGGAAAGAGTACGCCGCGGGAGATGGTGGAGGCGGCATACCGGATGGGAATGACCGATTTGGGCGTTTCAGGACATGCTGATTTTTCGATGTTTGAGCCGGGATTCGGGATGGACGACGAGAAGCTTCGCCAGTATACCGAAGAACTTCAAGAACTCCAGGAGGAATACCGGGGAAAGATGAATCTCTATATCGGGATCGAGCTGGATGGACTGGGACCGGTGCAGAAAGCAGAGTACGCGATCGGCTCGACCCATGCGCTCATCAAGGATGGCGAGTATGTTTGTGTGGATGATACGGAAGAGAAACTGGTAAAAGCAGTCGAGACGCTGTGGCATGGTGACTGGTACGCGTTTGCACGGGAGTATTTCGAGGCAGAGGCGCAGATTTATGACCGGACAAAATGCGATTTCATCGGACATTTTGACCTGTTGACAAAATTTAACGAGGGATATAAACATTTTGACGAGACGAAAGACGCCTATCTGGAACCGGCGATCACGGCGATGCACAAACTGGCGGCTCTGGGGATTCCGTTTGAGATCAACACAGGCGCCATGTCCCGCGGCTACCGGAGTGCGCCGTACCCGTCCGCAGCCCTGTTAAAAGAGCTGTGTGCCTGCGGCGGACGTATCCTCATCAACTCCGACAGCCACAGTGCCGACACGATCGGATATGGGTTTAAGCAGGCGCAGGAGCTGGCGGTGGTGTGTGGATTTAAAAGTGTGTGTGCCCTGAAACTGGGTGGCGGATTTAGGGAGATACTTCTTGTATAAAAAAGATAGAAAGAAAAATATACAAATTCTAAATTTCAACCTTAAAAATGCTGAAAATAAAGCCGAAATATTTTTATTTTTAGTGAATCGTTTTCAGAGAACCCTGCTATAATATGAGCCGTAGCAAGGAGATAGATACTTAACAAAACCCCATGGCTGAGGGCTGCTAAGCACAATGTGTTTTCCACACAGGCGTGCGGAAGGCGCAGATCAGATTTTTGGAGGAAAAGACAAATGACTACTTTAAAAGCTGAAAAAAGAAGCATGGATGTTAAGGCAAAGAGACTCAGAAGAGAAGGCTATGTAACAGGCAACGTATTTGGCAAGAAGATTCAGGGCTCCATTCCTGTTAAGATGGAAAAGAAAGACGTGGATCGTCTGCTGAAGACCGAGACCAAGGGCGGACAGATTATGCTGGATGTAGAAGGCGAAGTCTACGATGTCCTGATCAAGGAAGTTGACTATGATGCAATGGCAAATCAGGTTGTAGAGATAGATTTCCAGGCGCTGGTAAGCAATGAGAAGGTTCATTCCGTTGCAGAGATTATCTTCGAGAACCACGACAAGGTAGAAGCTGGCGTTCTGCAGGAGGTACTGAAAGAAGTATCGTACCGCGCATTACCGGCTGCACTGGTTGAGAAAGTCAAAGTTGATGTTGGTGAGATGGAGATTGGTGATACAATTCGTGTCAAAGACCTTTCGATCGCAAAAGATAAAGACGTTGATATTCTGACCGATCTGGAGGCAGTAGTTGCTACCGTCACAGCGGTTCACAACAATGTACCGGAGACCGATGAAGAGGCTGACGCAGAAGAAGCTAAATAATTGAAGCGCAGTGCTAGGATGAAGCGAAACGGGATGCTGTCCGCAAGGCAGATAAAAAGTTTCGCGGAATGATTGAAACATGAGAAAAGGCGGATGTACTGACCAGATGGTCGGTATATCCGCTTTTGAATTTTGTATGAACTTTTTTTGCAGACGGTAAAAGAGGATGAGGTTATCGCTCCATATATGCGTCATAAATTTCCGGATCAATATTCTCGCGGATATTCTCATATACGCTTCCAGCCGCCTCCCGGATGGCATCGCGCGTTTCATCCGAGAGAGTTAAAATCGCGGTGCCGCTCGCTTCGATCGTAGCGATACGGTTGGAGATGCGCGCGTCGGACTGTTCTCTGGCATACTCGGTCGCGGTTTTGGCTGCCTGCGTCATGATTTCCTGTTCTTCTGGAGTCAGGTTCTGGAAGAAATCGTCATTGACAATCAGGGAGATCAGATGCGGCAGGTGGTTCGTCTCGACCACATAATCCTGCTGTTCGTAGAGACGGTTGGAGACGATGACCTCATACGGGTTCTCCTGCGCGTCGATCGTGTGCTGCTGGAGACCGATATACACCTCGCTGAAGGTCATTGGCGTCGGATTGGCGCCGATTGCTTTCCAGAATGCGAGATGATAGCTGTTTTCCATGGTACGGATTTTCTGCCCTTTGAAATCTGCCAGGGAGTAAACTGGTTTATTTGTGCTCATGATGCGGAATCCTTGATCTGCCATGCCGAGCAGGTGGTAACCGCCGTCGGTGTACACCTGGCTGATGAGATTGTAAAAATCCGGATCATCCAGCTTTTTGCGGCAGTCATCCAGCGAATCAAAGACGCATGGAAGGTCAAAAACGGCGAGATCCTTCATGAAAGAAACCTGAGGGGCGGTGTTCTGCACGACAAACGGGATATCGCCGTCCGCGCACGTTTCGAGCAGGTCGCGGTCACCGCCGAGTGTGGAGTTGGCGTAAACCTGAATCCGCATTGCGCCGTTGCTTAAGTCATGTACTTCCTCCGCAAATTTTTCGGCAAACAGCTGCGTTACCGTGTCCTCCGGGCTGGCGGTCGCCAGTGGCCAGGAATAGCGCTGTTCTTCCTGGCTGGAGGCGCAGCCGCTCAGCGCGAGCGAGGCACCGAATAAAAGAACCGAGGAAGAAATGAGCGCCGCAGCGAATCGGGAAGAAGTCCGGCATCGGCGGGACACTAGGTTTGAAATATAAATCATAATGGGAGATCCTTTCAAATTTAAAAACATCCATTTCATATGTGAAATATTCCATTCACAGCCTGAAAGCGTGAAGCAAGTCGTTATATGAAATCTTTCAGAACTTCAACATTTCCAAGCGTCCATTCAGCATTATAACAATCCCAGCGACAAAGTCGGTATAAACGTAATCAGCAGCAGCGCCAACAGGAACAATCCAATCATCGGCATCGCTTTTTTGGCGATCGCATGATCGGGACGTCGGTCAGGGAGCTGGCGACAAAGAGGTTGACGCCGATCGGCGGGGTTACGAAGCCGATTGCCAGATTGACAACCATGATCACACCGAACTGGACCGGATCCATGTTGATCGCTGTCACGATCGGGAGCAGGATCGGGGTCAGAATCAGGATCGCCGGGGTTGTATCCATGACCATTCCCACGATAAGCAGGAACAGGTTGATGACAAGCAGGATCATGACCGGGCTGTTGAAATGTTCCAGGATAAAGCTGCTGACCGCCTGCGGCACCTGCATCAGGGTCAGGACTCTGGAAAATGCCGTGGAAGCTGCCAGAATAAAGAGGATCGGTGTGAATGTGCGGATCGCTTCCACAAAAATCGGCGGGATATCCCGAAATTTCATGGTCCGGTAGAGGAACAGGCTGACAAACAAGGCATAGAAAACGGAGATAACTGCTGCTTCCGTGGGGGAGGCGATGCCGCTGTAGATACAGCCAAGGATGATGACCGGGCTTAAGAGAGCGAAAAAGCTTTCGCGCAGCACCCGGAACAGTCCTTTTTCGTGCAGCAGATGGATTTCAGCGTGGATTTTTTCTCTATCTTCACCGTAACGTCGGCAGTGATAGATGGCATACAGCATCAGGAGCAGACCAATCATCAGACCCGGAATGACGCCGGCTAAGAACAGACTGCTGACAGAGGCACCGGACGCCATGCCATACATGATAAACGGGATACTCGGCGGAATGATAACGCCCAGACCGCCTGCGACTGCCACGATCGCGGTAGAGAAAGTCCGGTCATAGCCGAGGGCGCTTAAAATCGGGATCGTCATGCTTCCGACGGCTGCGACGGTTGCCGGGGCAGAGCCGGAGATAGCGCCGTAGAAGAGGCAGGTCACGATGACCGCGCATGGCATACCGGCGGTAAAATTGCCAAGAAAGAAGGCGAATACGTCAAACAGCTTCTTGGAAATACCGCCTTTTGCCATGATGATGCCGGATAAGACGAACATCGGCACGGCGAGCAGGGGAAAAGAATCCAGTCCGCCGAACATGGCGCGGATCAGATACTTAGCGCCGACCGTGAAGGACGGGTCAAAAACGGAAGGGAGAACCGAGGCGATACCGAGCGTGATCGATACCGGGATTGCGATGACAAGCAGCACGACAAAGATAACAAATAAGAGAGCAGCAGGCATCAGTGTTCCTCCTTTCCAGATGGTGTGTTTGCCTCGATGAGCGATTCGATTTCATTGGATTCCGTTTCCGGTATATCTGCATTTGCATGGATAAAGGATTCCGGTGTATTGCGCTCTGGGTGGGCCGGATCGTAGACATCTTCGCCGCGGGCAACCTTAAATTCGATGATCCAGCGCTGCAGAATGCGGAATGTTACCAGAAGAAAGGAAACAAACGGCGCTGCCTGAATATAGTACATCGGAATCCCGCAGGCGGGGGATAACTGTCCGCTGTGAATGGCGGACATCATGTAAGAGTATGCAAATGGGATCATATAGAGGAAAAAAATCAGCTCAAAGGTGTGGTTGACAACCTTAAAAAGAGCCTTACCTCTGCGTGGAAAGGCAGCGACGAACTGTTCGATCTTGATAGACAGGCACTTTTTGCTGCAATAGCTGACGCTTAAAAAACCGCTCCAGATAAAGAGAAAACGGGTAACCTCCTCGGACCAGGACAGAGACTGCCCAAGCGCGTAGCGGGAAAATATCTGGATTCCCATAATGAGTGTCATCGCAGCCAGCATGACAACCAGCAGAAATTCTTCCAGGTTTTCATCCAGCCAGTGAAGTGTTTTTTTCATGAATAATCCCCTTGTAAATACGGATAATAGGTTGCTGTTTATGCAGGCACGTTTGAAAACGGATGTGCCGCTTGATAACAATAATAGACCTGCGATGGAGGTAGCAGGTCTTGAGTGTCTCGCGGAGAATCCCTCCGTACCCGCAGGTACAGGGATTTCCGGGAGTAAAAAAATAGGTGGCTAAAAGTATAATATAGGCACTTTTGGAACCGAAAGTGCCGTAAGATAGCGTAGTGGCAGCTGGAATTTGCCGTATTTAAATGCGAAGCCACGGCAAATTCAGTTACTGGGCACGTTAGCGTGAACAGTAACCGAATAACCGGATAAGCCAGATATTACATCGCACTGTGAAGCAGTCCCAGTACAGTCTCCAGATCCTTTACGCCCATCTGACCCGGTGCGGATGCTTTCTTGGCAGCGCCGAAGGTCATGGAAGAACCAAATACCTCGCCGCAGAGACGGCTGATAACGCCGGTGCCAGCCATCGACATGGTAATGATTGGACGGTCCGCATAGAGGGAAGTCATTTCCTCAGTGGCAGAGAGAAGTGTTAAAACATCTTTCTTGTTCTGCGGCATAACTGCGATCTTCGGGATATCTGCATTCATATCCTGCATCTTACGCAGGCGGTAGATGATGTCGGATTTCTCCGGCGTCTTGTGGAAGTCGTGGTTGGAAGCGATGACTTTCACGCCAGCCGCATGTGCGCCGTCGATGATCTTGGTTACAATCGCGTCGCCGGTAAAGATCTCTACGTCAATGAAATCGACATAGCCGGTCTGAGCTGCTTGATGTTCAGCTTTGCGTAATCCTCCGGCTCGATGGATTTCTCGCCGCCCTCTTTGGAGGTACGGAAGGTCATCAGAATCGGAGTCTCGCCGAGAACGGCACGCAGTTCCTTTAAGACGTCTTCTACCTTCTCAAAATCAAAGACATCTTCGAACCAGTCTACACGCCATTCTACCACATCAACCGGAATAGAATCAAACGTTTTGGCCTCGTCGATGATTTCCTGTTTGGTAACGCCTACGATCGGAACGATGATCTTCGGTGTGCCGGAGCCGATTTCGATATTTCTAACTTTGATAGTATTCATAATCAGAGAATCCTTTCATTTTATCAATAAATATTTATTCGTCGCTTTCTGCCAGAGACACCATTTTCGCGTAGCGGGCATTGACAAAGAGTCCTAAGAGAACGCCGATGGCAGTCAGTACGATATTCATTATCATAACATGGGATGGTGCCATTTTGGAAGCGGCAGTCAAAATTGTGTAATTACATAAGGAAGAAGCAATCATAACCAGTGCGGTTACGGTTCCCTTGATCTTCGGGAACAGCATGTTGCAGACGGAGGTTACAATCTGTAACAGACCGCCCGCGCCTGCCCAGCCGATGATGAAAGCGCCTGCAATCATAAGGGTCTGGCTGTGACCGATGAGTACGGCAACCAAAGTAACGAGGCAGATAACCGGGTAAACGAGGATGAAACGTACATCCTTGATTTTACGGGTCAGCAGGGAGGTGACAACGAGCGCCATCAGGGTACCTGCTGAATAGTAGGTCTGCATGATGGACGGGTTCGCCCAGCCTGCATTTTCTTTTGCGAAGTTCTGCGCGCAGTTTAACCATAGCTGGAAGGTACCGGTGCAGGTGAAACCAATCACGATCATGGCGATGGACTCAAACGAAAAATTTGTGTGTTTTAAGCTGGCGATGAGTCCCTCGGATTTGCCCTCTGCCTTCTGCTCAGAATCTGGCAGCGGGAACAGGAAAATAAGTACAAATAAAACAGCGTAAATAATACCGCATCCGATAAATAACGGATTGTAAGATACCATGCCGGTGGCGGTGGTTGTCACAGCAACACCGAGTACGAACGGCAGAAGCATCTGCGCGATCGCAATGAAAAATTTGATTCCCATGGTAGCGACACCCGGAGCGCTGCTGATAATCTCGGCAACCGCCGGATAGATACCGGTATCAAGGAACGAATTGGAGATACCTCCGATGATTGCACATACATAAGCGATTTGATAGCCGCCGTTTTGTCCGGCGCTGAAAGCGAAAGCAAGTCCAATCAGGTAAACCGCGTAGGAGGCGCTGCCGATCGCGGTTGAGATGCGGCGTCCCAGTTTGTCGGAAAGTGGTCCGGCAAATGGAAGTGCAATCAGACGTCCGAGTCCTAAAGCAGCGGAAATCGCGGTGATCGCCATTGCCTCAACGCCCCAGGCTGCGGCAAGCGCTTCCTTGATGACTGCCTGTCCGAGAATCGAACAGCCGACGCCATGGATAAAGTAGTTTAAGTACATGATAAGTGCACTTGGCAGATATTTCTTGTTCATGATTTTCTCCTTAATTCAAGATCCGCCTGTCGTGCTGCCGTTTCGGAAACCGGGCGGATGATGGCTGATGTTCTGTCACAAACACAAAGGAGATGCCGATATAAAAAGTTCTGTTTTAGTGTTAGAAAAATAACACGTTTGATGCCTTTATTCTAATAATTATTATAGCCGAAGTCTAATACTTTTATAGCAAAAAAACAATGCATTTTAAGCATTAATGTGTTATAAATATGATTATGGGTTACTGTTCACGGGTAGGCACTTTTGGAACCGAAAGTGCCGTAAGAAAACGTGGTGGCAGCAGGAATTTGCCGTATTTAAATGCGAAGCCACGGCAAATTCCGTTACTGGGCACGTATGCGTGAACAGTAACGATTATGAACGTTTGGTGCGATGCATTTACGGTTGATATTGCGAAGAGTTAATACTAGGATACATAAAGATGGGGGACGTTAGGAATGACATTGAATCAGATTTTATATTTTCAGAAGATAGCGAATCTGGAAAATTATCATCAGGCGGCGGAGGAATTATATATATCACAGCCATCCCTGAGCCGGTCAATGGCATCACTGGAAAATGAGCTGGGCGTGACGCTCTTTGAAAAAGAAGGACGCGGGGTGACCCTGACGAAGGCGGGGAGGATGTTTTTGGAGTACGCGGACCGGATTCTCACAGACTGCCACATCGCGGTCGGGAAAATGCGGGAAATTTCGATGAATGGGGGAAAGATCGACATCGGTTACGTGTTTCCGCTGGCCGGTCACTATATCCCGCACCGGGTCAAGCTCTTTTTAGAACAGCCGGAAAATCAAAAGGTTGTGTTTAATTTCTGGCAGAATCACACACCGGCGATTGCAAAAAAGGTAAAAACGGGTGAATTAGATGTAGGCTTTGGCGGCTGTCTGGAAAAGGATGACATGGAATTTTTCCCGGTGGCGAACCAGAAGCTTGTCATCATCACGCCGAAGGATCATCCGCTGGCAGAGCGGGAGAGTATTCCATTTGCGGAGCTGAACCGGTATCCGGTAATTGGATACGATAAGGACTCCTGGATGGGGACGCGCACCCGCGCGCTCTATGCGAAATACAACATCCAGCCGGACATCATTGTGGAGTGTCCGGACGAATATTCGATCGTCGCACTGGTGCGGGAGAGTTTTGGCATCGCACTGATGCCGCGCACGGACATTCTGGAGCTTTCTCAGGGAGTCTGCATTCACCCGATTGAAAATCTGGACATTTATCACCAGATTTTTATGTTCTGGATGAAAGAACGCTACCGGCTTCCGGCGGTGGAACGCTTTATTGAATATATGAAACAGCAGGCGCGTCAGGACGGTCTGCAGGCGGAACGGGAAACCGATAGCAAAAACGTATTGAAAATTTACTTGAAAGATATTGTTAATTTTTAAGCAAAACGGTTAAGATAAAAGTGTCACAAACACAGGGATGCCTCTCATGCAATGGAGAAGGAGAATTTCATCATGAAGAGCAAATACCCGAAAATTTTTGAACCGATTACCATTAAGCGCATGACGATCAAAAACCGTGTTGCCATGACGCCGATGGGTACTAACTATGGCGAGACGAGCGGTGAGATGAGCAACCGCCATATGAATTATTATTCCCTGCGTGCCAAGGGAGGAACTGGTCTGATTATTCTGGAGAATGCCAATATCGAATATCCGGTTGGTTCCAATGGCACAAGCCAGATCCGCATCGATCACGACAGCTTTATGCCGCGTTACTATCAGTTAGTCGAGAATCTTCACAAGAATGGCGCGATGGTAGCGATTCAGGTCAACCATGCGGGCGCTTCTGCATCCTCTGCCAGAACCGGTATGGAGACGGTGTCTTCCTCCAATATCCCGACCAAGGCAGGCGGTGAGATTCCGCGTCCGATGACAAAGGAAGAGATCCTGACGACCGTAAAAAAATACGGCGAGGCGGCAAAACGTGTACAGGCGATCGGATTTGATGCGATTGAGATCCACTGTGGTCATTCTTATCTGATGAGTCAGTTTATTTCCCCGTATTACAACAAAAGAACCGATGAATTCGGCGGATCCGTCGAGAATCGTCTCCGTTTCCCGAAGATGGTTCTGGAAGAGGTGCGGAAAAATGTAGGTCCGTGGTTCCCGATCATCGTCCGTATCTCTGCGGAAGAGCGCGTGCCGGGCGGCAACACGCTGGAAGACGCACTGGAATACCTCGAATATCTGGATGAGTACGTAGATATGTACGATGTATCCTGCGGTCTGAACCCGTCCTTACAGTATCAGATTGACTCGAACTTCCTGCCGGATGGCTGGCGTTCCTACATGGCAAGAGCGTGAAGGATAAATTTGGTAAACCGGTTATCAATGCGGGCAACTACCGCGATCCGGAGGTCGTTGAGAAAGTATTGGAGAGCGGCGATGTGGATATTGTCGGCATGGGACGCGGACTCATTGCAGAGCCGAACTGGGTCAGCAAGGTGCAGAACGGCGAGGAAGAGATTCTCCGTAAATGTATCTCCTGTAACGTTGGCTGTGCGGGCAACCGAATTGGCGTCAACCGTCCGATCCGCTGTACCGTCAACCCGGCTGTTCCGGAGGGCGATATCTACAAGAAGCTGAAAGTCAATAAAAACTGCAACGTAGTTGTAGTAGGCGGCGGTACAGCCGGTCTGGAAGCAGCCTGCACGGCAGCCGAGGTTGGATGCAACGTATTCTTATTAGAAAAGAGTGGTAAATTAGGCGGACTTTCCACCTTTATCTCCGACCTGCCAAGCAAGAACCGTATGAAAGACTTCCCGAAATATCTGGAAGCACGTGCGAAGAGACTGAAAAATCTGTATGTATTCCTGAACTGCGAGGCAACCGTGGACAAGATCAAACAGTTCAAGCCGGATATCATTGTCAACGCAACCGGTTCCGTTCCAGTCGTTCCGCCGATCAAGGGACTCAAGGAAAACATCGCAGCCGGTCATGTCGATACCATTTTCGAGATGATTCAGAAAGTAAAAGCCGGAGAATACCCGGATGATTTCTGCAAGGGCAAAAAAGTGGTTGTAGTCGGCGGCGGCTCCGTTGGTCTGGATGTTGTGGAGTATTTCGCACCGCGCGGCGCGAAGTGTACCATCGTGGATAGCTTCCGCAGATTGGTATGATGGCAGATCCGATTACGAAATGTTCCATGCGTGAGACACACGACAAATACGATGTGAAAGAGTATGTGAATACTGCGCTGCAGGAAGTCAAAGAGAACGCATTTACCGTGAAGCTGCCGGATGGTACGATCGAGGATCTGAACTTTGACCTCGGTTTCAACTGCCTGGGAATGCGCGCCAACAATCCGATTCTGGCACAGCTCGAAGAGGCATTTGACAACACAGATACATTCATTTACCCGATCGGAGATTCCGTCCGCGCCCGCCGTATCATGGAGGGAACGATGGAAGGACGTGCGATTCTGAACGTGCTGGAAGCGAGAGGATTTTTAGAGCTGGCACCGTTGGAGTAAGAAATTGAATATTGCATTTGAAAGATTCTGACTGTTCGCTGAACGAATGATATCGTTTTATTTGATTATAAAAATAGAGAAGAAAAGAGGAAATTATCATGCCAAACATTACAGGACATACCGAATTAGTAGGATTAATGGCTTACCCGATCCGTCATACACAGTCTCCGACCACCCACAACCTTGCCTATGACAAAAATGGAGACGATGTTATCCAGCTTGCGTTCGAGGTAGACAACGATACCCTGGAAGCAGCGGTTGAGAGTATCCGTGCGCTGAAGATGCTGGGCTCCAACATCTCCATGCCGAACAAGACCGTCGTTCACAAATATCTGGATGAGGTAGACGAGGCTGCAAAGCTGTGCGGCGCGATCAACACTGTAGTCAACACCCGTGACAAAGACGGCAATGTAACCGGATACCTGAAGGGTTACAACACCGACGGTATGGGCTACTGGCAGGGAATCAAGGAAGAAGGTATTGATTTCAAGGGAATGAAGATGGTTCTCATCGGTACCGGCGGCGCAGCAACCGCCATTGCAGTACGCGGCGCACTGGACGGCATTGCAGAGCTGCATATCTTCAATATCAAAGATAAGTTCTATGCACGCGGAGAGGAGATCGTTGACATCATCAACAAGAACTCTAACTGCAAGGCCGAGATGCATGACCTGGGCGATCTGGCACTCTTAAAAGAGAAAATGCACGAAGCAGACATTTTCTGTGATGCAACCGGCGTTGGTATGCACCCGCTGGAGGATCTGTCCAATATCCCGGATCCGTCCTATTTCCGCAAGGATCTGATCGTAACTGATACGGTATATGCACCGCGTGAGACCGTGATGATGAAGCAGGCCAAAGAAGCTGGCTGCACCCGTGTATACAACGGTATGAGCATGATGCTGTTCCAGGCGCTGATCGCGATTGAACTGTATACAGGAAAATCAACACCGGTGGATTACATGAAGGAGAAGCTGGGAATCTAATAAAAATATAGCTCGAACAGCAACACCTATCCCCCACAGTTATACCTGCTATTCCGCATTAGCACTTGCGTTCATATCCTGATTCGGGTATAATAATAAAACACACTTTCAATGTAAAGTGCAAAAGTGATCTGAATGAATACAAGTGGAGAAGGATGAGACAGATGGATGAATTAAAGAAGCTGCGAAATGATCTGGACATGTGCGACGAGATTCTGATCGACGCCCTGCGGATGCGCTGCCAGATTATCCAGGAGATTACAAATTATAAACAGAAAAACGGACTTCCGATTTACCAGGCAGAGGAGGAAGAGCGCAAGAAGAGCAAGATGCTTGCGAAGCTGGATGATTATGAATACAAAAAGTCAATCATGGCAGTTTACGACAGCGTCCTCTACCGGAGCAAACGGATCCAGTCCCATGAGTTGTTTGGATTCAATATTTTCCTGATCGGATTTATGGGAGTCGGAAAGAGCACCGTTTCGAATGCACTGCAGAATACCTTTGCGATGGATGTGGTGGAAATGGATGAAATGATCGCGAAAAAGAACAACATGAGCATTTCCGAGATCTTCGATCTGCACGGCGAGGCATATTTCCGCAACGAGGAGACAAAACTGCTTAAAGAGGTAGGAAGCGAGAAGAACAAGATTGTATCCTGCGGCGGCGGCGTAGCGATGCGCGAGGTCAATGTACAGGAGATGCGAAAGAGCGGCAAGGTTATACTTCTGACCGCGAAGCCGGAGACGATTCTGGAGCGTGTCAAAGAGAACCATGACCGTCCGCTTCTGGAAAATAATAAGACAGTGGAATATGTTTCCGAACTGATGGAGAAGCGCAGACCGGCGTATGAAGCGGCAGCGGATATTGTGATCGCGACCGATGGAAAATCAGCGAATGAGATCTGCGAGGAGATCATTGCACAGGTGAAGAAGTTTAAATAATGTGACTGCTCAGAAAGTTCTGACAGAGAAAACGAAAGGGGAAAAAAGATGTCGAATCATATCACAGGACACACAGGTTTACTTTGTTTACTGGGAAGCCCGGTCGCACACAGTGTTTCGCCGGAGATGCACAACGAGGCGTGCAGCCAGTTGGGTCTGGATTATACATATCTGGCGTTTGATGTGCCGGAAGAGAAGATGCCGCAGGCGGTTGAGGGACTGCGGACGATGGGCGCGCGCGGCTGGAATATCACGATGCCGGGCAAAAATATCATGTGCAAGCTGGCAGACAAGGTTTCACCGGCTTCCGAGATTTCCGGCGCCTGCAATACGATTGTCAACGACGACGGTGTTCTGACTGCTTATACGACCGATGGTGTCGGATTTATGCGTGCAGTTGCAGAAAATGGTGTAGACATCATTGGCAAGAAAATGACGCTTTTAGGTGCTGGCGGCGCCGCAACCGCGATTCTTGTACAGGCAGCTTTAGACGGCGTGGCAGAAATTAACGTATTTAACGTCAAGGACGCGTTCTATCCGAGAGCCGAGGAGATTGTAAAGAAACTGAACGAGCGCACAGGGTGCAAGGTAACCCTGCATGATTACTCCGATCCGGAGATCCTGCGCCAGTCCATCGCAGAC
Organism: Clostridium sp. AF29-8BH; assembly: GCF_003478145.1. Classification (NCBI taxonomy): domain Bacteria; kingdom Bacillati; phylum Bacillota; class Clostridia; order Eubacteriales; family Clostridiaceae; genus Clostridium; species Clostridium sp. AF29-8BH. The sequence continues at coordinate 31,207 of NZ_QUEL01000008.1, read as the reverse complement.
AGCGCGATTCTGGTAAATGGTACTTCCGTCGGCATGGCTCCGAAGACAGACAACACGATCATTACTGATACAACGATGTTCCACAAAGACCTGTTCGTATTCGATGTCATCTACAATCCTCAGGAGACCCGTTTACTGCGCGAAGCAAGAGCGGCAGGCTGCAAGACCAGCAACGGTATGTACATGCTTCTCTATCAGGGAGCTGCATCCTTTGAACTCTGGACAGGACAGCAGATGCCGGTGGAGATCATTAAAGAGAAATATTTTACAAAATAGGATTTGAAGAACGGCACACCGCATTCTCGTTACTTAGTGATGAGAATGCGGTGTGCCGTTTTTCATCATTTATAAACCTTTATGCCCACAAATCTGCTCCTCCAGCACACTCATCAGCACCTTCATATCAATCGGCTTCGCCATATGATCATTCATTCCGGATTCCAGCGCCCGCTCTTTATCCTCTGTAAATGCATTCGCTGTCATCGCAACGATCGGAATGCCAGCCTTCTTCTTATCCGAAAACCGCCGGATCGCCCGCGTTGCCTTGTAGCCGTCCATGATCGGCATCTGGATATCCATCAGAATCAAATCATAATAATCTTCCGGCGCTTTTTGCAGCATTTCCAGGCAGGCAACCCCGTCATTTGCCCGTTCGACCAAAAGCCCCTCGCGGGTCAAAAGTTCGATGGAAATTTCGGCGTTCAGATCATTATCCTCCGCAAGAAGAATCCGGCAGCCGGATAGAGTCTGGGCAGCTGTTTCATCGAATGCGGTAGGCTCTGTTTCCTCCCGCGAGGAAATCCGGCATGGGATCCGGACGGTAAACGTTGAACCTTCTCCGAGCTTGCTCTTTACCTCGATCGTTCCATGCATCAGATCCACCAGATTTTTCACGATTCCCATGCCAAGCCCGGTGCCTTCAATGCCGCTGACGGTGGAAGAACGCTCCCGTGAAAATGATTCAAAAATATGCGACTGGAATTCCTCGGAAATGCCGATGCCGGTATCGGTGATTGCGATTTCTGTGATACACCAGCCGTCCGTTTCACCAGGCTCCTGGCGGAGGGCACAGGAGATCGTCCCGCCCTTTGCGGTATATTTGATCGCATTGCTCAAAATATTCAATACAATTTCGGACATATACGTCGTGTCAATGTAGATATATGGGTACGAAATGTCCTTAGTCACATGAAAATGCTGCTGTTTTTCTTCCAGGGCAGTCTGAACCATGACGATACAGGAATCAAAACTTTTCTCAGTCTGGATGGAGGTTTCTTCAATGTGTATCTGGTTATTCTCAATCTGTGAAAACTGAAGAATATTGTTGATGATAGAGAGCATCTTTTCACCGGAAATATGGATCTTGTCCATATATTCACCGATTTTTTCCGGTTCCTGCAGATGGTTTCTGGCAAGTTCTGCGTAACCGAGGATCGCATTCATCGGTGTCCGGATATCATGCGACATATTGAACAGGAAGGTCGATTTCGCCTTGTTGGCTGCCTCTGCTGCTTTTGCGGTCTGTTCCAGCAGCTGCTGCTGGGTGAGTTCTCTGGACTTCTGTTTCTTTGTATAAAAATAGGAAATAACAATTAGCAGAAGTGCTATCATGCTCGCGGCAGCGGCGATTCCAAAGGAGGAACGGTTGATCGCCTCAATCGATCGGTAAGTGTCTTCCATATCAATCTCGATACAGAGGGCACCGAGAATGTCATTGGTTCCGTCGGAGGCAATGACCGGATAGCAGGCGGTAAAAATATGCCCCCATGTGGTATCAATGATCTTTTGTGAGTGGATCGTTTTGCCGGAGAGGGCAGCTTCCAGATACGGAACCATTTCCTCTTCCAGGTAGGTGCCCGGATAAGCAAAATCAGGTGCTTCCAGATCCAGGCCATCGATCAGGTAGATAGGTTTTCCGCCCGGTCCACGCTTGGCAGTGTATAAGTAGCGCGTCGAATTGAGGCTGCGAAGCTCATTTAAATAAGACTGCAGGCTTCGATACTGCGCGGAGCTCATATCGGATTTTGTGTTGATCTGTTCAAAATCTGCCCGCGTCAGCCGGCTCGATATCGCCCGGTGAACCGCGTCCGAACAGGAAATATTCCGTTCTACGGCGGCGCTCAGGGTGATGCGGCTGTTGCTTTTCAGCAGTGCAACGGTGTATAAGGAAATGAAAAATACTGCCAGAAGAAGCAAAAAGGTAAAGTTAAAGGCATGATAAGAAAAGCTTCTTGATGGGATATTTTCGTTGGATGGATGATTCATAAGTTAGATTCAACTTTCATGTAAATGCAGGGTTTATAGTTAAAAAACAGATCGAGTTGTTGATAATAAATGTAACATAAAACAGGTAAATCAGCAAGAAAGATATGCTTACATGAAAATTTTAAAAAAAAAGTTTTCACAAATTCTTCACAGAAAATTAGCACTCTACTCTTGACAGTGCTAACAACAAGTGTTATATTACTGCTAGAACAAAAGGAGACCAAAAGGTTTTCACAGATTGTTCGAAAGGAGGCAGGTTTATGAATATCAGTAAATTTACCCAGAAGTCTCTGGAAGCCGTTCAAAATACGGAAAAGCTGGCGTATGAATATGGAAACCAGCAGATTGATCAGGAACATTTGCTGTACAGTCTTTTGACTGTGGAAGACAGCTTGATTTTTAAATTAATAACAAAGATGGGAATCTCGGGCGACCAGTTCCGTGATGAGGTGCAGCAGGCGATTGGAAAGCTGCCGAAGGTATCCGGCGGTCAGGTGTATTTCTCCAACGATGCCAACAAGGTGCTGGTGAACGCGGAGGACGAAGCCAAGGCGATGGGGGACGAGTATGTTTCCGTCGAGCACTTATTTCTGGCGATGTTAAAACAGCCGAATAAGGCGGTCAAGGAACTGTTCCGTCTCTACGGCATTACGAAAGAGAGCTTTTTGCAGGCGCTTTCGACAGTGCGCGGCAACCAGCGTGTTGTCAGCGATAATCCGGAGGCAACGTATGACACTTTAAATAAATACGGTTACGATCTGGTGGAACGTGCGAGAGATCAGAAGCTCGATCCGGTCATCGGCCGTGACGGTGAGATCCGTAACGTGGTTATGATTCTCTCCAGAAAGACGAAAAACAACCCGGTTCTGATTGGTGAACCTGGCGTCGGTAAGACAGCCGTTGTCGAAGGACTGGCACAGCGTATCGTGCGCGGCGATGTCCCGGAGGGCTTGAAGGACAAGAAATTGTTTGCCCTGGATATGGGCGCTCTGATGGCGGGCGCGAAGTACCGCGGCGAGTTCGAAGAGAGACTGAAAGCGGTGCTTGACGAGGTCAAGAAGAGCGAGGGACAGATTATTCTGTTTATCGATGAGCTGCATACGATCGTCGGCGCGGGCAAATCCGAGGGCGCGATGGACGCCGGGAATATGCTGAAGCCGATGCTGGCGAGAGGTGAACTGCACTGTATCGGTGCGACGACCCTGGATGAGTACCGTAAATACATCGAAAAAGACGCAGCTCTGGAACGTCGTTTCCAGCCGGTTCACGTTGATGAGCCGACCGTGGAAGATACGATTTCCATTCTGCGTGGTCTGAAAGAGAGATATGAGGTTTACCACGGGGTCAAGATTACCGACTCTGCGCTTGTATCGTCGGCAATCCTCTCGGATCGTTATATCACGGATCGTTTCCTTCCGGATAAGGCGATCGACCTGGTTGATGAAGCGTGCGCGATGATCAAGACAGAGATGGATTCAATGCCGGCGGAGCTGGATGAACTGTCGAGACGTATCATGCAGCTGCAGATTGAAGAGGCTGCGCTTAAGAAAGAGACTGACCGCTTAAGTCAGGATCGCCTGGCAGAACTGCAGAAAGAACTGGCAGAGCTCAAGAGCAGCTTTTCGACCCAGAAAGCCCAGTGGGAGAATGAAAAATCTTCCGTTGATAAGCTGTCCAAACTGCGTGAAGAGATTGAGCATGTAAATGGCGAGATTCAGGCAGCGCAGCAGGCATATGACCTAAACAAAGCGGCTGAACTCCAGTACGGCAAGCTGCCGGAACTGCAGAAACAGTTGGCGGAAGAGGAAGAGAAAGTGAAAAATCAGGATCTCAGTCTGGTACATGAGAGTGTCACCGAGGATGAGATTGCCCGGATTATTTCGAAGTGGACCGGTATTCCGGTTGCCAAACTGACCGAGAGCGAGCGCAGCAAGACCCTGCATATGGACGAACTGCTGCATAAACGTGTCATCGGACAGGATGAGGGCGTTACCAAGGTAACGGAGGCGATTATCCGTTCCAAAGCGGGCATCAAGGATCCGACGAAACCAATCGGTTCGTTCCTGTTCCTAGGTCCGACCGGTGTCGGCAAGACAGAGCTTGCAAAAGCGCTGGCGGAGGCATTGTTTGATGATGAGAACAACATGGTTCGTATCGATATGAGTGAATACATGGAGAAACATTCCGTTTCCCGTCTGATCGGAGCGCCGCCAGGATATGTCGGATATGACGAGGGCGGTCAGCTGACCGAGGCAGTACGGCGCAAACCGTATTCTGTTGTCCTCTTCGATGAGGTTGAGAAAGCGCACCCGGATGTATTTAACGTCCTGCTGCAGGTTCTGGATGATGGACGTATCACGGATTCGACCGGCAAAACTGTCGATTTCAAGAATACGATCCTGATTATGACCTCCAACATCGGTTCCCAGTATCTGCTGGACGGCATCGATGAAAAGGGACAGATCAAGCCGGAGGCGGAAAGCTCCGTTATGCATGACTTGAGAGCTCACTTCCGTCCTGAGTTCCTGAACCGTCTGGATGAGATTATTCTCTTTAAGCCGCTGACGAAAGGCAACATCGGAGGCATCATTGAGCTTCTGATTGCAGATGTCAACAAACGTCTGGCGGATAAGGAGTTAAAGATTGCCCTGACGGACGAGGCAAAGGATTTCATCATTGAAAATGGCTACGATCCGGTTTACGGTGCAAGACCGCTGAAACGGTACCTGCAGAAGAACGTCGAGACACTGGCAGCGAAGCTGATTCTGGCGGACGGCGTCCGTGCGGGCGATACGATAGAGATCGGGCTTTCGGATGGCAAGCTGACGGCTTCGGCTGTCCATAGCGCGTAAGCGGAAAACGTCTTACGGCGGATTTATAACTATTATATAGAAGAAACAATAGGGCGCGGAGAAGTGCGAAAGAGCTTCCTCTGCGCTCTTTTTATGTATTTCTGAGATTTTCATAGTCTTGACATTGCCCGGCAACTTTACTAAAATGATTCCATAATGACCGGACTATATCATTTGTTCCGGAAGTCAGTCAGATGAGGAGAAGATGAGATGAAAATTGCGATTGGAAATGACCATTCGGCGGTAGAACTGAAGAACATTATTGTGGATTTCCTGAAAGAAAAAGGAATCGAAGTGTTAAATCTGGGTACAGACAGCAGCGAGAGCTGTGATTATCCAGTTTACGGAGAGAAGGTAGGCCGTGCAGTTGTTTCCGGCGAAGCCGATCTGGGTATTGCAATCTGCGGTACCGGTCTTGGTATTTCACTGGCAGCTAACAAGGTAAAAGGCGTGCGCGCCTGCGTATGCAGCGAGCCGTACACAGCGGTGATGTCCCGCCGCCACAACGATGCCAATGTACTCTGCTTCGGCGCCCGCGTGGTAGGAAGTGAGCTTGCGAAGATGATCGTTGACGAGTGGATCAACGCAGAATTTGAGGGCGGACGCCATCAGAGACGCGTGGATATGATTATGGCGATTGAGGAGAAAGACTGATTCAGAGTCAGAGGTAACGGATGAAATCATAAGGCAGGCTGACAGCAGGATGCGAGATGCCTGTGAGAACAAAAAGAGGCAGCTGTAAAGAGATGGAGCAGCTGCGAAAAGAACAGGAGGAAGCAGGAGATGATCACAGAAGATATTCGCTACATCGGTGTAAACGACCATGACATTGACTTATTTGAGGGGCAGTATCAGGTGCCAAATGGTATTTCATATAACTCATACGTGATTATGGATGAAAAGATCGCGATCATGGATACGGTAGACAAGCGCAAACAGACAGAATTTCTGGAAAATCTGGAAACCGCACTGGCTGGAAGAACCCCGGATTATCTGATAATCAGCCACATGGAGCCGGATCATGCATCAAGTATCCAGGCAGTCTTAGAACGGTACCCGGAAATCACACTGGTAGGCAATGCGAAGACATTTCCGATGCTGAAACTGTACTTTGATCTTGATACCAGCTGTGCGCTGACGGTCAAGGAGGGCGATACCCTGAAACTGGGGCGCCATGAGCTGACGTTCGTCATGGCACCGATGGTACACTGGCCGGAGGTTATGGTAAGCTATGATTCCTGCGACAAGGTGCTGTTCAGCGCCGACGGTTTCGGCAAGTTCGGTGCGCTTGATGTGGATGAGGACTGGGACTGCGAGGCGAGACGGTATTATTTCAATATTGTAGGAAAATATGGAATGCAGGTGCAGGCACTTCTTAAGAAAGAAGCCGGTCTTGAGATCCAGATCATCTGCCCGCTGCATGGACCGGTTCTGAAAGAGACGATCGGTCATGTGCTTGAAAAATACCAGATTTGGAGCAGCTACGGCGTCGAGTCTGAGGGTGTATTTATCGCATATGCGTCCCTGCATGGCAACACCGAGGATGCGGCGAAGAAATGCAAGGAAATTCTTGAGAAAAAAGAATGCCCGAAAGTGGCAATCGCGGATCTGGCGCGCGGTGATATGGCGGAGGCGCTGGAAGATGCATTCCGGTATGGAAAAATTGTATTGGCAGCACCGTCCTATGACGCGGGTGTGATGCCGGTTATGGCAGATTTCCTGCACCACTTACAGAGCAAGAATTACCAGAAACGCACCGTTGCCCTGATTGAAAACGGTTCCTGGGCGCCGAGTGCAGCGCGCACGATGAAGGGAATGCTGGATGCGATGAAGGAGATCACGGTGGTTGAACCGGTCGTTACGGTTCGCGGGGCGCTCAAGGAGAGCGATATTCCGTCGCTGGAGCAGATGGCGGAAGCGCTGCTGGCATAAGAAGCGTCTGGTGACAGTATTTAATGAGACCTGAAAAAGGCTTTTTTAAATAAAAAATCCGGAGAGACAAAAGTGTGGTTTTATATTTATATATGAAAAATCCACTTGATGATTTTGTATGGATGACAGAAAAGAATAGGAGAAACAGACATGGTAGATGAGGTAATGAAGTTCATTACAGAGGCAGACCCGGAAGTGGGAAAAGCCATTGAAGCAGAGGCAGCCCGTCAGAGAAGAAACCTGGAGCTGATCGCGTCGGAGAATATTGTATCGGAGCCGGTTATGATGGCGATGGGATCGGTATTAACCAACAAATATGCGGAGGGATATCCGGGAAAACGTTACTACGGCGGATGCCAGTGTGTCGATGTTGTAGAGTCCATCGCGATCGAGAGAGCGAAAAAACTGTTTGGCTGTGATTATGCAAACGTACAGCCGCATTCCGGCGCGCAGGCAAACATGGCGGTATTTATCGCAATGCTGAAACCGGGTGATACTGTTATGGGCATGAACCTGGATCACGGCGGACATCTGACACACGGAAGCCCTGTCAATTTCTCCGGTTTATATTTCAACATTGTGCCGTATGGTGTCGATGACAATGGCGTGATTGATTACGAAGAGGTAGAGCGCATTGCACTGGAAGCAAAACCGAAGCTGATCATTGCAGGTGCAAGTGCCTATGCAAGAGAGATTGATTTCAAACGTTTCCGTGAAATTGCAGACAAAGTAGGCGCATACCTGATGGTCGATATGGCTCATATCGCTGGTCTGGTAGCAGCCGGTCTTCACCAGAGCCCGATTCCGTATGCAGATGTTGTTACGACAACCACACATAAGACACTGCGCGGACCGAGAGGCGGTCTGATTCTGGCAAATAAGGAAGCAGCTGAGAAGTTCAACTTCAACAAGGCGATTTTCCCGGGAACCCAGGGCGGTCCGTTAGAGCACATCATTGCTGGCAAGGCAGTCTGCTTCGGCGAGGCGCTGAAACCAGAATTTAAAGAGTATCAGCTTCAGGTAAAGAAGAATGCAGCAGCGCTGGCAGCCGCACTTCAGAAGCAGGGATTCAAGATTCTAACCGGCGGAACCGATAACCACCTGATGTTAGTTGATCTGCGCGGCATGGATATTTCCGGTAAAGAGCTGCAGAACCGCTGCGATGAAGTATACATCACCCTGAACAAAAACACCGTTCCGAACGACCCGAGAAGCCCGTTTGTTACTTCTGGTGTCCGCATCGGTACTCCGGCTGTTACCACCCGTGGACTGAAAGAAGAGGACATGGAAGTGATTGCAGAGTGCATCTGGCTGGCAGCTACCGACTTTGAGAACAAGGCTGATTACATCCGTGCGGAAGTGACGAAGCTGTGTGAGAAGTATCCGTTATATAAATAAGTAGAGAAGAATATGGAGCGAAAAATTTGCCGGTCTATAGATTCAGAAAAATGCTGGAAAATTAATGCACATATAACAATAAGAAAAAGGCTGTATTGCCTGCCGCATGGAAGTGCGCGGTAGGTGATACAGCCTTTTCTATACCAACCATTTTTTCTAGAAATTAAGTTTTTGTCCAATTCCTTTGCCCAATGCTTTTTCATAGATAAGCTGTGCCGTCCGCACATCAAAGAGTCCCATGCCGACTGATTTAAAGCAGCGGGTCTCGTTCTGCTCATGCGGATGTCCCTGCTTGGTATCTTCGATCAGATCCTCGATAAAGTGGACGCGCTCCTGTGTCAGAACGCCCTTTTCCAGCGGAATTTTCAGATCGCCGCTCTCCTCGCAGGCATACGGAAGCTCGGTGTACGCGTTCTTGACGAGTTTCCACACCGCATCCGGCAGTTCGCGCCGTTCCGGACGCCAGGAGCCGATGGCAACAAAGCATTTGCCGCGAAGCAGCTCTTCATCATCCGGGTAGACCGGATCGACCGCCTGGGTGGCGGAGATCAGGACGCGGCTGTGCTCAGCCAGTTCACGGGTATCCGCGCAGGTATGAATCTGGATGTCGTTTTTTCCAAACGATGCCAGACGCGCCGATAAGCGCTCGATAAAGCCGGAAAGATCCTTAGCGTATGCGTCATACAGATAAATATCTGTGATCGGGCGCACCTCGCAGGCATAGAGAAGCTGGTGTAGTCCCTGCATACCGCAGCCAACCAAACCAACTGAGGCAGCATCCTCTGGAGCCAGATAGCGCAGTGCGACACCGCCGACCGCACCGGTCCGCATTGCGGTCAGGACACTTCCGTTCATAATCGCCTTCGGCAGACCGGTCTTTGCGTTATTTAAAATCATAAGTCCGTTCAGATACGGAATTCCCAGAGAGGAATTGTCCGGAAATTCGGATAACATCTTTGTACCGATGACGGAATCCAGAAAACACGGCATATAGAGCATCATATTTTTATCACGCTGTGCGATAAAACGATCCGGCATCTTATAATTGCCGCTTTTGTGAATCGCATACGCATCTTCGATCGCGTCCATGACATCCTCTAAGGTGATGGACTGCCACATTTCTTGTTCGCTGAGAAATAACATATCAAAACCTCCTGAATATTTATGAATGAAATAAAACATATATACTAAAAATAGATTTATCACAAATCAAATGTGGTTTGTATAGCTGGATTGTAGCAGTTTCACGTTTCATTGTCAAGATGAAAACAGAATAAACCGGCAATCTCTGGATGCGGCGTCTGTAGGGCTTCAGAATATCACAGGGCTTGCCTGCGATCCGGTTGGAAACCGTGTTGAATGGCCGTGCCTCGGCAAAAATATCATGGGCGGAAGCAATGCGCTCGCCAGCGCCAATATGATTCTGGCAGGCTACGACAAGGTGATCCCGCTGGATGAGACGATCGGCGCGATCTATGAGATCGGTCTGTCGCTGCCGCTGGAACTGCGTTGTACCTTTGGTGGTCTTGGAAAGACAAAGACTGCCCGGGAGATTCTGAAGCGATCCGACGCGCATTTTCCGGGGGAAGAGGCGCGGTAGGTGTAATTCGAAACATCGTGAAAGGACAGTTACAGTTTGTGTAAGGTACGTACTGTAAGGTGGCATATCTTTTTAAGATCTGAAATAAAAATTGATTAAATAACTCTATAGAGATATAATATTAATAAAAATATCTCTATAGAGTTATTTTCATTAAAACGAATCTATTTTTTATATACCACATGTTTCTACTTGCTCCCATAATAGATAAGGAGGTTCCTCAGAATGAGAAAAATTTTATATCACGGTTCCTTGGAAATTATTTCTACTCCTATGTATGGTCAGGGAAAGGTCTATAATGACTACGGACAGGGCTTTTATTGTACGGAGAGTCTGGAGCTGGCGAAGGAGTGGTCGTGCGCCGAGCGGGAGGACGGCTATGTGAATCAGTATGAAATGGATGAAACCGGTCTTTTGATTTTAAATTTGATGGAGAAGCACTACAGCGTTCTTCATTGGCTGGCGATTTTGATGAAATACCGGAAAATCCGCCTTTCTTCGGCGGTCATGAAACGGGGAAGAGAGTGGCTGCTGGAACATTTCCTCCCGGATGTGGACGGATATGATGTGGTGATTGGGTACCGGGCGGATGATTCGTATTTTTCATTTGCAAGGGCGTTTGTAAATAATGAAATATCGTTAGAGCAGCTTTCGTATGCGATGCGGCTGGGAAAATTGGGAGAGCAGTATGTATTAAAGAGTCAGAAGGCATTTCAGGCGATACACTTTCTTTCTTATGAAGGAGTAGATTCAGTGGAATATTATGTAAAACGAAGAGCCAGGGATGAGCAAGCTAGAAATGCATACCGGAAAAAGGTGGAAGAGGATGATATCGACGGTATTTATATGCGGGATTTGATTCGAGGGGAGGTGTCGGCTGAGGATGAGCGCTTATGGGATTGAATATCTGGATGATGCGATGAGAAATCTGGGGGAAATGACAGATTATGCGGTCAATGCCTGTGGGATGGATCTGGAAGATTTTTGGAAATTGTTTCTTACAACCGGGTATGCAGAAAAATTTGGGGAAGGTGTACCAAGAGTAGTGAGCGGCTTTTCTGGAACGGAGCTTGCGGAGGAAGTGCTTCGAAAAGCGGGAAAAAAGGACGAACTGCCGGAACCGCAGGTAGAATTTACCTGTTCCAGAGAGTATTGGAGTGGCTGGATACTGGCGTATTATCAGTGGTACAGTGAGAAGAAATTTAAGGAAATTGAAGCAGGGCTTCCGGTCCGGGAGGTTGTGGAAATGTATCCGGCACTTCATGAAGCTCCGGAGGATAAATTTGTTGAGGCGGCAGACAGAATCATTCGAAGAAAAGAGCAGGGGAAAAACGCGTTGCGGCGGATCCGGAAGATGGCGGGATATACCCAAAAGGATCTTTCAGAGCAATCGGGGGTTACGCTGCGGAGTATTCAGCAGTATGAACAGGGAAAAAAGAAGATTCAAAAAGCATCCGCAGAAACCGTGCGTGCGCTTGCACGGTCACTGGGATGCCAGATGGAAGATTTGCTGTAATTGCGAAGGGATTGGACAGTTTCAATTTGCTATAGCGCCGTCGCCTTCGGCAGACTAAAAATAAATTCCGTCCCCACGCCCTCGGTGCTGACAACGTCGATATTTTCCCCATGTGCCTGAATAATCTCTTTGACAATCGCAAGCCCCAGCCCGGTGCCCTTTTTATCTTTTCCGCGCGATAAGTCGGTCTTGTAGAAACGTTCAAAGATTTTCTTCTGGCTGTCCTTCGGGATGCCGATGCCGGTGTCTTTGACGGAAATGAAGATTTTTTCATACCGGATGGAGGTCTGGATGTAAATGATCGAATCCTCGTGGCTGAATTTGATCGCGTTGTCGATCAGGTTGTAGAGAACCTGCTGGATTTTTCCGAGATCGGCGTAGACCATCTGGATGCTATCCGCAAAGGTCAGGTCAAACGTGATGCCTTTTGCGCTGCACGTGCCCTCGAAGGTTGCGGCGGTATCCTTGATCGTCCGGTTGATATCGAAATTTGTCCGAGTTAAGTAGCCTTTGCTGTCCAGGGAGTTGAGTGTCAGCATGCCCTGTGTCAGTTTGTTAAGGCGCTCGGTCTCGGAAATGACGATGTGCAGGTATTTGTGATAGAGTTCCTGCGGGATTGTGCCGTCGAGAATTGCCTCGAGATAGCCTTTGATGGAAGTCAGAGGCGAGCGGAAATCGTGCGATACGTTCGCGATGAAATTGTGCTGGTACTGTTCCATTTCATTTAACTCGCTGGACATATAGTTTAATGTGCTGGCGAGATAGCCGATCTCGTCGTGGGTGGTAATCGGGATATTGTGTGCCAGGTTTCCGGCTGCATATTCATTGGCTGCGACCGTAATCTTTTTGAGCGGGAAATAGACCACTTTTGTAAAAACAAGAAGCACCACCAGGGATAGGAAGAACAGGATGATCGATGTTATGTAAATAATATTCAGAAATCCGTTCTGTTCCGCCTCAATGTTCTGGATTGGCATATGAATCACGATGTAGCCGTAGGTCTTCATATTGCCTGTGATCGGGGCGGAAACGGAGAGTACCTTGCTGTCAAACAGGTTGTAATACTGTCCGATGGAATAGAGCCGGTTGCCCTGTGCGGTCGGGTCGAAATCGTCGATTGCGATGCCGGTACGACTGTCGCTGCTGTCCGCAACGATGGTGCCTTCATGGTTCAGGATCCAGATATCCGACTGCAGATAAGCGGAAACCGCCTCGATCTGTGGGTATGCCGAGTCGAGATTGATGGTTTTGCCCTCGTAGGCTTTGCTGCACCGATCGGCAATCATGGTCGCCTCGTCATACAGAACCTCCGATTCGCGTTCCACCAGATGGTGGTAGGTCATCTCAGATGAGATGGTCGCGATCGTGATGAATCCAAGCAGACCGAAGATGAGATAGCCGATCAGCAGTTTATAATAAAGAGAATGTGTGTAGTGGTTTGATTTCATGGTAAACCTCCGGTTACCTCTTCGCGCAACAGTTCAGTTCCTTTACTAACAGTTACCGTTTTACCTCAAATTTATATCCAATCCCCCAGACGGTCGTCAGCGCCCACTTGTCGTTGCCCTTGATTTTTTCACGGAGCCGCTTGATATGGACATCTACCGTCCGCGTGTCACCGATGTATTCATATCCCCAGATATGGTCGAGAAGCTGCTCCCTTGTGAATACCTGGTTTGGTGAGGACGCGAGGAAATAGAGCAGTTCCAGTTCCTTCGGCGGCAGCTCGATCGAGTGTCCGTTGTAAATGACGGAGTAGTTCGTCAGGTTGACGATGAGATCCGGATATTCGACAAAATTGCCATGCTGTTCGCTCACGGACGATGCAGGCATCTGCACCGGCAGCTGGTAGCGCCGCAGAACGGCTTTGACTCTGGCAACCAGCTCTTTCGAATCGAATGGTTTGATCATGTAGTCATCGGCGCCCAGCTCCAGCCCCAGCACCTTATCAAAGATTTCGCCCTTGGCGGAGAGCATGATGATTGGCACCTGGGAGGTACTTCGCAGTTCCCGGCAGACCTGATAGCCGTCGATGCCCGGAAGCATCAGATCAAGGAGAATCAGGTTGGGCTGAAATTCGGGAAATACCCGGAGAGCTTCTTCCCCGTCTCCGACAATTTTCGTTTCAAAACATTCTTTCGTCAGGTAAAGTGAGATTAGTTCAGCAATGTTGTAGTCGTCATCTACGATGAGAATGCGCTGCTTTTCAGCCATGTTGATTCCTCCTGTTTTTTTGGATATTTGTAACTGTTCAGTACCTTCACAGTTATGGATATTTCTTATTTAAATGTCACGATTGTAACGCCTGTATCGCCTTCGCCAAACTCGCCAAGCCGGTATTCCTTGACATAGCTTAATTTCTTCAAGTGGCGGTGTACGCCCGCTTTCAAAGCGCCGGTTCCACGACCATGTACGACGCGGACCTGCGGAAGATGCGCCAGGTAGGCATCATCCAGGTATTTGTCGAGTACCGGGATCGCCTCATCGACGGTCATGCCAATCAAGTTGACCTCCGGCGATACGCTGAAGGACTTGGACATCTTGATCTTGCTGCTTCCGCTTCCGGAGCCGCGGGAACCGCCCGTATGCGTGCCGGAAAGTCCTGGTCCGGTGATGGATGCTTCCTCGACCATTTCCAGATCGCGGATATTGACGAGGGAGCGCAGAATTCCCATCTGTACATACAGATCGCCCTTGGCGTTCGGCAGGGAGCTGACGGTTCCCTTTAAATTCATCGAGAGAACGCGCACGGTATCGCCGAGACGCAGCTTTTTCGCGGAAACGGCTTTTTTCGGTGCGGCGGTTTTCTTAACTGCCAGTTTCTTGTCTACATCCTGGATCTTGCCGCGCAGCTTGGTCCGCTCAGCTTCCAGTTCTTTATTGACGCCGGAAGACTTGGCAAGCTTGTTGATGTTGCGGATCGTCTGATCGGCGGTGTCCTTCGCATCCTGAAGGATCTTCTGAGCTTCCTCGCGGGCTTTGGAAAGCATTTTTTCCTTCTGCTCGGAGAAACGTTCTTCCTTCTGCTGGAGGCGGTTCTTCAGCGTTTCAATTTCCTGTTTATAGGAGGCGATCTCTTCGCGCTCTTTTTCAATGGTCACGCGGCTGTTTTCCAGATTGGCAAGCAGATCCTCGAAGGATTCGTCCTTCTGCTCCATCTGGTTTTTCGCCTCGTCGATGATATAATCCGGCAGCCCCAGCTTGCGGGAAATGGCAAATGCATTACTTTTTCCTGGAATACCGATGAGCAGGCGGTAGGTCGGGCGGAGAGTCTCGACGTTGAACTCGCAGCAGGCATTTTCAACGCCTGGAGCGGTCAGCGCAAAGACTTTTAATTCGCTGTAATGCGTGGTTGCGATCGTCCGACAGGTCATGTTGTGCAGGAAATTTAAAACCGCAATCGCCAGCGCCGCGCCCTCGGTCGGGTCGGTACCGGAACAGAGCTCATCGAAGAGACAGAGCGAATTGGCGTCCGCCTCATTTAAAATCGAAACGATATTCGTCATATGGGCGGAGAATGTACTCAGATTCTGCTCGATGCTCTGCTCATCGCCAATGTCGGCAAATACATTGTCAAAAACAGCCAGCTCGGATCCCTCAAATGCCGGGATATGGAGTCCTGACTGCCCCATCAGGGTAAAGAGTCCGACGGTTTTTAAAGAAACGGTTTTACCACCCGTGTTTGGACCCGTCACAATCAGAAGGTCAAACGAATCGCCAACCCAGATGTTGATCGGAACGACCTGTTTCGGATTTAAGAGCGGATGGCGTCCGTCCTTGATATTGATATACCGTTTGTTGTTAAATTTCGGTTCCACGCAGTTATAGTGGCGGGAAAGAGCTGCCTTTGCGAAAATGAAATCGAGCTCTGCCAGAATCGAAAGATCCGAGAGGATCGCGTCGGTGTAAGGCATAAGCTGGCTGGAAAGAGCTGCCAGAACGAACTCAATTTCCCGTTTTTCCTGGATTTCCAGCTCGCGCAGTTCGTTGTTCAGCTTGACGATCGCGAGCGGCTCGATAAATACAGTCGAACCGGTCGAGGACTGGTCGTGCACCATGCCTGGAACCTGGGATTTATACTCAGCCTTGACCGGCAGGCAATAGCGCCCGTCGCGCATTGTGATGACGGCATCCTGTAAATAGGTCCGGCTGGAATTTAAAATAGAATTTAACTGGGTATGGACGCGTCCGCCCACGATCTTCATGGAGCGGCGCACTTTGGCAAGTCCCGGACTTGCGTCATCGCTGACCTCATCCTCGGATGGCAGGCAGCGCTTGATCTCATTGTTGACCGGCGTCAGCGGATCCAGGGCGCGGAAGCGCTCATCAAGGGAATCATCTGGAAATTCTTCGGATTTCTCATGGCGTCCGTAGCTCTGCGCGCGGGCAGCGACTGTCAGCAGGGAGCTGACAGAGAGAAGCTCCGGGATCCCCAGGGAACTTCCGATTTCCAGACGTTTCATGGAACCACGCACATCCTTCACGCCGCCGAAGGAGAGACTTCCCTTCATGCGGACGCGCGTCAGGGCATCGGTCGTCTCCGTCTGGCTCTGCCGGATCGTCCCCAGATCACAGGACGGCTGCAGTTCCCGGCACATCTGTTTTCCCATCTCCGTGGAGGCGTACTCCGTGAGCTGGTCGATGATCTTTGTATATTCGAGAGTTTTTAATGCTTTTTCATTCATGTTGTGGTAATCCTCTTAATTTAAATGGTGTTCACATGATACCGTGACCACTAAATTCGTGAAAGACCTCATTAAATGGTCAGGTATAAGTTCTCACTAGACTCGAAAAGACCTCGTCAAGTGTTCACATTATATCACATTCCCCGCCGTCTAGCCAAGCATTCGCACTTTTTTCTTGCATAACCTTAAGAAGGAAAGTATAATTAGGATATGTTATGCAAAGGGGAAAGTGAAATGCCGGATTCAGAAGAACTTGAAAAAAAGGAAAAACGGGAATTCATGAGAGAAACGATAGTGAAGCCGCCGCTGACCAGAAAACAGATTGCGAAGCGGGTGGCTCTCTTTGTATGCGCGTCAGCCGCATTTGGAGGAGTCGCGGCGGTTTCGTTTGCGGCGGTAAAGCCGTTTGCGGATCGGTGTTTTCAGGAAAATGGGATGCAGGAGACATCCTCAGTCGAGTTTTCCAAGGACGATCCGGACTCTGTTTCGCCGTCGGACGGTGCAGATGCGGATATGACAGCGCAGCCGGAACAAATGGAGCAGGAGATTGATGAGGCGGTCAGCGAGGCGCTTTCCAGCTATCAGTTTTCCGTAGACAATTTCAATTCGATGACGTCGGTGCTGCGTGGAATCGGGGAACAGGGTGATAAGTCGATCGTGACGGTCAGCTCCGGCAAACAGGATACGGATATATTTGGAAATCCGGTGGAAAATACGGGTGATTATGCAGGTGCAGTCATCGCGGAGAGTGATGGAGAATTTCTGATCTTTACTTACGCCGATGCGGTGCGGGCGGCAGATTCGATCAATGTGAGATTTTCGGATGGAACGAAGATCGCTGGTACAGTGCGCCAGATTGACGAAGTGCTCGGAATGGCAGTTGTGGCGGTGCCGTCCGGCAATCTGCCGGAAGAAGAGCGGAAAAAGGTGCAGGTGCTTTCACTTGCCAATTCATATACGGTCAAGGCAGGCGATGTCCTCGTAGGTATCGGCGGTCCGTCCGGACAGGTGCATTCGCTTTCGTTCGGAACGGTATCCTACGTGGCGCGCAATGTGCAGATTACAGATGGACTGACGCGGATCCTGTATGCAGATATCAGCAGCAATTCGCAGACGGGTACCTTTTTGATCAATACAGCCGGAGAGATGGTCGGCTGGACATCGGAGTCCTGCCGCAGCGAGAGCTGTACGGATCGGACGGCGGCGTACACCATTTCCAGCTACAAGCCGATTCTGGAGCGGCTGACGAATGGCGCTTCGGCGGCATATCTGGGCATCCTGGGACAGGATGTGAGCCGTGCGATGCAGGGGAGCGGCATTCCGGCGGGCGTTTACGTGACGGAGGCAGTCTCCGGCAGCCCGGCATATGACGCTGGCATCCAGCCCGGCGATATTATTGTGAAATTTGGCACAAAGGAGATCGGAAGTTTCAAAGATCTCCAGGCGCAGATTGAAAATTCCGCGAGCGGCGTGTCTGTATCGGTAAATGTGATGCGGAAAGGGCGCGACGGATACACGGAAATTCCATTTTTGGTATCTCTGCGCGCCAGATAGAAATTCAGGAGGATATAGGCAGAATGAGATATATTGAACAGTTCCGGGAAGGAATGAGAGTCTCGGACGTATATTTATGTAAGACGAAACAGCACGCGGTGACGAAAAACGGAAAAGAGTACGCTTCCGTGCTGCTTCAGGATAAAACAGGCACGGTAGACTGCAAAATCTGGGATTTAAGTTCCCCGGGCATCAATGATTTTGAGCCGCTGCAGTACGTCTATGTGGACGGCGATGTGACGGTTTTCCAGGGTTCCAACCAGTTAAATATCAAGCGCATACGCAAGGCGGACGAGGGCGAGTATCAGGAAAGTGATTACCTTCCGGTCAGCTCAAAGGATATCAAGATAATGTATCAGGAGCTGACGGCTCTGGTGCAGTCTTTCCAGAATCCGTACCTGAAAAAGCTGGCATCCAGCTATTTCCTGGAAGATAAGGCATTTGTGAAGAAATTCTGCTTCCATTCGGCGGCGAAGAGTGTGCATCATGGTTTTGTGGGCGGACTTTTGGAACATACGTTAAGTGTTATGAAACTCTGTGATTTCTACACGAAGTCATATCCGGCGCTGAACCGCGATCTGCTTCTGACGGCGGCGCTGTTCCACGACATCGGAAAAGTGCAGGAATTATCCGCATTTCCGGAAAATGATTATACGGACGACGGTCAGCTCTTAGGTCATATCGTGATCGGCACGATGATGGTTGCAGACCGTATTAAGGAGATTCCGGGATTCCCGGCAAAGACAGCGGCGGAGTTAAAGCACTGCATCCTTGCGCACCACGGCGAATTAGAGTACGGTTCCCCAAAGAAACCGGCGCTTCTGGAGGCGCTGGCATTGAATTTCGCGGACAATACCGATGCGAAGATGGAGACGATGCTGGAAGTCTTAAAGAGCGGCGGGGAGAATCCGGGCTGGCTCGGATATAACCGTTTCCTGGAGACGAATGTGAGAAGGACGACGCCGACGGAATAATAATAAGATAACAGACATCTAAAATGAGTCTAAATGTATATAAGAAAAAGAAAACAGCGCTGCACAAGCAGATGCTGCCTTGCAGAAGCGGGGGAACGAAAAAATAGGAATCAGGACTCACCACCTAAAGAGGTGGGAGTCTTCTCGTTTCATAGGGAATTGCGTCCTATGAAACAAAAAACGCTCCGCGGGATGCGCACTCGCGCGAAGAAGAAACATGTCGCAAGCGACCGCGCTCGGCACGAGAATGTGCCAAGGCACATTCTTTTTTAACTGAGATAAATAAGAAAAATGGAGAAGGATACCAGGAAGGTACGGCGGTTCAGCAGGGATCGCGCTTTTCTGATATCCTTTTGTTTCATAAAGAAAGATATAGGAGTACAACAGAAAATATGAAAAAACGAGAAAATACAGGCAAAATCACTGGAAAAGTGTTCGGAGAAGCCAGAGCGCTTGGCGTCACTGCCTTAGCGGCGGCAGTCATGCTTTCCGGATGCGGAAACGCTGGAAATCAGGCGCAGAAAGGCGGTTCCGGCGCAGAACAGACGGAAAATACCCAAACAAGCGTTATTATCGCGATGCCGCCGACTTCAGAGCCGGAGGCGGGCTTTGATCCGGCATATGGCTGGGGCGCGGGCGAGCATATGCATGAACCGCTGATCCAGAGCACCCTGACGGTGACAGAAGCAGATTTGAGTATCGGGTATGATCTGGCGACAGATGTGGAGACCTCCGAGGATGGAATGACATGGACGGTGACGATCCGCGACGATGCGAAATTCACGGATGGCGAGGCGCTGACCGCGGAGGATGTGGCATTCACTTATAACACATTGAAAAAGACGAGTTCCGTCAACGATTTTTCAATGCTGAAACAGGCGGAGGCGATCGATGATGTGACGGTTGTGTTTGAGATGGAACGCCCGTTTGCTATCTGGTCATACACGATGGCGGTGACGGGAATTGTGCCGGAGCATGCATATGGAACGGATTACGGCACACATCCGATCGGTTCCGGGCGATATATCCTGAAACAGTGGGACAAGGGGCAGCAGGTGATTCTGGAAGCCAACCCGGATTATTATGGGGATGCGCCGAAGATGCGGCAGGTCACGATTCTCTTTATGGAAGAGGATGCGGCATTTGCGGCGGTGCGCGCCGGGCAGGTGGATGTGGCGTACACGGCGGCGTCCTATGCAGACCAGTCGGTTCCAGAATTCAGTCTTTTGGATTGTGAGACGGTGGACAACCGTGGATTTAACCTCCCGGCAGTGCCGGAGACGGTACGGGGGGATGGCGTAAAAATCGGCAATGATTTTACCGCGGATGTGCAGGTGCGCCGGGCGATCAACCTGGCGATTGACCGGCAGGAAATGATCGATCATGTGTTAAATGGTTACGGCAGCCCGGCATATAGTGTCTGTGACAAGATGCCGTGGTACAACGATGAAATGGAGAACATTTCCTATGATGTGGGGAAGGCGGAAGAGATGCTGGATGCGGCGGGATGGAAGAAAAATGCCGACGGCATCCGCGAAAAGGATGGAGTGAAAGCCATTCTGGAATTTCTCTATCCGACCGGGGATTCGGTGCGTCAGGCGCTGGCAGCCGATACGGCACAGCAGTTAAAAGAGATTGGAATTGACGCATCGATCCGCGGCACCGGCTGGGATACTGCGTATGACGAGGCACAGGCGCAGCCGCTTCTCTGGGGCTGGGGCGCGCACACGCCGATGGAATTTTATAATATTTACCATACAAAGGCAGATACGGGGCGGGCAGAATATTCGCCGTATGCGAATGAGACCGTGGACGCTTATATGGATGAGGCCCTGGCAGCACCGGATCTGGAAAGTTCGTATGAATTGTGGAAAAAGGCGCAGTGGGACGGCGAGACGGGCGTTTCAGCCGAGGGTGATCTTCCGTGGATCTGGCTGGTGAATGTCGATCATCTGTACTGGGTGAGAGACGGGCTTCATGTCGCAGAGCAGAAGGTGCATCCGCACGGTCACGGCTGGTCCATCGTCAACAATGTCGATCGGTGGTACTATGAGTAGGATGAAATGGTTTGGGCGCAGTCTGCTGCACCTGATGCTGCTGCTTTTGGCAGTCAGTCTGGTATCGTTTCTGCTGGTGTCGATGTCTCCGGTCGATCCGCTGCAGACGAATGTCGGGCAGACGGCGCTCGGCTCGATGGCGCCGGAGCAGATCGAGAAGCTGCAGGCGTACTGGGGCGTTGGTGTGCCGGTCTGGAAGCGCTTCTTTAACTGGATTTCGGGCATCTGTCATGGTGATTTTGGCATTTCCCTTCTGTACCGCAGACCGGTGCTGGAGGTGATCGCGGAAAAGGCGTCTGCGTCAGTGTGGCTCCTTCTGTCTGCGTGGCTGTTTTCGGGAATCGTGGGGATATTTTTAGGAATTGCAGCGGCGGCAAAACGGGGCAAGTGGACGGATCGCCTGATTACGGGCTATTGCATCGTGATCGCGGGAACGCCGTCCTTCTGGCTGGCGCTGGTGCTGCTGCTTCTCTTTACAGTGCAGCTTCCCGTCTTCCCAATCGGGTTCAGTGTCCCGGTGGGAATGGCGGCGGACGAGGTCAGCCTGGCGGATCGCCTGTATCACGCATTTCTGCCGGCGTGTACGCTGGGACTGACAGGGATTTCTTCGATTGCGATGCACACGCGCGAAAAAGTGATTGAGATTCTGGAAAGTGATTACGTACTCTATGCGCGGGCGCGGGGCGAGAGCGGCTGGCGGCTGATTTTTCGGCATGGACTCCGCAACCTGCTTCTCCCGGTAATTACGTTGCAATTTGGCTCGATCAGCGAGATTTTCGGCGGTTCGGTGCTGGTGGAACAGGTCTTTTCCTATCCGGGACTCGGACAGGCGGCGGTCACGGCGGGGCTGGGAAGCGATATCCCGCTTCTGATGGGAATTACACTCATCAGTGCCGTGCTTGTATTTGCAGGAAATGCAGCGGCGGATGGGCTGTACCGGCTGGTCGATCCGAGACTTAGGAAAGGAGGCAGGGCATGAGAAAGAAAACACTCTGGCTGCTGGGAATTTCCCTCCTTTTCCTGATTCTGGTGACAGTGCTTGGAATCGTCTGGGAGGATGCCGCACAGCAGGTCGATTTTGCGAGAAAAAACCTGCCTCCGGGAACCGGCGGGCTGTTTGGAACCGACTGGATGGGGCGGGATATGCTGAAACGGACGGTTGCGGGGCTTTCTTTAAGCATCCGGCTGGGGCTTCTGACCGCGGCGATCAGCGCCGCGGTGGCATTGGCGCTTGCATTGCTGGCGTCGCTTGGCGGGGGACTGATGGATTCATTGGTATGCGGGCTGATTAATCTGGTAATGGGAATCCCGCACATGCTTCTCCTGCTCCTGATTTCCTACAGTCTGGGAAAGGGATTCCGGGGGGTAGCAGCCGGGATTGCCCTGACGCACTGGGCGTCGCTGGCGAGGCTTTTGCGGGCGGAAATCTTACAGATCCGGGAAAGTCCGTATGTGCAGATCTCCGAAAAACTGGGGAAAAAGCCCTGGTGGATTGCCTGGAACCACATCGTCCCGCAGGTATCGCGGCAATTTGTGACCGGGTTAATTCTTCTCTTTCCCCATGCGATTCTTCATGAGGCGGGCGTGACCTTTCTGGGCTTCGGTCTTTCCTCCGAGCAACCGGCGATCGGTGTTATTTTATCCGAGAGTATGTCGTACCTGATTACCGGAAAATGGTGGCTGGCGCTCTTTCCGGGCGCGGCACTGGTGCTGGTAACGCTGGGATTTCAGGCGATCGGGCAGAGCCTGGGGCGGCTGATGGATCCGGGGAGCGCGCATGAGTAGAGGATGCTGGGAATGAGGCAGAAAAACATATATTTTGATAAAATGATGCGATTAAGACAAAAACAATCAAAAACGATGCGGCTATCAGATTTGGAACAGACAGACGTTATCAAAGAACGGAGATTGCGTGAAAATTGTGATTCCATGGAAAAGCCGATATTGAAAATTCAAAATCTAAACTTATATTTTACGCAGTACGCGCGTGGGCTTAGACGGCGCGAACTCCATCCGCTCCGCGACCTTTCCTGCAAACTTTTCAGTGGGGAGCTGACGGCGGTGGTCGGGGCGAGTGGTTCGGGAAAAAGCCTGCTGGCGCACGCGATTCTGGGAATCTTGCCGTACAACTGCCGGATGGAAGGAAAAATTTCCTATCAGGGAGAGGTTCTGGATGAGACGCGGCTTGCCGGGCTGCGGGGCAATGGGATTTCTCTGATTCCGCAGGGGGTTTCCTACTTCGATCCGTTGATGCGGGTCGGGGATCAGATCTGTGGCGGCAGAAAAGATGAAGCGACGCGGGCAAAATGCCGCCAGCTTTTGAAGCGGTACGGGCTGGATGAATCAGTGGAAAAATGTTATCCATTTGAGCTGTCGGGCGGCATGGCGCGGCGCGTCCTGATGGCAGCGGCACTGATGCAGGAGCCGAGGCTGATTGTGGCGGATGAACCGACACCGGGGCTGGAGGCGATGACCGCGCGCCATGTAATCCGTCATTTAAAAGAGATGGCACAGGACGGGGCAGCGGTGCTTCTGATTACTCATGATCTGGAACTGGCGATTGAGATGGCGGACCGGATTCTGGTGTTTTATGACGGGACGATTCTGGAGGAAGTAAAGCCGGAGAACTTCCGGGAGGGACGGAATCTGAAAGAGCCATACACGCAGGCGCTCTACCGGGCACTGCCGGAACATGAATTTTTTGGAGGAGAATGAGATGTCACTAAAGGCGGAAAACCTATCTTTTTCGTATGAAAATGGCGGGCGCCACGTGCTGACGCGTATTTCCCTGAAAATTGAGCCAGGAGAGCGCGTGGGTCTGGTGGCGCCGAGCGGATATGGAAAAACGACGCTGTGCCGCCTGCTAGCGGGATATGAGAGACCGGAGGAGGGAACGGTAGAGATTGACAGCATACCAATTGAGAATATCCGGGGCTGTATGCCGGTGCAGTTAATCTGGCAGCACCCGGAGCAGGCGCTCAACCCACGCTGGCGGATGCGCCAGGTTCTCAGTGAGGGCGGTCAGGTGGATGAGGAGAGCCGGGGACGGCTTGGCATCCGGGAAGAATGGCTGGATCGGTTTCCATCGGAGCTTTCCGGCGGCGAACTGCAGCGGTTCTGTATTGCCAGAGCGCTGGCGGCAAATCCGCGGTATCTGCTGGCGGATGAGATCACCGCGATGTTTGACGCAGTGACCCAGAGCCAGATCTGGCAGGCGCTTTTGCATGAGGCAAAGGGGCGGGAGCTGGGAATGGTGATTGTGAGCCATTCGGAATCTCTTTTGAAGCGGATTTGCACGCGGCAGATTGATTTAAAGGCATTGCAGGAAAAGATGGCAGCAGTTTAGCCGGTTCACATATTGACAGAGAAAATCGGGATTGACCGAGCTCATAAGAGCGAGGGATGCTTCTTGTCCAAAGGACAAGAAGATGGGCGATAGTAAGAGATTAATAATTCGGGATTTGGTAAGGAGGAGGAAAAATGGATGTTCGGAAGCTGTTGGAAGAGGTAAAACGGGGGGATACAAGTATTGAGGAAGCGGAGAATGCGTTCAAGAATCTTCCTTACGAAGATTTAGGGTATGCGAAGCTGGATCTGCACCGGAAATTGCGTTCGGGATTCCCAGAGACGGTGTTCTGCCAAGGAAAGCCGGATGCCTATCTGGCGGATATTTTCGAGACGCTGTACCGGGAAAATGGGGAAGTACTCGGAACGCGGGCGACGCCAGAGCAGTGGAATCTAGTGCGGGCGCGCATCCCGGAGATAGAATACGATCCGGTTTCAAAAATTTTGCAGGCGAGAAAATCATCGGAGACACCGTGGAAGCTGGAAGGGCTGGTGGCAGTCTGCACAGGCGGAACCGCGGATATCCCGGTTGCGGAGGAAGCTGCCAAAACGGCAGAATTTTTCGGCTGCCGCGTGGAGCGCTACTATGATATAGGGGTGGCGGGCATCCATCGCCTTTTATCCAAACGCGAGGCGATTGCGCGGGCAAACTGCGTGATTGCGGTGGCGGGAATGGAAGGCGCGCTTGGCACAGTTGTCGCCGGGCTGGTGGAAAATCCGGTCATTGCGGTTCCGACCTCGGTCGGCTATGGTGCAAGTTTTCATGGACTGTCGGCATTGATCACGATGATTAATTCCTGTGCGAACGGCATTTCGGTTGTAAATATAGATAACGGCTACGGCGCAGCATATCTGGCGGCGCAGATCAACCGCCTGGCGGTTCGGGAGCCGAAGAAGACGGCAGAGTGATAGTGGTTTGTGATAATTACATAAAAGCGAAAAACGGAAATGTATCAATAAAATGAGAAAAGTAGAGGGAGAAGTAAAAATGGATGAGAAAATCTTATATCTGGATTGTGCGTCTGGAATCAGTGGAGATATGACGGTTGGCGCACTGTTGGATCTTGGAGCAAGCCGGGAAAAACTGGTACGGGCACTGGACAGTCTGGGCGTATCCGGGTATCATCTGCATTTTGGGCGGACGAAGAAATGTGGAATCGATGCGTATGATTTCGATGTACATTTAGAGGAAGAAGAGCATCATCATGACCACGAACATCATCACGACCACGAACATGGTCATGAGCACGAACATAGCCATGATGAGCACGACCATGAGCATCATCACGATCATGAACACACTCACAACCATGAGCACAGCCATGATCACGCTCACACCCACGACCATGAGCACAGCCATGATCACGCTCACACCCACGATCATATGCATCCTCACGTCCACCGCAACATCCATGACATTTTCGAGATCATCGATCGTCTGGATGCATCTGACCGCGTTAAAAACCTGGCGCGCCGGATGTTTGAGATTGTGGCGGGGGCAGAGTCGAAAGCACACGGAATCCCGGTCAGCGAGGTTCATTTCCATGAAGTCGGTGCAATTGACTCGATTGTGGATGTTATCAGTGCGGCATTCTGCCTGGAGGATCTGGGAATCCACCGCGTGGTGATATCGCCGCTTTCCGAAGGTCATGGATTCGCACGCTGCCAGCACGGTTTAATGCCGGTTCCGGTTCCGGCGACGGCAAATATCGCAGCGGCACAGGGCTTGGAACTGACGCTTCGGGATGTCGAAGGAGAGATGGTAACGCCGACCGGCGCGGCGATCGCGGCGGCATTCCGGACAGAAGCGGCGCTTCCGAAGAAGTACCAGATCGAAAAGATCGGTATCGGCGCCGGAAATAAGGATTTCGCGCACGCGAATATCCTGCGGGCGATGCTTCTGACGGATAAAACGGTGGAAGTAGAAACTGGAAAAGACGGTCACGACGAGAGCTCCATGTGGGTCATGGAGGCAAACCTGGACGACTGCACCGGCGAGGCGCTGGGATATGCGATGGAGGTGCTTCTGGAAGCGGGCGCCAGAGATGTGTGGTACACACCGGCATATATGAAGAAAAACCGTCCGGCGTATGTGCTTCATGTACTGACAACGGCAGAAAAACGGGAAGAATTAGAACAGCTTGTCTTCTCCTGTACGACCACGATCGGTGTGCGCCGCTATCCAGTAGAGAGGACGATACTGCCACGGGAAGTAAAGGAGATCCAGACCCGTTACGGGGCAGCAAAGGTAAAAATCTGCAAGCGCGGCGGCGTGGATACGTGCTATCCGGAGTATGAGAGCGTGCGCGCGATCTGCCGGGAGACAGGGAAGCGCTTCATGGAAGTATTCCACGGAGTAATGGAAGACGGAAGTATTAGTTTACAGTAAGCACTTTTGAGATTGAAAAACGGCACAGTGCATTCTCGTTAGATAATTAAGAGGAGAATCAAGAACCATGGAAAATAAACCAATGATATCAGAGACAGAAAAAAGAGAAGCTTTAAAACAGTTCATGGCAGAAAAAGCGAAGGCACCGGTCTGTGTCGCCTTTTCGGGCGGTGTGGACAGCAGCCTGATTCTCAAGCTGGCGTGTGATACGGCGAAGAAGACGGGAATGCCGGTTTATGCCGTGACATTTCACACCATGCTGCACCCAGCCTGTGATCTGGAGATCGCGGAGCGGGTGGCAAAGGAGCTGGGCGCGATCCATAAAATTATCCAGGTCAATGAGATGGAGCTGGAAGCCATCCGGACGAATCCGGTCAACCGCTGTTATATCTGCAAACACCACCTGTTCGCGACACTTCTGGATTTTGCAAAAGAAGAGGGGATTCCGTGCGTGATGGACGGAACCAATGAGAGCGACCTGCATGTGTACCGCCCGGGTATCCAGGCACTCCGTGAGCTGGGTGTCGTCAGTCCACTTGCACAGTGCGGACTGGAGAAAAAGGATGTCAAGGCATTTGCGGCTGACTTAGGAATTTCCGTTGCATCCCGTCCGTCCATGCCATGTATGGCGACCCGCCTTCCATATGGAACTTCCTTTGACATGGAAGTTTTGAAGCGGATTGAGAAAGGCGAAGATTATCTTCGAAGCGTGTTTGGCGGAAATGTGCGCCTGCGCCTGCATGGCGATATTGTCCGGATCGAGGTGGATGCGGATAAATTTGAAAAAGCGATTGCCGAGCGGGAGACGATCTGCAGGACATTAAAAGAAATGGGATTTCTGTACATTACACTCGATCTGGAAGGTTTCCGGTCGGGAAGTATGGATATAGTGGAGAAACTCAACGCGCTGGTCGGGAAATGAATGTAAAGGAGATGGAAATCCCATGCAAGAAGAATGTATAGTCTGTAAAGCACATCTTATTTATCTGAAACAGGATGAATGGATGGAGTGTGAATTATGTCATAAAAAAGAATTGAGCAAGACCAGATGCCAGAACGGGCATTATGTTTGTAATGATTGTCATACGAAGGGACTGGACACCATTCTTTCCCTGTGTATAGACGAAACATCCAGAAATCCGATCGAGATTGTCCGGAAGATGATGGATGCACCGTTTTGCCATATGCATGGACCGGAGCATCATGTCATGGTGGGAGCGGCGCTGCTTACTGCATATAAAAATGCGGGAGGTGCTATTAATCTGCGGGAATCTGTGATGGAAATGCTGAACCGTGGGAAAGCCGTTCCAGGAGGAACCTGCGGATTCTGGGGTGCCTGCGGAGCGGGAATCAGCGCAGGTATGTTTGTATCTATCTTGTCTGGGGCGACGCCACTGACGGAGGAATCCTGGGGACTTTCGAATCAGATGACATCAAAAGCACTGGAGGCGATTTCGCGCACCGGCGGTCCGAGGTGTTGTAAAAGAGATTCTTATCTGGCGATTCTGGCGGCGGTTGATTTTGTAAAAACGCATTTTGGAATCGAAATGGAATGCACAGAAGTCCAGTGTACGCATTATGCTCAGAACAATCAGTGTATTGGCAAGCGCTGTCCATTTTGGCGATTTGATGATAGTATTTGACTATAAATGGATAAACGGAGATAATAAAGCTGCGATATAATTAGATTGTGCGAGATGGGATTGCAGTTTGCATAATGTGTGAACTGTGATGAGAGAGCAATTTCTCGTGTAATAGGAAATTCCCTGGAATTCCCTATTACACAAAAAGGCACATCCTTTTTTACGTGGAAAAATCGGAATTTGCGTTGGGGTATAGAAAATAGAATGAAGAATTCAAAGGTTAAAATAATCGCTTTAATAATGTGGATTATTTTTGAAATTGTAGCTGTTGTGTTATGGCTATCAAAAGATAATATTTTTTATTTATTGAATTTTAGTTATATTGGTACGTCAATAGCATTAGGTCTAGTGTTGATGGCTAACAATCAACCATATGCAAGAAGAATTGTCCAGTTACTTGTTGGTACATATATGCTGGTTTACCTTGGACTTATTGATAATGAAAATATGCAGATAGAGGGATTCTGGTATTACTTATTTACTGGAGTTTTCGAGGCCGCAACAATTCATTATGCAGTAGCAAAGATATTCGGTCCACTGATATTTGGAAGAGGCTGGTGTGGATTTGCTTGTTGGACTGCAATGATACTTGATTTTTTACCATATAAAACTCCTCAAAGTCATGAAAGACGAAAAATTGGGTGGATAAGGTATATCGCGTTTGCTGTATCATTGATCTTTGTTTCCGTACTTTTCTTGTGTAAAGTGGATAACATTGAACGAATAATGTTTTGGGCATTTTTGATAGGGAATATTGTTTATTATTTAGTTGGAATTACATTGGCTTTTACATTTAAGGATAATAGAGCATTCTGTAAATATATTTGTCCAATAACTGTTTTCTTAAAGCCAATAAGCTATTATTCTCTGTTTCGTATCTGTTGCGATAAAACAAAATGTATTAACTGTGGAAAATGCGAAAGGCTTTGCCCTATGGATGTTGAAGTTACAAATAATTCAAGAAAACGAAAGAATGACACAGAATGCATATTATGTATGGAGTGCGTGAAGAATTGCCCTAAGAAGGCACTTTAATCAAATTCCAATTTGACGGAGTAATATATATGAAAATCCGAGAAGTGAATGAGAATAAAAAGCAGTTTATATCATTATTGTTATTAGCTGATGAACAGGAGAGCATGGTTGATCGCTATCTTGAAAAAGGAACTATGTGTGTGCTTGAAGACAATGATGTAAAAGCTGAATGTGTTGTCACCGATGAAGGTAACGAAATACTTGAAATCAAGAATATCGCAGTCGATCCGGAAAATCAGGGAAAGGGCTATGGCAAAGCACTAATTGATTTTCTTGCCAGTAAATATGCAGATGAATATTCTGTTTTGCAAGTTGGAACAGGTGACAGTCCATTGACGATACCATTTTATGAAAAATGTGGGTTTGTTCGTTCTCACAAGATTCCCAATTTCTTTACTGACAATTATGACCACCCAATTTATGAGAGCGGTGTACAACTAATAGATATGGTATATTTGCAAAGACATATATAACTTCAAGCTTTTCGAATGTATGTTTGTGTCTGAGGAATTGGAGAGTGGATAATGAAAAAACCACCTTTATACACTGCGAAGACCACCTTTGTACACTTTTTTAAAATGTGGATAACTTCTTAAAAACCACCTTTATACATTCTTGTAAAATTGGAAAAAAGCTCAAAAAACCACCTTTATACACTAAAAAATTACCATCTTGCAAAATGCCTGATTTACCTAAAGAACTTGCTCGCACGGGATATGCACATATCGCATTTAGTGTAGGAAGTAAAGAAAAGGTTGATGCCTTGACCGTAGAGTTGAAAACTGCTGGTTATGAAGTAATCAGCGGTCCCCGGACAACAGGAGATGGCTATTACGAAAGCTGTATTGTTGCAATTGAAGGGAATCAAATTGAGGTTACAGTTTGAACCCGACAATTTCAAGTTCGAAAAATTGAGAAATCGTAAAATTGAAGAAAAAAGGAATGCACAGTTCTTAGCATATCGGGAACTGTGCATTTCTGTAAATAAATACTTTTAATTAGCCGATTACGGCATCTTCTGCTGTAAAATGTTCCAGAGAATTTTCTTTTACCTGAATGCAGATATAAGTAATTCCGGAAATATCGGATGCAAAAAACTGACGCTTTGCAGCAGGTGCGATTTTTAGCCAGTCTCCAGTTGAAAGGCTAAATTCTTCTCCATCAATTATGGCTTTGCCGTTACCTGAAAGAATTCCATAGATTTCTTCATTTTCTTTATGAGAATGAACAAATGGGACATTTGCTCCTGCAGGTAGTTCGTTTAAACTGATTTCTGCACCTGTTAAAGACAACTTTTCATGTAGCTCAATTCGGTTTTCCTTTCCAATAGTTGTTTTTGTGTAATTTGCCATAATAATACCTCCATAGTTAATTTGTAGTTTCTGGTTGCTTGGTATTAGTATAGTGTGAGACACATACAAAAACAAGTACGCACCTTTTTGTAACTGTACACTCAAAAATGAATGTGTTACAATAGACTCGGAGGTGAGAATTATGCGAGCAAAAGAAGAATTACCGGAATGCCCAGTTGCAACAGCAGTATCTCTTATCGGAGGAAAATGGAAACTGCTGATTTTGCGTAACTTGAAAGAGCGTCCATGGAGATTCAATGAGCTACAACGAAGTATAGATGGTATTTCACAAAAGGTTTTGACAGATAGTTTAAGACAAATGATGAGTGATGGGCTGGCATATCGCCACGATTACCATGAGCAGCCACCGAGAGTTGAATACGGCTTAACTGAACTCGGAACAAAAATGCTTCCAATTGTTAATTCACTTGCTGACTTTGGTAACTACTATAAATCAATTATTGAACAGAATTAAGGACGTTAGTATTTGAAAAGATCGAACAATTCCAGTTTGTATAACAGGAATTTATCAGAAAATGAGGAATAGTTGAAATGGAGGCGCTATAATAACATGAAGATTGAAGGGAACCAGAAAGAACTGGATGCAATG
>NZ_QUEL01000007.1:0-132757 GCF_003478145.1 Clostridium sp. AF29-8BH | reverse complement strand
ACGATCGGGCTGGGGACGAGTCTCTGCATCAGCATGAACTCAAACGGGAAGAGGGCATTCTGGAGCTGGAGAGAGGCGTCCTTTTGTGCGTGGAGGCACATGATTAATCAGGATAAAAAAGTGGCAAGTTATAACTGACCTGCTTAAAATGATAAAAACTGTATGTTTTTCAGGGGACAAGATTGTGCTATGATGAGTCCAATAACAAGGGAGGATGAAACATCATGGCAAACAAATCAAATCAGGCTTACAAGATCGCGATGGTCGGTCTGCTGGCAGCTCTCTCCTATGTCGTATTTACATACGGACAGGTGAAGATCACACTTCCGGGCGGCGATGCAACTTCCATTCATCTGGGAAATGCAGTCTGTGTCATCGGGGCACTCTTAGTCGGCGGCTTTTACGGCGGTTTGGGAGGTGCTATCGGCATGACGATAGGTGACCTTCTCGATCCGGTTTATATTGTATATGCACCGAAGACATTTATCTGCAAACTCTGCATCGGACTGATCGCCGGATTCGTAGCACATCGTCTGGGCAAGATTGACCGGAGCACCGATAAGAACCACATCCTTGGTTTTACGATTGCAGCAGCGGTGGCAGGTCTTTTATTCAACGTCATTGCAGATCCGCTGATCGGATATTATTATAAACTCTGGATCATTGGTAAACCGGCGGCAGAGCTCACACTTGCATGGAATATCGCAGCGACTTCGATCAATGCGGTGACATCTACGATTGCGTCTGTTGTTATCTATATGGCAGTTCGTCCGGCACTCCGCAAGGCAGGTTTTCTGGATGCATTGTCTGTAGAAGCGAGAGCATAAGGCAATTTATCTCAGTCGAGAAGAATTAAAATGAAATACATACAGGAGACTGTGGTTGGGCAGAATGGGAAAAACATCTGTCCAGGCGCAGTCTCCTTGTTGCGTCATTGGAGTGTGCGGCTTATAAAACACAAATGCATAGATACACGCTTGTAGAAACCAGAATCATGCCGCAGGCAGTCGTATCTGCTGCGAGAATATGTTAGATTATAAAGTTGCTTAAAATTGATGTTGGGGTCAAAAGACGTTTTGACCCCTCTGATACCAGATGCTCCGCACTATATGCTCCCGCAATCTTCAAAAACATTCGTAATTCGCTCATTTTTCTTGGGAAAATGGCTACTTACTCATGTTTTTGGCGGGTCCCAAGGTCAAAAATTCTCCTGCAAGCAAGCTTGCGTCGAACTTCTGACCTTTTGACCCTGGTATCTTAAAATTAAGAAAATGAGGAAAAATTATACATGGAAGGAATTCAGAAGAAAATAGCGGTTTTAAATGACCTGTCAGGCTACGGGCGCTGTTCGCTGACGGCTGCGATGCCGGTTATCAGCGCCCTCAAAGTACAGTGCTGTCCGGTGGTGACGGCGGTGCTGTCCAATCACGCGGGATATCCGGAATGCTATATGGATGATTATACCGATCGGATGGAGGCATACCTGGAGCCGTGGCGGAAGATGGGATTTGAGATGGACGGAATCATGACTGGATTCTTAGGTTCTGCCAGACAGGCGTCGATCGTGGCAGATTTTATCCGGGATTTCAAACGGGAAAATACGCAGGTTTTGGTAGATCCGACGATGGGCGACCACGGACATCTCTACAGCGTCTGTGACGAGGATCTGATCGAGGCGATGCGGGAGCTGATGCAGTATGCGGACGTTGTCACGCCAAATCTGACTGAAGCCTGTGCCCTGACGGACACGCTGTATCAGGAAAATGGATGGAGTAAGCGCAAGCTCTCAGATCTGACCTGGAAGCTTCATCTTTTGGGCGCGCGGTCAGTCATTTTGACAGGCGTGGTCAAGGGCAAACAGGTCCTCAACGTGATCCATGAGCGCGGCAAGGATCCGGTCTTTCATGCAACTAAATTTGTGGCGGGCAATTACCACGGAACCGGGGATGTCTTTGCAGCAGTCATCGGTGCCAGCATGGTGCGAGGTGTGCCGATGGAGGAAGCCGTCAGACGGGCGGCAGCTTTTACAAAAAAATGTGTGGAAAAGACAGAAGAACTTGGTGCCCCGGAGCAGGACGGACTGTGCCTGGAGGCGTGTCTGTCGTATTTGACGAAGTTGAGTTAAATATAATGGGCAGTCTATCCTGTTTTGTATCAAGAAGAACAGAGGTTACAGTTCACGGGTAGGCACTTTTGGAACCGAAAGTGCCGTAAGAAAACGTGGTGGCAGCAGGAATTTGCCGTATTTAAATGCGAAGCCACGGCAAATTCCGTTACTGTTCACGTATGCGTGAACAGTAACGAACAGAGGAACTCTTGAAACAGGGCTTTTCATTCGTACAAAGTTGTAGTATAATTATAACTAGTTTTCGTGCAGTTAATTGCATAACAGTAGGAGGAAGATATGTTAGATCTTAAATTCGTCAGAGAAAATCCTGACATTGTAAAGCAGAATATTAAAAATAAGTTCCAGGACAAGAAAATTCCGCTGGTAGATGAGGTAATTGAGCTGGATGCCAAGAACCGTGCAGCGAAGAAGGAAGCAGATGATCTGCGTGCGAACAAGAACAAGATTGCAAAACAGATCGGCGCTCTGATGGGTCAGGGAAAGAAAGAGGAAGCAGAAGAGCTGAAGAAACAGGTAGCAGAGCAGTCTGCCCGCCTGTCTGAGCTGGAAGAGCAGGAGAAGGATCTTGGCGAGCGCATCTTAAAGATTATGATGACCATCCCGAACATCATTGATCCGAGTGTTCCGATCGGTAAAGACGACAGCGAGAACGTAGAGATCGAGCGCTTCGGCGAGCCAGTTGTACCGGATTTCGAGATCCCGTACCACACCGAGATTATGGAGAAATTTAACGGCATCGATCTGGACAGTGCCAGAAAGGTAGCTGGAAATGGTTTCTATTACCTGATGGGCGATATCGCAAGACTTCATTCTGCTGTTATCGCATATGCAAGAGATTTCATGATTGACCGTGGATTTACCTACTGTATCCCGCCGTTCATGATCCGCAGCAATGTTGTAACCGGCGTTATGAGTTTCGATGAGATGGATGCGATGATGTACAAGATCGAGGGCGAGGATCTTTACCTGATCGGTACCAGCGAGCACTCTATGATCGGTAAATTCATTGATACCGTAGTTCCGGAGGAAGAGCTTCCGAAAACACTGACCAGCTATTCTCCGTGTTTCCGTAAAGAGAAGGGCGCTCACGGCATCGAGGAGAGAGGCGTATACCGCATCCACCAGTTTGAGAAACAGGAAATGATCGTAGTCTGCAAACCGGAAGACAGCAAGATGTGGTATGACAAACTGTGGAAGAACACCGTGGACCTGTTCCGTTCCATGGATATTCCGGTTCGTACTCTGGAGTGCTGCTCCGGAGACCTGGCTGATCTGAAAGTAAAATCCGTTGATGTAGAGGCATGGTCCCCGCGTCAGAAGAAATATTTCGAGGTTGGAAGCTGCTCCAACTTAGGTGATGCACAGGCAAGACGTCTGAAGATCCGTGTCAACGGCAAAGACGGCAAATACTTTGCACACACCTTGAACAACACTGTAGTAGCTCCGCCGCGTATGCTGATCGCATTCTTAGAGAACAACCTGCAGGCAGACGGTTCTGTCCGCATTCCGGAGGTTCTGCGTCCGTATATGGGTGGTAAGAGCGAGATTCGCTAAGTTCATTTGAGTCCAGTAAAAAAACGCCATGGGTTGTGTGCCTGTGGCGTTTTTTGCTGGACTCATTGTGAATTGCAGAAATATAGACATTGTCTTTTTTTCGGGCGGCATTATGATGGCAGTTCTTCCAGCTGATTCGACGGCGTCGCCATCATCGAATAATTCGTATGATAAATCACAAATCCCGGAGCAGCGCCCGCTACTTTTTTGACCTGCTTTTTCTGTACATAATCGATCTCAACTTTTTCATTTTCCCGTCCCTTGGAATAGTAGGCAGCCAGCCCGGCAGCTTCCTCGAAGGTGCGGTCCGGAAGCTCTTTTCCTTCGGATTTCACAATGACATGGGAACCCGGAATCCCTTTTGCGTGGAACCACCAGTCATTTCCAGTCGCGATCTTGAAGGTCAGCTCCTCATTCTGGTAGTTGTTTTTGCCGACGTAGATATGGAATCCGTCGGAGGAAAGGTAGTGGAATGGGCGGCTTGTGATTTTTACTTTCTTTCCAGCCGGACCGTGCTTTTTGATGAAGCCATATTCCGTCAACTCCTGCTTGATCTGGGTCAGATCTTCCTCCTTTAAGGCAATATCGAGGGAGGTACTGATGGATTCGAGGTGCTCGATCTCCTGCTTCGTCTCCTCAATGAGCTGGCTCTGAGCCTCGAAAGTACGTTTGAGTTTTCCATATTTGTCAAAATACTTCTGCGAATTTTCGCGGGCGGTCAGCTGCGGGTCAAGCGGGATCTTGACCTCTTTTCCTGTGTAGTAGTTCGTGCAGACAAGTTCTTTTTCGCCGTCGGTCAGCTCATAACCGTAGGTGTTTAACAGCTCGCCGTAGAGCTTGTATTTATCCCGTTTTTCGGTGTCCTTTAACTGTTTCTGCTGCAAATCGTATTTTTTATAATTGCGCTCCAGGGCAGTCTGGACGATCCGGCGCAGATCCGAGGATTTCTGGCGGATTCGTGTGATGACGTTCTTGGACGCATAGTAGGTCTCCAGCACTTTACTGATTGAATCAAAGTGTTCGACCTGATATTCCGGCGGGAACGAGGTCAATGGGAGAGCGGAAAATTCCATTGGCTCATCTTCACGGTATACGATGCAGGGCGAGAACTGTCCATTTTTGATGGATTCCATTGCCAGTTCCAGCGTGTGCCCGAGGTGCATGCGCTCCAGCTCATTCAGTTCCGATGCGGGGCGGTCGGCATCGATCGATGCCTCATAGCAGAATTCTTCTGCCATGACCGGGCTGATACCGGTGAAATTCGTGTAAATGGCTTTTCCTGCCGGTGCCGGTGACTGTGCCAGAATGGCGGCGTAATCATCGGCAGATGCAGTCAGCGGATCCTGCTTCGCGACCGTCTGCGGGAGGAAATATTGCCGTCCCGGCAGAACCTCGCGCACGGAGCTGACCTGCACGGAGATATGTTTGATACTGTCGAGGATCGTGCCGTCAGGGCTGCAGAAAATGATATTGCTGTATTTTCCCATCAGTTCGACAATAAGCAGCTTGCGGCAGAGGTCACCCATCTCGTCCAGGTGTTCGATCTCAAAATGAATACAGCGTTCCAGACCCGGCTGGCTGACCGACACGATGCGTCCGCTTCCGATGTGCTTGCGAAGCAGCATGCAGAAATTCGGGGCAGTCATCGGTCCCTGCTTGTTGGTATCCGTCAGATATGCCAGCGGGAGACTTGCGTTGACCGAGAGAAGAAGCCGTTTCGTCTCCCGGAAGTTCTTTATGGTAAAAAGAAGTTCATCGCGCTCGGTCTGCGTGATCTTTGCGATCTTGCCGCCGGTAAGCGCGTCACTAAACTCCTTAACCAGGTTTGCGATTACAATTCCGTCAAATGCCATGGTTTTGGTGCTCCTTTATTTGTGTAGTATCTACTATTATAATGAAAGAAGACACGAAAAACAATCACTTTTAAATTCGGTTGACGCTTGCGGCGATTTGCATTATAATACCATTATCTATGGATGAAAGAGAGAGGCGTCACTATGCTTAAAAGTATGACTGGATTTGGCCGATGCGAGATGGCAACGGATGAATATAAGATTTCTGTGGAGATGAAGGCGGTAAACCACCGTTACCTGGATCTCAGCATTAAGATGCCGAAGAAATTTAATTACTTTGAGGCGGCGATTCGCGCGCAGCTCAAGAAATACATTCAGCGGGGAAAGATAGATGTCTTTATTTCCTATGAAGATTATACGGATGAGAAGATGTCCTTAAAGTACAATCGTTCCCTGGCCGGCGAGTATATGGATTATTTTCGTCAGATGGCGGACGAGCTTGGGATTCCGAATGACGCGACGGTGATGCGTCTTGCACGGTGTCCGGAGGTCTTTACGATGGAACAGGTGCCGGAGGACGAGGAGCATATGTGGCAGATTCTCGAAAAGGCGATCGGCGAGGCGGCAGAGAAATTTGTCGAGACACGCACACGCGAGGGTGAGAATCTGAAGCAGGATCTGCTTGGCAAGCTGGACTATATGGTAACGCTGGTCGATCAGATTGAAGAACGTTCCCCGAAGATCGTGGAAGAATACCGGGCGAAACTGGAAGATAAGGTGAAAGAGCTTCTGGAAGGAAGCAGCGTCGATGAAGGTCGGATTGCGGCAGAGGTTGTGATTTTTGCAGATAAGATCTGCACCGATGAGGAGACGGTCCGCCTGAGAAGCCACATCGAGGCGACCCGCAAGGAGCTGACGGCGGGCGGAAGCGTCGGACGTAAGCTGGATTTCATTGCACAGGAGATGAACCGCGAGGCGAATACGATCCTTTCCAAGGCAAACGATCTGGAGGTTTCCGATTGTGCGATTGCACTCAAGACAGAGATCGAGAAAGTCAGAGAGCAGATTCAGAATATTGAATAGCCGATCATGCTGGAAGAGGTATTCACGGAAAGCTGCCGTTGGCGGTGAAAATACGGAGAATATGAAATATTGTAATAATAGATAGAATTTAGAAAGCAGGCGAAATATATGGATAATCAGGGAGTACTGGCAGTTATATCCGGATTTTCAGGGGCAGGCAAGGGAACATTGATGCGTGCATTGCTGGAGCGGTATGACAATTATGCCCTTTCCATCTCTGCGACCACCCGCGCACCGCGCGAGGGCGAGGTTGATGGAAGAGAGTATTTCTTTAAGACCCGGGAAGAGTTCGAACAGATGATCGAACACGATGAGCTGGTCGAATACGCCCAGTATGTCGGAAACTATTACGGCACACCGAAGGAGTATGTGTTTTCCAACCTGAAAGCGGGCAAGGATGTCCTTTTGGAGATTGAGATTCAGGGTGCCCTGAAAATCAAGAAGAAATTCCCGGAGGCAGTTCTCATTTTTGTCACGCCGCCGAGTGCCGGGGAGCTTAGAAACCGGCTGGCAGGTCGTGGAACCGAGACACCGGAGAAGATTGCCGCACGGCTTTCGAGAGCAGCGGAGGAGTCCAAGCAGATGGATGACTACGATTTCATTCTGGTGAATGATGAGGTAGACCGCTGTGTAGAAGAAATGCACGCACTGATTCAGGCGATGCATGCCAGAACAGAAAATCACAAGACTTTGATTGAAAAAATAAAAGAAGAGATGAAGCAATTCTGAAAGGAGAAAGATGTATTATGATGCTGCGTCCGTCATATCTTGACTTAATTAATGTTGTAAACAATGAGGCTGAGCCGGGGAAAGAACCGCTGATTCAGAGCCGTTACTCCATCGTAATTGCGACTGCAAAGCGTGCAAGACAGCTGATCGCCGGTGATGAGGCACTGGTCATTGAGAATGGAAGAAAACCGCTTTCGATCGCGATCGACGAGCTGTACCATTCTAAGGTTAAAATTGTAGCAGAGAACGATTCCCCGGAGGAAGAGGTCTAAAAGGTGACAGAAGACCGTCCCGTGTTCATTATGTACATGGAGATGGTCTTTTCTTAGATATAGAGTAACTGTTCAGTAGGTCTGCGCATCTACTGCGCTGACCGTACGAAAACATGGGCCAGCAGGCAAAAATCCCATTGCCGTAGGCAATTTTTAATGGATTTTTGCGCGTGACTGTGAAGGTACTGAACAGTTACGATATAGAATTTTTGTGACGGTTCAAATCGATTATGGTTACAGAAATTTTTTAAATATGGTATTAGGAGAGAGTTGAATGAAATTACTTTGTATATCCCTTGGCTGCGATAAAAACCTGGTTGATGCAGAGCGTATGCTGGGTTCGCTGAGCCAGGACGGGTACACGTTTACCGATGACGAGCAGGAGGCAGATGTCATTCTGGTCAATACCTGCTGCTTTATCAACGATGCCAAGGAGGAGAGTGTCAACACCATCTTAGAGATGGCAGAGTACAAAAAGAGCGGAACCTGCAAGGCGCTCTTAGTCAGCGGCTGTATGGCACAGCGTTACAAGGAAGAGATCCTGCAGGAGGTGCCGGAGGTGGACGGTATTCTCGGTACGACCAGCTATGATGAGGTCAGCAAGGTGCTGGCGAAGGCGCTGAAGGGTGAGAGGGTATCTGATTTCCACGATTTGTCCGAACTTCCGGAGACGAAGATGCGGAGCAAACGTCTGGTGACGACCGGCGGACATTATGCTTTTTTAAAGATTTCCGAGGGCTGTAACAAACGGTGTACCTATTGTATTATCCCGTCCCTGCGTGGACCGTACGCAGTGTGCCGATGGAGCAGCTTCTCGCAGAGGCAAAGGAGCTTGCGGATCAGGGTGTGAAGGAACTGATTCTTGTCGCACAGGAGACGACGCTTTACGGCGTGGATTTGTATGGAGAGAAGACCCTGCCGAAACTTTTACATGAACTGGCACAGATCGATGGGATCGAATGGATCCGTATCCAGTACTGTTATCCGGAGGAGATCACGGAGGAGTTGATTCAGGCGATCAAGACGGAGGAAAAAGTCTGTCACTACCTGGATATTCCGATCCAGCACGCGAGCGATGCCGTTCTCAAGCGGATGGGGCGCCGCACGAATCAGGCGGAGCTTCGGGAGCGGATCGCGCATCTGCGGGAAGAGATCCCGGATATTGCACTCCGCACGACCTTAATTTCCGGTTTCCCGGGTGAGACACAGGAGGATCATGAGGAACTGATGCGGTTCGTCGATGAGATGGAATTTGACCGCCTGGGCGTGTTTGCGTACTCTGCAGAAGAGGACACACCGGCAGCCGGATATCCGGATCAGGTGCCGCAGGAGGTCAAGGAAGACCGCCGCGACGAGATCATGGAGCTGCAGCAGGAGATTGCCTTCGAGAAAGCCGAGGATATGAAGGACCGTGTGCTTGAGGTTATGATCGAGGGAAAAGTGGCAGATGAGAATGCTTTCGTGGGACGTACCTATAAGGACGCGCCGAACGTAGATGGTTTGATTTTTGTCAATGCGGATGTTCCGCTGATGTCCGGCGATTTCTGCCGTGTCCGCGTAACGGGAGCACTCGAATATGATTTGATAGGAGAGTTGGCTGATGAATTTACCGAATAAGCTTACGACGCTTCGCGTCATCATGATTCCGTTTTTTGTGTTTTTCCTTCTCTGGCAGAATGGTGAAAACCGTACCTTCCGTATGATTGCACTGGCACTGTTTATCATAGCCAGCCTGACCGATCTTCTGGATGGAAAGATTGCCAGAAAGTACAATCTGGTTACGAACTTTGGAAAATTTATGGATCCGCTCGCGGACAAGCTTCTAGTGTGCTCGGCGCTCATCTGTCTGATCGAGCTGAACGCGCTTCCAGCCTGGATGGTTATCGTCATCATCAGCCGGGAGTTTATCATCAGCGGATTCCGTCTGATCGCCTCGGACAACGGAGTTGTCATCGCCGCCAGCTATTGGGGCAAATTTAAGACGACGTTTCAGATGGTATCGGTGGTGTTATTGATTCTGGATATTCAGGCGCTTGCGTTTGTTACGACGATCTGTGTCTGGATCGCGTTGCTGCTGACGATTGTGTCACTTGTTGATTATATTTACAAGAATCATAAAATACTGACAGAAGGGAGTATCTGATATGATAGTCGAACTGATCTCGGTAGGAACAGAGCTGCTGCTTGGCAATATCGTCAATACCAATGCGCAGTATTTATCGGAAACGTGTGCAAAGCTGGGGCTTAACGTCTATTACCAGACGACGGTAGGGGACAACCGGGAGCGTATGACAGAAGTCTTCCGGACGGCGCTCTCAAGAGCCGATCTCGTTATCATCGGCGGCGGTCTGGGACCGACGGAGGATGATATCACGAAGGATGTCTGCGCGGAGCTGATGGGAATGCCGTTAGTCGAGGATCCGGAGGTGCGGGCACATCTGGAGGACTGGTACCGGCAGCGCAAGCGCACCGATATTCCGGATAGCAACTGGCGTCAGGCGCTGGTGCCGGAGGGCGCGGTGGTATTTTCCAACACAAACGGCACAGCTCCGGGACTTGCCCTGGAGAAAAACGGTAAGACCGCGATTCTTCTTCCGGGACCGCCGAACGAACTGTATCCGATGGTGGAAGATCAGGTTTGTGCTTATATTCAGAAACGATCTGACTGTGTGATCTATTCCCAGATGCTCAAAATCTGCGGATACGGGGAGAGCAAGGTGGAGGAGATGCTTCTCGACCTCATCGACCAGCAGACGAACCCGACGATTGCGACCTATGCAAAGACGAAAGAAGTACATCTGCGCGTGACCGCGAGAGCCGAGAGCGAAGACGCGGCAAAACAGCTGTTAAAACCGGTTATCAAAGAGATCAAGAAACGGTTCGGTAATGCGGTTTACACGACGGATGAGCATGAGAATCTGGAGGATGTCGTTGTCCGCCTCTTAAAGAAATACGACCTGACTGTGACAACCGCAGAGTCCTGCACAGGCGGTCTGATCGCCGGACGCATCGTCAACGTGCCGGGGGCTTCAGAGGTCTTTAACGAGGGATACGTGACGTATTCCAACAAGGCAAAGAAAAAGATCCTGGGCGTCAGCAAGGCGACCCTGAAAAAATACGGCGCGGTCAGCGAACAGACGGCGCGTGAGATGGCTGCAGGCGGTGTATTTACGACGGATGCGGATGCCTGTATCGCTGTGACCGGCATCGCCGGACCGGACGGCGGAACCGAGGAGAAACCGGTGGGACTCGTCTATATCGCATGTTATATGAAGGATAAAGTCAAAGTAGAGGAATACCATTTCCGCGGAAACCGCGAGAAGGTGCGTGAGCAGACGGTGATTCAGGCACTGGATCTGCTGAGACGGTCGATTATTAAGAATTATAAAAAAGATTGATCATGTAAAGGAGGGAGAGCTGACAGGCGGGGAGAAATAGCCGGAAACGAGCTGTTTTTAGAGCGTCATGGATCAGGCTCTCCTTTTTTAGGAGGCGGGGACGATGATTTGGTATAAATATCTGTATCTGGGAGAAACTGCTAAAAAGCATCGTTTTTCGATTCTACAGAAACTCCGCCTCGGAAAGGTACAGCCGGGCGTTCACGTGATCACGCCTGCCTCAGGCGGACACAACCTGCTTGATATCCTGCCTGCCTATGTGCTCCGGCAGAATTATTACCGGGAGCAGGCGGATCTGCTGATCGTAGGGGTCGGCGCGAGCTACCAGGATGCCGT
This sequence comes from Clostridium sp. AF29-8BH, assembly GCF_003478145.1. Taxonomy (NCBI): domain Bacteria; kingdom Bacillati; phylum Bacillota; class Clostridia; order Eubacteriales; family Clostridiaceae; genus Clostridium; species Clostridium sp. AF29-8BH. Next base: position 121,464 of record NZ_QUEL01000007.1, on the reverse strand, counting down.
GGAGACGGTGGGGCGGATTGTGGATGAGACGTACCGCGAGACGGGTGGATTTGATGTGAAGACGTATCTGAGAGAGAAGGAAGACAGGCTGAGAAAAAAGAGGTAAGTATTTTGCAGCCTTTGATGAAGATTTTTTGGACTGAAAATGTCTTTTGACACCAACATCATATGATACAGAGCTGATACATGAATTTGTCAATGAAAGAATAAGAAGTGGGAGGGGATGGATTGCTGCATATTTTGTTCATAATCTTGAAAATACTCGGAATCCTGCTTCTTGTCATTCTGGGACTGTTGTTTTTGTGCCTGCTGGCGGTTTTATTTGTCCCGATTCGATACCGGGGGAACGGAAGCTACCACAGTATCAAGGATTTTGGCGTGCATCTGCATATCCATTGGTTGCTTCATGCGGTGTCGCTGCGGATTGCTTATGAAAATGGGCTTCGATATGCGGTTAAGTTGTTTGGATTCCGGATTTTTGGGAGTGAGAGTGAAGAGAAAGATACGGAATCTGGGCGTGTGCGGGAAGGCACGCAGGCAGCCGATTCGGATGAGCTGGAATTTGTAAATGCGCAGGAGAAAACAGAGGATGGTGATTTAGACACCGGTGAACTGATTTTGCGGGCGGAAGCAGCATCGGAGAAGACAGACGCCGCGATCGAGAAAGCGGAGGAAACTGCCAGGCTGCTGGAGGAGGCGGTGAAGAGACGGAGTGCACAGAGGGAGGCGGAAATGTCTCCAGCTGTGAAGAATGCAGATGCATTTCCAGATGTGAAGGAGGCGGGAGTGTCCGAGGCAGAAGGAGAAACGCATCGGGCAAAGAATGAATTAAAATCAAATCCCAGCCAGGAAAAGCGTGAATCGTTCCTTCATAGAATCATTAGCTGGTTCAAACAAAAATGGAGCGCCCTGCGGCAATCCCTCTCAAAGCTGCTTACCCGAATCAACAACCTGGAGCACAAACGCCAATCCGTCCTTGCATTTATAGAAAATGAAGAAAATCAGAAGTCATTTCGCCTGATCAAACGCCAGCTCATGCGAGTTCTGCGGCATATATTTCCCAGAAAGTTGTCCGGGCAGGTTACGTTTGGCATGGAGGATCCTTATTTGATGGGACAAATTTTGAGTGTGGCGGCTTTTTTGTATCCAGTTTACGGAAAGAAGATTGATTTGACTCCGGTTATGGATGCAAATGCGCTGGACGGGGAGCTTTCGTTCCGGGGCAGAGTCCAGATTGGCGTGCTGGCATTGATGGCGCTTCGGATCTGGATGGATAAGAATGTACGGACACAGGTTTATAAATATAGAAACCGAGGAGGAAGATAATATGGCAGACAATCAGTTTGCATCGACAATCGGTGCATTATTTCAGGGTATGGATGAGTTCGTCACAACAAAGACAGTCGTGGGAGAGCCGGTGACAGTTGGCGATGCGATTATACTTCCACTCGTGGATGTAACCTGCGGCATGGCGGCGGGCGCGTTTGGTCAGTCGGCGAAAGAGAAGAATGCGGGCGGCATGAGCGCCAAGATGACGCCGAGCGCGGTGCTGGTCATTCAGAATGGCATGACGAAGGTGGTCAATATCAAGCATCAGGATGCATTGACCAAGGTTCTCGACATGGCACCGGATCTCGTCAATAAATTTGTCGGCGGAAGCACCGGACCGATCGATGCGGAGACGATGCAGACAGCTGAGAAAATGGCGGGCGAGATGGAAGAGAAGAAATAAAGAAATTAAAATCAAAACGCTTCATAGAATGATCATAGCACACGATCGAATGTCAGATGTCTCTGGCAATGATCGCCTGCTATTTAACTTCTTTTGAAAACAGACATTTCAGAGAGGTATCATTCTATGAAGCGTTTATTTGGTTTAGTCCTTTTTTCAATGGGATTTGGCATGACCCTGGTGCTCATTTTCCCAAAGAATTTTCTATGGGTCAGCATCGCCATTTCTCTGATGATTGTCGGGTACAATATGTTTTGCCGATGAGATTCTATGCTTTTTCAAGCGGCAGAATCACTGTAAAGCAGCTACCCTCGTCCACCTGGCTGGATACCTCGATGGTACCGTGCATCAGGTCGATGATCCGTTTCGTGATGGAAAGTCCCAGCCCGTTGCCCTTTTCATTGGGATCAGAGCTCCTGCTGTAAAATTTTTCAAAGATCCGTTTCATCGTGGCGTCATCCATGCCAACGCCGGTATCGCGGATGGAGACACGCACCTTATCTCCTGTGATAACGAGTTTGGCAGAAAGCATACCGCCAGCCGGGGTGAATTTGATGGCATTTTGCAGGAGATTGATCCAGACCTGCTGCAGCATCTCACAGTTGCCGTAAAATTTGCACGCCGTCAAATCAATGTCGAGATTCAGATGCTTTTTCTCCCAGAGCGGTTCCAGCAGAAGAATCGCCTGCCGGATTTGTTCGTCGAGGCTGAACGTCGTGCGGCCGGTCACGATCTCCTGCTTTTCCAGGCGGGAAAGCAGAAGAATGTTGCCGGTCATCGTGGTGAGCTGGCGCGTGCTGTCGATGATGATGCGCGTGTATTCATTCCGGTCCGCTTCTGAGAGAGATGGATCCTGCAGCAATGTCGCATAGCCCTCGATGGCGGCGAGCGGTGTCTTGAACTCATGGGAAACCGTGGTCACGAAATCATTTCGCAGCGATTCGATGCTGTTTAACTCCTGCACCATACGGTTAAAATTGTCGGTTAGTTCACAGATCGCCTGCAAAGACTTCGAATTTGGCACATGAACAGAAAAGTCTCCGTCTGCTACCTGCTTAGCGGCAAGGCTGATGGAACCGATCGGGCAGAGGATTTTCGACCAGAGGAACAGCGACAGCGCGATACTGAACGCAAGGCTGCTCAAAAATGACATCAGACGCGGAAAATTCGGACCGAAAATCCGAAAAACTTCGTGTTTATCTGTTCCGCTTGTGAGCAGCGAGACAAAATATCCGGTCAGCATCGGTATCAACGAGGACACCAGGAAGAAAAAGACCAGGAGGGTCAGCCAGTAGAGTGGAATCTGGAAATATTTGGTAAAGTTCTTGCTGATCATGCTTCTGTTTTCACCGCCTTATAGCCGAGACCCCGCACGGTCATGATGATAAAATCATCGCAGTTTTTAAACCGTTCGCGCAGCCGGTTGACATGCACATCGACCGTCCGTTCGTCGGTTGTCGAGTCAAGCCCCCAGATTTCGTCCATGAGCTGCTGCCTCGTGAAAATCTTATTTGGATAAGAAAGTAATTTATATAGAAGATAAAATTCTTTCTGAGGCAGAAGCGTCTCCTGTCCGTTGACCGTGACCGTCAGTGCATCGTAGTCGAGAATCGTATTTTGGCAGACAATCCGATGCTCCGTCGCGATCTTGGCGCGTTTGAGCAGGGCGCCAACCCGCAGAACCATCTCATTGACATCGATCGGCTTCACCATGTAGTCATCCGTGCCTGCCTGAAAGCCGCGCTGCTTGTCTTCGAAGCGCTCTTTGGCGGTGATAATCAGGATCGGCATCGTAAATCCACTCGTCCGCAGGTGCTCAATCAGTTCATATCCGTCCATTCCGGGCATCATAATATCCGAAATAATGAGATCTACATATTCAGAATCTAAAAGAGATAATGCTTTTTCGCCGCTTTCTGCCGGAAGCGCCAGATAACCATTGTTGGTGAGTACCGTGCAGAACAGGGAACGCAGTTTCGCATCATCTTCTACCACGAGAATGTGAAACATATCCGTAAATCCTCCCTATAATTCAATTAAAAAGATGTAATATCATAAATACTCATAGTATACCATAAGTACTAAATTCAGCTCTCACCTTCGGCTCGGCTTCATTAAGGACTTAGGTATGACTCGCACTAAGTTCGAAAAGACCTCACTAAGTGCTCATATTATACCACATAAGTTTAAACTGATTGTGAACGGTGCAACACATTTTTTTCATGGTTCGTTTACATTCAGTTTATATGTAGTTGAAACTCGTTTAAAAATGGGATGTTATACTAGGGACAATTAGGAAAAACCAGAAAGGAATATGCGAAATGAGTAAACTATCTTCTCTGATGGAAGCGGCAAAGCAGAATAAAAAGAAAACAGCCATCATCGCGGTGGTGGTGCTGATCGTACTTACGGCGCTTTTTATGCGTTTCAAGGGCGGCAGCAAAGGAGGTCCAGGCGGCGGTCCGGGAGGTCCGGGCGGCATGCAGGACACGCAGATGGACAATGTGGCGACGGTTGCGGCTGAGAATCCAAAGATCGGAACGATCGAGCGGACAACCAGCACATCCGGTACTGTCGAGGCATCGGACGTTGTCTATGTCTATGCGAAGGCATCCGGCGATGTGACGGGTGTCAACGTCAGCGTCGGTGATATGGTAACAGCGGGTCAGCTTCTCTGTACGATCAATACCGAACAGGTTGAGACGGCGAAAAATGCGATGGACTCCGCCTCTGTTAACCTGACCGAGGCACAGAGCAATTTAAGCCGTATGCAGCTTCTTTATCAGGGAGGAGATATTTCTGATCAGGAATGGGAGCAGTACCAGAACCAGGCGAAGACGGCACAGTTAAATTATGAATCGGCAAAATTAAACTACGACCGTCAGGTGGAATACAGTTCCGTGACCGCACCGATCTCCGGCAAGATTGAGACGATGGATATTGATGTATATGATCATGTCAACCAGCAGGCGCAGCTCTGCGTTATCTCCGGTGAGGGAGATAAAAGGGTATCGTTCTACGTATCCGAGCGTGTTATGAGCAACTTAAACCAGGGCGACGCGATGACGATTGTAAAAGATGGAACGACTTATGATGGTGTGATTACCGATGTCAGCAGCATGGCGGACGAGAGCAACGGTCTGTTTAAGATAAAGGCAGAGCTGCCGGAGGCGAACAGCCTTTCAACGGGAAGTACTGTCAAGGTAACAGTAACTTCTGAGCGTGCAGAGAATGTCATGACCGTGCCGGTAGATGCGATCTACTATGATAACGGCGTTGGAAATGTCTATGTTTACCAGGACGGAACGGTACATAAAGTGGAAGTCGAAGTGGGGCTTTATAATACAGAGCTGGCGGAGATCAAGTCGGGGCTGACGGCAGATGATCTCGTCATCAGTACATGGAGTTCCCAGCTTTATGAGGGTTCAACTGTTAACTTAAAGGGTGAAGAAACAGATGCGGCAGCAGCGGATGAAGCTGGAAACCAAAAAGCTGATGCCTCGGCAGGGTCTGAAAATGGACAGAAAGCGGGTGCTCCGGCAGATGGCGGAAACGATCAGCCTGCGGGTGATGCAGGTGCTCCGAACGATGCAAAAAATGGACAGAAACAGTAGGACAGGAGGAATGTAAGACATGGGAGTAACGAAATATATCCTGAAACATCCGGTTACTACTGTCATGGCTCTGTTGTGTCTGGTTGTATTCGGTATTTCATCGGTCTTTTCGGCAAAGCTGGAGCAGATGCCGGATATGGAGACGCCGATGCTGATTATCATGGCAAATTATTCAGGCGCAGGACCGGAGGATATCAGCGAGCTGGTAACCGAACCGATCGAGGATGCGATCGGCACGCTAGAGGGCGTGGACACGATTTCCTCCACATCGAGCGATGGACGTTCGATGGTCATGCTTCAGTACGATTACGGCACCGATATGGATGAGGCGTATGACAACTTAAAGCAGAAACTGGACAATATTCAGCGGGAGCTGCCGGATGATGTGGAACCGAGCGTTATGTCGATGAACTCCAATCAAGGAGACAGCATGATGCTTTCGATTGCACATAAAACGCAGACAAACCTCTACGATTATGTGGATCAGAAGATAGTACCTGAATTAGAGCGAATTTCTTCAATTGCAAACATTGAGACGCGAGGCGGTTCTTCTAAGTATGTCAGCATTGAATTACAGTCTGAAAAAATGGATCAGTACAATCTGACCATGCAGGATGTTGCGAGTGCGATCAGCGATGCAAACGTGGCATCCCCGTCGGGTGAGGCAGATGCCGGAAACCTGGAGCTTTCCGTTACTACCTCCTTAAAAACAGAACAGGTAAATGAGCTGCAGGATATTCCAATCAAGACGCCGGCAGGACAGATTATTTCTCTGTCGGATGTGGCAAATGTATATGAGGCAACGAAAGACCGGGGCGGCATTTCCCGTTACAACGGTCAGGAGACGATCTCCATTTCGATTCAGAAGCAGCAGGACAGCACAGATATGGAAGTGTCCTCGGCTGTCAAAGAGAAAGTTGAAGAATTGATGGCAGATGATTCGGATCTGACGATCACGGTTGCAAATGATACATCTGACACGATTCTTGATTCCTTAAAAGACGTAGCAGAGACAATGGTTCTGGCGGTTATCATCTCCATGTTCATCATTTTCCTGTTCTTTGGCGATTATAAGGCGTCCCTGATCGTCGGAAGCTCGATTCCGACTTCGATTTTGATGTCCTTGATTGCGATCACGATGGCAGGATTTTCGTTGAACGTTATCACGATGAGTGCGCTGGTACTCGGCGTCGGCATGATGGTCGATAACTCGATCGTTGTACTGGAGAGCTGTTTCCGTGCAACGGCGGAGCAGGAAGACAAGGGGGCGCTTGGCTATTTTTCAGCAGCGCTTCACGGAACCGGCATTGTCATCAACTCGATCATCGGTTCGACGATCACGACCTGTGTCGTATTCCTGCCGCTAGCATTCTTAAACGGTATGACCGGACAGATGTTCAAACCGCTGGGATTCACGATCGTGTTCTGTATGTCGGCGTCCCTGCTTTCTGCGATGACGGTGGTTCCGCTGTGTTATCTGTTCTACAAACCGAGCGAGGCGAAGCGCGCCCTGATGGGACGTCCGATTGAACGTTTACAGAAATGGTACCGCGGCATCATGGACCGCCTGTTAAACCATAAAGCGATGGTTATGGGATTTTCGGTTCTGGTACTTGTACTGACGGTAATTCTGGCGAGCGGAATGCAGACGGAGCTGATGACATCGGATGATACCGGTACGGTCAGTGTCAGCATTGAGACGCGTCCGGGTCTGAAACAGGAAAAGATCGAGGAAGCGCTGGCAGAAGCGGAGGCGATTGTTTCCGCGAGCAACCAGGTTGATTCGTACATGCTGCGTTACAACGGAGACAGCGGCGAGATCAGTGCCTATCTGAAAGATGACCGTACCATGAAAACAGACGATGTAGCCGATCAGTGGCAGAAAGAGATGGATAACATTGCAAACTGTACGATCGACGTATCGGCATCGACTTCCATGAGCTTCATGGGAAGACAGCGCGGCTATGAAGTGATTCTTCACGGCACGCAGTATGATGAATTAAAAGAAGTTAGTGATAAGATTGTCAAGGAAATGACAGCAAGAACGGATGTCATCAACATCCATTCCAGTATTGAGAATAATGCACCGATCATTACCCTGAAGGTTGATCCGGTCATGGCAAAGGCGTATGGACTTACGGCTTCCAGCATCGGAACGACGATCAACCAGATGTTGAGTGGTATCGACGCGACGACACTTAAAATTGACGGCGAGGACATTACGGTAACGGTTGAGTATCCGGAGGGCGAGTACGAGACAGTTGATAACATAAAAGATATTATTTTGACGGGAACAAACGGACAGAAGGTGGCACTGACCGATGTGGCAAATGTCGTATTTGAGGACAGTCCGGCTTCGATTTCCAGAACCGACGGTGCATATGAGATCACAATCTCTGCCGATTACACCGGTGATAATGTACAGCAGCAAATCAACAGTGAGGTAATTACTCCGAACTTAAGCGGTACAATCAGCATTGGGCAGAACAGCCGTGACCGTATGATGAAGAGTGAGTTCAGCTCCCTGTACCGCGCGATTGCGATTGCAGTATTCCTGGTATTCGTTGTCATGGCGGCACAGTTTGAGTCTGTGAAGTTTTCCATCATGGTTATGACGACCATCCCGTTCAGTTTGGTTGGTTCCTTCGGATTACTGAAGCTGACCGGCGTCAGCATCAGTATGACGTCCCTGCTTGGCTTCCTGATTCTGGTCGGAACTGTTGTAAATAACGGTATTCTCTACGTGGATACGGTCAACCAGTATCGCTCCTCGATGGATCTGCGGACAGCGCTCATTGAGGCAGGTGCGACCCGTATCCGACCGATTCTGATGACAAGTATGACAACCATCCTCTCGATGATTCCGATGGCACTGGCAATCGGAAGCAGCGGTTCCACGACACAGGGTCTGGCGATCGTAGATATCGGCGGTCTGACCGCAGGTGTGATTGTCGCGCTCTTCATGGTTCCAGTATATTACGCACTGCTGAGCCGGAAACCGAAGGAAGAGATACCGGATGTGGATTAGATATAGGTTAATTGAAAAAATATTGTAGGAAATAAAATATTTGCTGCGGAAATATCGTGTTACTGTACACGGGTAGGCACTTTTGGAACCGAAAGTGCCGTAAGAAAACGTGGTGGCGGCAGGAATTTGCCGTATTTAAATGCGAAGCCACGGCAAATTCCGTTACTGGGCACGATGCGTGAACAGTAACAATATCGTAACTGTGAGGAAAGAAACGGTTGCGATATTTCACAAAAATGACACGAAGATATGGTATGGTTAAAATAATGGAAAAACGACTGAAAACAACTGCGTTAAATGAAAGCAGAATAGGAATGGTTGTTAAAATCAGATAGAACGGAATGGAGTGACATACATGAATCAAAATAGAAGATTCTGCCTGACCCGCCGGATTGCCTCTGGCGTGGCAGCCTGCTCACTGGGAGTATTCCTGGCGGCAGGTGCGCCGGTCCAGGTATTGGCAGCCAGCCCGCAATTTGCATATTCCACAGAAAAATGGGCTTCGCTGCAGGATGATAAGCTCGAATTTGACGAGATTGCTGATCGGATCCATGAGTACAACAGCACAGTGGAGAAGAACCGGATCGAGTACAAGGATTATCAAGGCAAAGACAGCAATGAGATCGCGCAGGAATATTATGACGCGGCAGATGAGATCGAGAGCAGTATCGAGTACCCGGATTCAGACGATGCGAACTATGGTTCTTCGCTGGCGGCAGCACAGAGAAGCGAGGCTTCCGCGACTCAGATGCGCGAGCAGGGCGATAATAACGTCGATGATGCGAATGTTAAGGCGTGGGGGTATACGCAGACCGAGAAATCGTTGGTACAGCAGGCGCAGAACCTGATGATCCAGTACTGGAATGCCCAGGAAAACTTAAAGAGTGTGCAGAATCACGTGTCCAAGGCAGAAAAAGACTATGAGACGGCAAACTTAAAGTTTTCATCCGGAAGCGCGACCCAGACGGATGTGCTGGATGCCAAGGAGACTCTTTTAAAGGCGCAGGCGTCCATCACGACGGCGGAGAGCAATATTGCATCGACGAAGGAATCCCTGTGCCAGATGCTTGGATGGAAATATGGCGCATCAGTAGAAATCGGTGCATTACCAGACCCGCAGGAACAGATGAGTGCATCGGTCAACCTCGAAGAGGATATTGCGAAAGCACAGGAAAATAATTATCAGTTAAAGATTCTGGCACGTCAGGTCAACAATGCGATGACAAGCACCCTTAAAGAGCAGTACCAGACAACTCTGACCAGCGGGAAGGAGGCAGTCAAGTCGAATGTCCAGTCGGCTTATCAGAATCTGAAGCTGTCTGAGGCACAGTATGAACAGGCAAAACGCAGCCTTGAATTAGAAGAAAAGACGAAACAGACCAACGACCGCAAGCTGGCAGCCGGACTTATCAGCCAGAACGCATACCAGAGCGCAACCTATTCCTATGAATCGGCATCCGTGGCAAAAGAGACGGCAGCGATGTCGCTTCTCCAGGCGCAGCTCGCCTACCAGTGGGCGGTGGACGGCCTGGCGTCCACGCAGTAGAAAGGGGTAGGCGGATGATGCGAAATCTGAAAGGAAAATGGACGAACGCGGAAGCTGGGACAGAGCAAAAGATGCGCAAGGGGCAAGAAAGAGACCGAAGCGGTGCAAGTGCTTTGGATGTGCACCTAGACGGTCATAATGTGAAACGAATCGGAAAAAGCAGATTGAGTCGTTCGCTCGGAATTGCCCTGGCGGCTTGTATTTTTGTATCGAGCCCGGCGCAGGCGGCGAAAACGCCTTTGATTTCCGGCACAGAAAGTGATTCAGACAGCGAGGCAGATGGTCCGGCGCTGGAAGATGGCACCATAACCGAAAACAGTGCAGACAACACGATCGCCAGCCAGTCCGGCTCCTATACGGAGGAACAGCTCGCGGATTCTGTGATAGAGTACGGGGAACTGGAGGCGCTGGTGCGACGCGGCAATGGAATGGCTGTCAGCGCCGAATACAGTTATCAGGACAGCCTTGCCGTCTACCAGGAAGCCTACGATGCGATGATTTCCGGTGCCCGGGATATGAGCTATAAAGCAGATGAGCTCGAAGATGCGGGCGGAGATGAGGCACTGATCGGCACCTATGAGCGAAATGCACAAACGCTGTCGATGGCAGCGAAGCAGTATAAAAAGTCGCTCACTTCCTTAAATTCGGCGTCAAGCGTGCGTCCAGAAACCGGACGGTCTGGCAGGTCGTAAAGACCGCACAGATCCAGTGGGGCACCTGCCGGCAGCTTCAGGACGAGGTGGAGGCGGCTGCCAAGACGGCAGAGAACTATCAGGCGCAGGTGGATCGCAAAGAGCGGGAACTGGCAGCGGGGCTTTGCACGGAGACGGATCTGCTGCAGGCTCAGAAAAACCTGCTAAGCGCCCAGACAGCATTACAATCCACGACCGATCAGGCAAATAAGGCGCTGCGCCAGCTTGCCATTTTACTTGGAAAGAGCGGAACTTCTATTACGCTGGGGGAAATTCCAGCCGTATCGGCAACGGAACTGGCTTCTATGAATCTGAATGCGGACCGCGCGGCAGCTGTCATTGCAAGTTCCAGTGTCAAATCAGCCAGACGGTACTCCGCAACCGGAGATGCGGCGCGCAAGCTGCGCCACCAGCAGATCGAGGAAGCCGAGAGCGCCGCAAGCGCCTCAGCGGATGAGCAGTACGCTGAGATAGCGGCATTAAGCCTAGAACGCGACGCGGCGCAGGCAGCCTGCCAGTCTGCCGAAAAAACATACGGCGCCACCCAGATTAAGTATCAGTCCGGTGCGATTAATAAAGCAACGTATTTACAGGGTGAGGCGTCTTATCTGCAGAAAAAAGCAGAACTAGAGACTGCCGAGATTTCCCTGCGGACGGCGTATGATGCGTATGAGTGGATGTTGAAAGGGGTTGCGTGAGGATTAAGTGATTGCGCTTCCTGAGATTGTATAATTTTTTGTATGGATATGTGGAATAGAATTTTATAAGATGGGCTTGAAAAAGACGGCACTGCCCGGATGGGTGGTGTCGTTTTGTTACTGTTCACAGGTAGGCACTTTTGAAACCGAAAGTGCCGTAAGAAAACGTGGTGGCAGCAGGAATTTGCCGTATTTAAATGCGAAGCCACGGCAAATTCCGTTACTGGGCACGTATGCGTGAACAGTAACGTCGTTTCTCGTGCTTTCGGTGTGATAACAAATTTGTATTTGCGTATTGTTCCGGTCGATGGTACAATCATAGGCGGAATTTTGAACCGGTAAACGATAGACTGAAAGGGTACGCCCGTTCACGGACCCATGGAAAAGGGCGGAAACGAAAACGGGAGGAACATATAGATGCAGCAGGAGAATATGAAGACATTGGAATCCCTGGAAGATTTTCGGCATTTTTCGGAAAAAGAGCTGGAAATACGGTTTGACCAGCTTAAGAAACAGATTGTACCAGCGGACAAGACAATCCGGGAGCAGGCAGAAAAGCATTGGGGGCATGTGGCAAAACCGCTTGGCAGTCTGGGAGTCCTGGAGGAAGATATTGTGCGGGCGGCGGCAGCGCAGGGGGAGGAAGTGCCAGACTTCTCCAAGCGTGCGCTTTTAATTTTTTGCGCAGATAATGGGGTAGTCGAGGAAGGAGTATCACAGACCGGGCAGGAGGTTACGGCGGCAGTTGTTTCGAATATGACACGCGGGAGGAGCTGTTCCTGCCTGATGGCAGAAAAGGCAGAGACAGATGTGTTTCCGATCGATATGGGAATTGCCTGTGAGGTAGAACATCGGGGAGAACTTCATCCCCTAACGGAACGGAAAATCCGCCGTGGAACTTCCAATTTTACAAAAGCAGCAGCGATGACGCGCCAGGAGGTGTTGACAGCCATTTTGACGGGAATCGATGCAGTGCGTGTGCTGAAGGAGCAGGGGTACCGCTTGTCTGCAGTGGGTGAAATGGGGATCGGCAATACGACGACCAGCAGTGCGGTCGCATCGGTTCTGCTGCAAAAGGATCCAGAACTTGTCACTGGAGCTGGGGCGGGGTTAGATTCGGCTGGATTGAAACGGAAAACGGAGGCAATCCGGCGTGGAATCGGACTGCATCACCCGGATCCCATGGATGGCATGGAGGTATTGCAAAAGGTAGGCGGATTCGATCTGGCGGCGATGGCAGGTGCTTTTTTGGGCGGTGCCATCTATCATGTTCCGGTTGTGATTGACGGGGTTATCGCGGCAGCTGCGGCGGCAGCTGCTGGAAGAATTGCACCGGCAGCGACGGACTATATGCTGGCAGCCCATGTATCGGCGGAACCGGCGTCTATCTGGCTGCTTGATTTGATAGGAGTAACTCCGGCTATCCAGGCGGGACTTCGACTCGGAGAAGGTACAGGGGCGCTGGCGCTGTTTCCACTGCTGGATATGGCGCTGTCCATTTACCGGGATATGGATACGTTTGCGGAGATGGAAATAGAGGAATATAAGCCGCTGATGTGATGAGATATACGGATTTAAACAGTTTTTGCTTATGTTTTTAAAACATGGAAGCTGCCACAATTCAGTGAAAATGAGGATAAATGAACGATGTTATATATAATTACAGGCGGCAGTGGCAGCGGCAAATCCGAATATGCTGAACAGACTGCCGTGCAGTGCCGGAATAGGACTGGCGGGACACTCTGGTATCTGGCGACGATGCGGATTTGGGATGATGAAGGCAGAAAACGGGTGGAGCGCCATCGGCGGATGCGCGCGGCAAAAGGGTTTGAGACGATTGAGCGGTATACGGGGTTGGAAACATTAGAATTAGAGAAGAGATTCGAAGAGTCCAATTCGGCTGGTTTGGACGCTGAACAGGAAAACGATAGTTTGAAGCGCTGGGAGCCCTGTCGAGTGTCACAAAAACCAGTGCTTCTCCTTGAATGTATGTCCAACCTTGTCCTCAATGAATTTTATGCTCAGGAAAATGGTGCGCAAGAGCGGATTCTGCAAGGAATAAAACACTTGCAAAACCAGTGCCATGACCTTATCATTGTAACGAATGAGATCTTTTCGGACGGTGTGACGTATGATCTGGAATCGGAGCGGTACATAGAGCTTCTGGGACGGATCAACCGGGAACTGGGACAGATGGCGGATTCGGTGACGGAAGTGGTGTATGGAATTCCGCTTGCGGTGTCAACACCTGTTTTTGCAGCCGATGAAAGGACAAAAGATGTAGGGTAGTCAGTGAGTGGAACAGAGCGGAATGCCTGCTAAAGTTATGGTTGCCAGAATAGAGTCAGGGGGATCGAAGATTGAATCTGATAGGAAGTTTTGTCATTGCATTTTCCATGTATTCACGCATTCCGATGCCGCGCATGGACTGGACGGAAGAGCGGATGCGCTATGCGCTTTGTTTTTTTCCGCTGATCGGGGCGGTGATCGGGGCGGTAGAGATAGCCACGTTTGCGCTCTGTGAAATTTTTGGTGCTGGAGTTCTGTTCCGGACCTGCCTGTTGACGGCAGTTCCACTATTGATTACCGGTGGAATCCATATGGACGGGTATCTCGATGTGACGGATGCGCGCCATTCCTACGGCGAGCGGGAAAAAAAGCTGGCGATTTTAAAAGATCCCCATACGGGGGCGTTTGCGATCATCGGTCTGGGGCTGTACCTGCTTCTCTATGCGGGAGCAGTTTCTGAGCTTGTGGGAGCAGATGTGTGGCTGCTGCCGGGGGCGCTTATGCTGGAACGTGCCTGCAGCGGCTATTCGGTGGTGGCATTTCCAAAGGCGAAAAAGGACGGGCTTGCCGCTGAATTTTCCAGAAGTGCCGAGACAAAGGTTGTTCGCGTGAGTATGGCAGTTTTAGCAGTGTTGGCGATCAGCTGGATGATTTACTGGGGACATCTGCGCGGCGCTCTGGCAGCGTTGACGGCTCTTGCAACCTTTGTTTGCTATTATCGTTTTTCCATGCGGGAATTTGGCGGCATCAACGGCGATCTGGCAGGGCATTTTCTGCAGAGCTGCGAGCGGAATGTGCTGCTAGTGCTGGCGGCGATGCGGCTGGCAGGTACGTGCCTGCGATTTTTGAATTTTTAAGCGAGGAAAAGCAGAATGATTTTTATAATTGGCGGCAGGGAACAAGGAAAGACAGCGTATGCGATGAAATTGTGGGAAAAACGTACTTTGGAACGGAGGAAAACAAAAGACTTATCCACCGTTCTGAATCGATCGAAAAATCCAGAAGCGTGTAGAGTTACGGCACGCATCGCGGACGGGAGATTAGAAACGGACGAACAGACGATCATGCAGGCGGATCTGATCACGCATTTTGAACTGTTTGTGAGGCATGAGATGGAAGCCGGGCGCGATCCATACGTGTTTGCAGAACGCCTGATGCAGGAAAATCCGGATGCATTCGTGACGGCGGATGAAATCGGCTGCGGCATTGTGCCGATGGAAGCATTTGAGCGCGATTATCGGGAGACAGACGGGCGCATTTGCCAGCGGATCGCCGCATATTCGGAGGAAGTGCACCGGGTTATCTGCGGTCTGGGAATGCGGATCAAATAAAAGAATAGTTGGGAGTAGACAAAATGACAGCAATCAGTAAAGTATTGACAGGAATGATAGAAGGCAGAATGGTCGGATATCACTTAGCTGCGATTCTGGCAGGTTATCTTCTGGATCTGTGCCTGGGTGATCCGCATTCGATGCCGCATCCGGTCCGGGCGATCGGAAATCTGATTGTGTGGCTGGAAAAATATTTGCGTCCAGCTGGAAAAAAGCATGCAACGGAACGGGGGGAACGCCGCGCGGGCGTTCTTTTTGTGTGTCTGGTGCTGCTTGTGACAGGCAGTGTGGCAGGCGCAATCCTCTGGATTTCCCGTCTGGGCGGCATCTGGATTCAGACAGTAGTCGAGGCGGTCATGACTTACTATCTGCTGGCGGCGCGCTCCCTGCGGGATGAGAGCATGGCGGTCTGCCGGAAGCTGGAGGCGGGAGAGATCGAGGGAGCCCGCTATGCAGTGTCGATGATTGTCGGGCGCGATACGAAACCTCTTTCAGAGGCGGGGATCGCACGGGCGGCAGTTGAGACGGTAGCGGAAAATGCGTCGGATGGAGTGATTGCGCCTTTGTTTTATCTGGCGATCGGAGGTCCGCTTCTTGGCTGGCTGTACAAGGCAGTCAACACGATGGATTCGATGGTCGGATATAAAAATGACAGGTATCTGCATTTTGGACGCGCGGCAGCAAAACTGGACGATCTGGTAAACCTGATTCCGTCGCGCCTGGCAGCGCTTTTATTGATAGTAGCTGCATACCTTTTACGATATGACGGAAAGAATGCTTACCGTATCTGGCGGCGTGATCGCCGGAACCACAAAAGCCCCAATTCCGCGCAGACCGAGTCGGCATGCGCCGGCGCGCTGGGCTTGCGACTGGCGGGCGATGCCTGGTATTTCGGCAAGTTAGTTCCGAAGCCATATATCGGTGATGAGATACACCCGATTGAACCGCAGGACATCCGCCGTGTCAACCGCCTGATGTATGGAGCGGCGGGAATCATGGGACTTCTGGCACTGGTGATGCGGGCCGTGATTTTGTTTTGATAAGGGAATTTTAACAAAGAAGAATATAAAAAAGGCAAAAAATCCAAATAATGAAGCAATCAAACAGATAAAAATATCAAAAAAAGAACGAACGAAGGAAAGAGTAACCAGATAAAGAATACACAAAAAAGAGGGAACAACAGGGAGGAAGCATCTATGCCATACACGCACGGCGGCGATATTTACGGTGATGCAGCCGTAGAGTTAGATTTTTCAGTCAATACAAATCGTCTTGGAATGCCGCAGGCTGTCCGTGATGCTGTGATAGCATCGTCGGCTGCTTGGGAACAATATCCGGATGCTTTATGCCGGAAGCTGCGGCGTGCAGCGGCTGCTTTTTATGAGGCAGACGGCACGCCGATTCCGAAGGACTGGCTCGTGTTTGGAAACGGTGCTTCGGATATTTTATATGCAGTTGTCTCAGCGATTCGGCCCAAACAGGCGATTTTGCTGGCACCGGGATTTTCGGAGTATGAGCAGGCGCTTCGGATGTGCGGCTGCAAGATCCGGTGGCTTCATTTAAGGGAAGAAAATGGATTTTCCCTGGAGAGTACGAGGGAAGAATTGTATGCCATGCTTTGCGATGGCTCTGGGGATGCATCGAAGATAGATTCGGTCCCAACTTTATCCTCTAAACATGAAAACGTCTGGGAAAAAATATTGATTCTCGGAAATCCCAATAACCCGACAGGGCGCGCTATTTCAGCCACCGAGCTGGAAAGGTTGGCGGAGGTCTGCCGGGAAACACATACCTGGCTTATGCTGGACGAGTGTTTTCAGTGGTTTTTGGATACACGGAGAGAATGTTCGTTTGTTGGAAATTTGTTAAATGGTGTTGGAGATCACGTTATTCTCTTAAATGCCTTGACCAAAATTTGCTCAATGGCAGGCCTTCGCCTGGGCTATGGCATCATCTCCAATGCCGGACTCCGGGAACGCCTCGAGAAGTTCCGCCAGCCGTGGAGTGTCTCGGCTCCGGCACAGGCGGGCGGGGTGGCGGCATTTGCGGTACTGGCGGCTCATTCAGAAGGAAATCTGCTGGAATGGACGGTTAAATCTTTGCAGACGGAACGTCCGCGGCTGGCGGAAAAACTGGAAGAACTGGGATTTATCGTTTATCCGTCCCAGACAAATTATCTGTTGTTCCGTTCGCCGGATGAGGATTCGCGCGATTACAAACAGGGGTGTTTAGAGCATGGCATTTTGATTCGCGCCTGTGAGAATTTTGAAGGGCTGAACCGTCATTATTACCGGGTGGCGGTGCGGAACCGAGGAGAAAATGAAAGGTTGATAAATATTTTGAAAGAGGTACAATCTGAAGAAAAACACAATGTGAATTTGTAATATAAAACGAACCCGTAACTGTTCAGTAGGTCTGCGCATTTACTGCGCTGACCGTACGAAAACATGGGCCAGCAGGCAAAAATCCCATTGCCGTAGGCAATTTTTAATGGATTTTTGCGCGTGACTGTGAAGGTACTGAACAGTTACACGAACCCATAAAATAGCCTCTGTCATTTGAAAGGACAAATGGCAGAAAAATAGTTTCGGTTAAGCACAAAATAGCTTCGAATTAAATAGCTTTGAGCAACCATTATTTGGTAAGACACTCAAAAATAAGGAGGATTTCACCGTGGCAAAAGCAATCATGATACAGGGAACGATGTCCAATGCGGGAAAAAGCCTGCTGGCGGCGGGACTCTGCCGGATTTTCAAGCAGGACGGCTACCGCGTGGCGCCGTTTAAATCGCAGAATATGGCGCTGAACTCCTATATTACCAGCGAGGGATTGGAAATGGGACGCGCACAGGTAGTGCAGGCGCAGGCGGCGGGCTGTGAGCCATCGGTGGACATGAATCCGATTCTCTTAAAGCCATCCAGCGATGTCGGTTCTCAGGTGATCGTGCGCGGTGTCCCGATCGGCACAATGCCCGCGAAGGAATATTTCAAGTATAAAAAGCAGCTAATCCCGGAAATCAAGAAAGCGTTTCAGCACTTGTCCGAACAGTACGATATCATCGTGATCGAGGGCGCCGGCAGCCCGGCGGAGATCAACTTAAAATCGGATGATATCGTGAACATGGGAATGGCGCGCATGGCGGGTGCGCCGGTGCTGATTGCCGGGGACATCGACCGGGGCGGTGTGTTTGCACAGCTCTATGGAACGGTAGCGCTTCTGGAACCGGATGAACAGGCGATGGTAAAGGGGCTTATCATCAACAAATTCCGCGGCGATAAGACGATCCTGGATCCAGGTGTTGAGATGATCGAGAAATTATGCAAGATTCCGGTGGTCGGCGTCGTTCCGTACATGGATGTGGATATCGAGGACGAGGATAGTTTAAGCAGCCGCCTTTCATCCACAGGGCGGAATAATACCCTTAAACAGGAAAACGAGTCATCTGAAAAACATGTAGAGGCATGGATCGACATTGCAGCCATCCGCTTTCCGCGTTTATCCAATTTCACTGACCTGAACGTCTTTGACCCGATCCCCGGCGTTTCGGTGCGTTATGTGAGCCGCCTGTCTGAGCTGGGACGACCGGATCTGATTGTTCTTCCGGGAACGAAGAATACGATCGAGGATTTGCTCTGGATGCGGCAGAATGGTCTGGAAGCGGCAGTTTTAAAGAAAGCAGCCGGAGGAACGCCGATCTGGGGCATCTGCGGCGGCTATCAGATGATGGGACAGACGCTGTCAGATCAGGAAGGAACCGAGGCGGGTGTGCCTGGGCGTACGATCTCCGGTATGGGACTTCTGCCGTTACAGACACAGTTTCAGGAAGAAAAGACCAGGACGCAGGTCAAGGGATGTTTCGGGACGGTCAGCGGTATCTTTTCCGGGCTTTCGGGGATGGAGGCGGAAGGATATGAAATACATATGGGAGAGACATCATCTGTCGGCGGTGATATTGTTAAGAACGTGATCAAGGAGCAGGAAAAAGCCGTAAATCATAGTTTATTGAAACTTAGGGAAGAACAGGCGGGAAACCACACTGAAAAACAAGATGGCTGCTGCCGGGACAATCTCTACGGCACTTACGTCCACGGCATTTTTGACAAGGCAGAGGTGGCGGAGACGATTGTCTGTGCGCTGATGAAAGAAAAAGGAATGGAGCCGGAAGTCGGCGGATTATCGTTTGATTATGAGAAATACCGGGAAGAGCAGTACAACCGGCTGGCAGACACGATGCGGAAGTACTTGGATATGGAAGCAATTTACCGGATTCTGGAAAAGGGAGTGTAGATAGATGGATGAAAAAATGAAAGAACTCAGTCAGGTATTGCCGTCGGAGATCGAGGCGAGAAGTTTTGAGATTATCACCGAGGAGCTGGGGGAACGGACATTTCCGGAGAAAGAAGCACCAATTGTGAAACGCGTGATTCACACGACAGCTGACTTTGAGTACGCAGATTCGCTTGTATTTTCACCGGGCGCAGTCGATAAGGCGTTGGAAGCCCTGAAAAATGGGGCGTGCATCGTGACTGATACGAATATGGGAAAATCCGGCATCAACAAGCGCGCGCTTGCGTCGCTGGGCGGTGAGGTCTACTGTTTTATGGCGGACGAGGATGTCGCGAAGAAAGCGGCAGCGTCCGGGACCACCCGTGCGGTTGCCAGCATGGACAAGGCGGCAGAAATGGGAAAAGACTGTATTTTTGCAGTTGGGAATGCACCGACCGCGCTAGTGCGTCTGTACGAGTTGATTCAGGAGGGAAAAATCCACCCGAAGCTCATCATCGGCGTGCCGGTCGGCTTTGTCAATGTCGTGCCGTCCAAGGAATTGATTATATCCTTGCCGGACACTCCTTATATTGTGGCAAGAGGCAGAAAAGGCGGCAGCAATGTAGCCGCCGCGATCTGCAATGCATTGATTTATCAGTTGACGCGCAAATAAGATGTGATGGTGTTAAATCTGCGGTATTAAAATGTACATGGATGCATTCTCAAAAGATATGCTGGATATGGGCGGATGTTTATCAGCAGCCAAAGCCACCGCCGCCACAGCAGCAGCACAGAAGCAGGATCCAGATCAGGCAGTCGCAGTTGTTGCCGCCGCATCCGTGATCAAAGCATCCGCCGCCACATCCGCCGCAGCACAGCAGAATCAGAATCAGAAAGAGACAGTTGTTGTTGCCGAAACCGCCGCATCCACAGCCACAATTACAGCCGCAGCTTCCTCCGTTGTTATCACATCCGCAACCGCAGTTGGTAGCCGCTAAATCACTCATGGTTATGTCCTCCGAGATTTTCTATACACTTCATCATATGAGGGGCAGCTTGCCACAGTTTCCATAAATCAGGAAAATTAGGACGGAAATATTTTACTATAAATTTTTTGTTGAAATAATCGAGATAACCGAGATAACCGGGCGGATCGACATGGATGTTTATCCATAACGATTTGTCACAGAACATTGTACAACGAAATGAAAAGAGGAATGAAAATGGAACCGTTATATTATCAGACACCGTATGTAAAAGAATTTGATGCCATCGTCACCGCCTGTCGCCCGGCAAAGCACGGATTTGAGGTGGAACTTTCCCAAACCGGATTTTACCCGGAGGGCGGCGGACAGCCGTCGGACACCGGACGGATCGGGGAAGTGCATGTGACACATGTGGAGGAGAAACATGGCGTGGTTGTTCATGAGACGGACGCGCCGCTGGAGGTGGGAAGCACCGTTCACGCGGCCATCGACTGGGAACAGCGTTTTTCCAACATGCAGCAACATACGGGAGAACATATCATATCGGGGCTGATTCATGCCGCATACGGATATGATAATGTCGGATTTCATATGGGACACGATGAAGTGACGGTCGATCTGAATGGTCCGCTTAACTGGGAACAGTTAAAGGAAATCGAGAAGAAGGCAAATGCGGTTGTCTGGGCAAATCTTCCGGTACAGGTGACATATCCGGGTGAGGAGGAATTGAAAACGATCGATTACCGCAGCAAGAAAGAGCTGACCGGTCAGGTCCGCATTGTAGAGATTCCGGGGGCGGATATCTGTGCCTGCTGCGGCACACACGTGGATTACACGGGAGAGATCGGCGTGATCAAGGTGCTTTCCCTGATGAATTACAAGGGCGGCGTGCGTTTCTCCATGCTCTGTGGTGACCGTGCGCTGGAGAATTTTGAGGCGAAGACGGAGCAGATGCAGACGATCTCTAACCTGCTTTCTGCAAAACCGGAGAAGGCGGCAGAGGCGGTCAGCCATCTGAAAGAGGAGAGCGGGCGCAAGGACGGTGAGATCAACCGCCTCTGGCAGCGCATTCTCACCATGCAGGCAGACGTCTATCCGCAGGGGCAGAAAGCGTTGACTGTATTTGAGCAGGGCATGACGCCAGTTCTGGTGCGTCAGTTTGCAAATCTGCTATTGGAACAGGAAAAAGGAGAGACCGTGCTGGTGTGCTCTGGCGATGACGCGTCAGGTTATAACTACACAGCCGGAAGCCTCGGCCGTGATATGCGTGCATTCGGAAAAGAATTAAACGCCCGTCTGCAGGGACGCGGCGGCGGGAGCACCCAGATGGTGCAGGGAACATTCCGGGCGTCGCGGGAAGAAATTGAAAAAGTCTTTCAAGAGCTGGCGCGGATAGAAGCGTAGCTGTTTAGAAGGTTTGCGTGTTTACTGCGTGAAGTATGAGAAACGGTTTGACTTAGATTCATAAAACGGAAAAAAGCTTCCTGTGCAGCAGAGCCAATCTGCCATGTAGCCAGAAAGCTTTTTTATACAGTTTCTATCGCATCATTCAAACATTTTTTTATACAATGGCAACGTACATACCGTGTACACCTCAGAAGAGAGCTTACTCCCCCTGATACATAAATTTAATCAGTCGGTCTAAGTCCTCTTTCTCATAAGCAACCAGCTCCAGCTCTTTGATATAGCCATTGGAAAAAATATTTGCCATCGACAGATACTGGGACAGCTTGGATTTCAGGTTGATGCGGTCGCTCCGGGGAAACCAGTTCGACGGTTCCTTTGCAGGAATCAATTACTTTAAAAAATGTGTTTACATCGGAAATGTTCTGGATTTTCATATTTAGCCCTCCTTCATGGATTGGCACACAACCCTGTGTGCAGTTTATAATTTCGTCAATCTTTTAACAATGATAATTATAACAGACCTCTATAAAGGGCGCAATGCTCACATTTTCCAAAAAAATCCTTAAAAAAATATCCCTGTATGTCAAAAATACAGGGATGTCCAAGAAAAGATTGTCTATTAATTGTCAAAATCAATATGAAACGTGTCGTTATTTGCGGTAATATGAACATAGGAGAGATTGAAGGACTCATCCAGAATGTCTACCTTGTATTCAAATACGACGCCATTGTCTTTTTTGGAGAGAAACAGATAGGTTCCATTTTCTTTTTCCTCCATCTGATCGCAGATGTCGTTGTAGATATCCTCGCCGTTTACCTCGCCCGGATAGCCGGAAGCTTTGATCTTGTCTTCGATTGCTTTGTAAAATTCTTCCATCGTTGTAACTCCTTTATTGGTATTAGTCAATCTTTTTATACTCATTGTATTGAATTTAAATGTGTTATAAGTATACAAAATCTGCACCGTTCTGGCAAGACAAAACAAGGATTACTTTTACGTATACGGGTATTAATAAAAGAGGGTTACTGTACACGCATACGTAAAAAGTAACGGAATTTGCCGTGGCTTCGCATTTCAATACGGCAAATTCCTGCTGCCACCACGTTTTCTTACGGCACTTTCGGTTCCCAAAGTGCCTACCCGTGAACAGAAACAAAAGAGGTTCTAAAATGAAAAATAGGTCTGCCTCATGCTTGATTTATAAAACGTGAAACCTTATAATAATACGGAAATACGGTTTTGAAGAGATGAACTCAATTCCGGTGGCATAGAAACAAACGAAGTAACTGTTCAGTAGGTCTGCGGATTTATTGCGCGTGACTGTGAAGGCACTGAACAGTTACCAAACGAAAATAGTGGGAGAAGAGAAATGTCCTATTTTCCGATTTTTATAGATATGACAGATCGGCAGGTGCTGGTTGTGGGAGCTGGAAGTGTGGCATCGAGGCGGGTCGGCGTGCTGGAAAAATTTGGCGCAGCGATCACGGTGATTGCACCGAACACTTCGGAAGAGATACGGAAGCTGGCGGATTCACGGAAAATCTGTCTGATTGAACAAACCTATGAGGAAGTTCGTGATACGATCTGGCAGGAAAAAGCTTTTTTATGGCGCTGGCAGCGACCGGGCAGACGGGGACGGACGCAGGGATCAAGGAGGATGCGTCGAGCCATTCCGTCTGGTTTAATATGGCTTCCGATAAAAGTCAGTCAGAGTTTTATTTCCCGGCGATCGCCCAGGGCAGAGAACTGACAGCCGGATTGATTTCTGGCGGAGCGGATCCGGGATTGACGCATCGTGTAGCAAAAGAAGTACGCCGCGTGCTGGCGGAGGCAGAGGTAGAAGATACTTAATATATTTTATAGAGGAGATTAAAAATTGACAGATAAAAATAGGATCCGCGTAGGCAGCCGCGACAGTGCGCTGGCAGTTGTTCAGTCAAAGATGGCGATCGCAGCGATGCAGAATGTCTGTCCGGAGACAGGATTTGAATTGATCACGATGAAAACGACGGGAGACAAGGTGCTTGACCGTCCACTTGATGCGGTTGGCGGCAGGGGATTGTTTGTAAAAGAGCTGGATCAGGCGCTTTATGAAGGGCGGTGCGAGCTGACAGTTCATTCCTTAAAAGATATGCCGCTCTGTCCGCCGGAGGAGCTGCCGGTGCTGGCGCTTTTAGAGCGCGAAGATTGTCGCGATGTGCTGGTTCTGCGTGAAGGCTTATCCGAGCTTCCGGCACACCCGGTAATCGGAACTTCCAGCCGCCGCCGCGTCCTACAGGGGCAGAGATTATTCCCGGATGCAGAATTTAAGGGGATCCGAGGCAACCTGAACACGCGTTTGCGAAAGCTCGATTCTGGCGAATATGATGCGCTGATTCTGGCAGCGGCGGGGCTGATTCGTCTGGGATTTGCAGATCGCATCAGCCGTTATTTTTCTGTGGAGGAAATGATCCCGTCAGCAGGACAGGGTATTCTGGCAATCCAGGGACGGCGTGACCGGGAGATCCCTTTTGTGAAAATGGTTCACTCTGAGGAGTCTGCGGTTTTAACCAGGGCAGAACAGGGCTTTGTCGCCACGCTTGGAGGCGGATGTTCGTCGCCGACAGCAGCTTCGGCGGTGCTTGAAAATGGAAAAATCAAGCTGCGAGGTCTTTATTATAAGGAAGAAACGGGAGAAGTCCGTATTGGCTCCATTGAGGGGGAGGCAGAGAAAGCAGCGGAGCTTGGAAGAAAATTGGCGGAACAGTTATCGGGAAAGCCTGCACTGTCTCCGCTGGGGAAAGTCTACCTTATCGGCTCGGGCCCTGGCGATGCAGGGCTTTTTACTCTGCGCGGCAGAGAACTTCTGGAGCAGGCGGATGCCGTCGTCTACGACGCTTTGGCAGGCGACGCGGTACTGGGCTGGATTCCGGAGCACACGCGGAAAATTGACGTTGGTAAACGGAGTGGACGCCATTCGAAGAAGCAGGAAGAAATCTTAGAAATTTTATTAGAGGAAGCGAAAAAGGGCGGAACGATCGTGCGCCTCAAGGGCGGGGATCCGTTCGTCTTTGGACGCGGCGGCGAAGAAGCTGAATTTTTAAAGAAACATCAGATCCCGTTTGAGGTGGTTCCAGGTATCAGCTCCAGCCTGGCGGTTCCGGCATATTTTGGCATCCCGGTGACGCACCGCGGATTGGCGGGATCGTTTCATGTGATTACCGGACATCGAATGGAGGGCATGCCGGCTCTGGATTTTGAGGCACTTGCTCGGGTCGGCGGCACCTTAATTTTTCTGATGAGTGTTGCGAATGCGCCGAGGATCTGTGAGGGGCTTCTGAATGCGGGAATGAAACCGGAGACGCCGGCGGCATTTCTGATGAACGGAACCCTTGCGTCCCAGAGAATGATCCGCGCAACCCTGCAGACACTTCCGGAAGAGGGTGTGCGTCAGGGCGTCAAGGCGCCTGCCATCCTTGTGATCGGGGAGGTCTGTGCGCTTGCTGATACGTGTGCATGGAGAGAAGAAAAGCCGTTGGCAGGAAAACGGATCGTGATTACCCGCCCGAAGGAGCGCAGCCAGAAGCTGGCGGAACATCTGCGCGATGCCGGAGCGGAGGTGCTGGAATTTCCGACGATTGAGTTAAAACCGGTCTGGAAAAAATCAGAAAAAGCGGATGCTGGCACAGCGGATAAAGAAAAACTGTATGAACTGGTTCGGAATCTGGAATCGTATCACTGGCTGGTGCTCACGAGTCCGGCAGGGGCACAATATTTCTTTGAGCTTTTGAACCAGATGCAGAAAGATTTCAGGAGCCTCTCCCATCTGCGTTTTGCTGTGATCGGTGAGGGAACCGCGTCCGTCTGCCGGGAACACGGCATTTACCCAGATTATATTCCGGAGCGCTTTTATGCGGCAGATCTCGGAAAAGGGCTGGCAAAACAGGTGAAGCAGAACGAACGCGTATGCATCCTGCGCGCCAGACATGGTTCGCCGGAACTGACGCAGGCATTTGAAGCTGCCGGAATATCCTATATGGATGTGACACTTTACGATACGATCACGCCGGAGGAATCGCCGCTTGCAGAGCGCATCCGTGAACTCCTAAAAGAGGGCGCGATCGATGCGGCCACGTTTACGAGCGGATCGACGGTACAGGGATTCCTGGATATTTTACAGCCGGATAAGGAGACATTGAACGGATTTACAGCCGTCTGTATCGGAGAAAAGACAGAAAAAACCGCCAGCGCGGCGGGAATGAAAGCCGTACTGGCGGAGTCCGTCTCGGAAGAAGGGATTGAGCAGGCGCTCTATCATATGTAAACATATAAACAGACGTCTGTTCAGCAGGTTCATTAAGAAGTTTTCATATAGATTGTAAATGCCTGAACATACGGAACCGATAGAAGCGTGAGCGGGTAAATCAGCATTTTAGCTGTTTTTCTGCTGTAACCGGGCTTTTATGTTGTCCAGCAGCAGTGCAGAAACCCGCAGACCGCCGTAGCCGCTTCCAAGATGGATATCTGGTTTGTTGGCACCGTGAAAATCGGAACCGCCGGTGGAGACCAGACCGAGACGGGAAGCTATTTCACGTAAATGAAGACTGTCGGATTGAGAGTGTGAGGAATAATAAACCTCGATGCCCATCATTCCGGCTTCTTTTAAATAGGAGAGAAGCTGCTCGGTCTTTTTCCAGCCAAGTTTATACTGGAGAGGATGTGCGAGCGCTGGTAAACCGCCAGCTACACGGATCAGGCGGATCGCTTCCTCCGGCTCAATCATCTGCTTCGGGCGGTAATATTTTTTGCCGTCCCCGAGGTATTTATCAAATGCCTGGCTGACCGAAGTGACACAGCCTTTTTCAAGCAGTGCGCGTGCAAAATGGGCACGGGTGATGACAGTGTGTTCATTTCCGTGAATTAAATCTTCATATTTAATGGGAAATCCATCTGCCTGAAATAAAGCGAGAAGCTCTTCATTGCGCCGGTTACGGATCTCGCGGACCTGCCGCAGTGCAGATAAAAGTTCCGGGCAGTGCGGGTTCAGATAGAGCCCCAGAATATGGATTTCTTTTCCTTCATAAGGACTGGAAAATTCGGCACCGGGAATGACAGTCAGGGAGGTGTTCTCGGCTGCCTGCATGGCTTCCGCAACGCCGTCAACTGTATCATGATCCGTCAGCGCATAGGCGGTCAGACCGCATTGGAGCGCCAGATTTGTCACTTCGGTGGGCGTGAGTGTGCCGTCCGAAGCAGTAGAATGAACGTGTAAATCAATTAACTGCATAGATGCAGACCTCCTTCTGCTGTAAGACTACCCGCATTAGATGGAAAAGTCAAGTATGCGGCAGATACCCGCTGCAGTTTGCCAGTGTGTAAACGGGAACAAAAATGATTGTTTACATCAGATATATTTGAAAGAAGAAGCGTTATACAAAAAACAGAGCGGCTGTGGAAATTTGTACCAGGAAACGGTTGTGGGGATCAAAAAAATTTATAAGTTAATTTAAGAATTATGTTATTTTCTTTTCCTGGAATTGTGCTATACTGTAGCAGAGATATTTTCAAATAAACACATATAATAAAATTTCATGGAAAAGACGGACAGGTGATGGAAAATGAGTGAGTACAACAGAAATTCTTCAGGAGGAAGGAATTTTGAACATAGAGGATTGGAGGGCGGAACGCTGAGTTCGTACAGCCGTGCCGGACATAGCAGTACCGGGCATCGTTCGTCGTCCGGAACATCCAGCCATACAAAAAGTACAGATGCGCACACAAGCACGGGACGCCGGGATACTGTGATGAATCGGGCGGCAGCCGGTCGGAGTCATACTTCCGGGCGTTATAAAAAGAAGAGAAGAAACCGTCTGGATATTACACAGATCCTTTTGATCGTGATCGGTGTCCTGGCGGTTATCCTGATAGCGGCGATTGCCTCCCGCGGGTGCGGTGGGGGCAGCGCGGCAGGCGGGGCGACCGAATCGGATATCGTACAGGAGAGTACCGTGGCAGATGGAGCGGTGACCGTCAACGGCGTCAATATTTACGGAATGACGCAGGAGGAGGCGCGCAAGGCGATCCTTGATTCATTTGACTGGAAGATGAAGGCCAAATACGAGGACAAAGAGACCGACGTTACCAATCTGATGGCGGATAAAGTTGATCAGCTTCTCGAGGAGATCTATGCAAGTGATCTGAAACCGGGTGAGACATATGAAGTCAACACGGAAAATATGATCGAGGATGCCAAGGCAGAGGCAGCACTGATTGCCGGAAACTGGAACATGGCAGCCAAGAGCGGCGGTATCTCCGGTTACAATAAGGAAACGGGTAAGTTTGAGTTCAGCGAGGGCACCAAGGGACTTGTCATTGATCAGGATAAGCTGGCACAGGCGATGGTCGATGCGATTGACAAGAAAGAGTTTGATGCCGTCCTGACCGCAGAGACGAAGGAAGTCGCAGCGGATTCGTCGGTACAGGATAAGTACAAGACAATGTCCACCTACACAACCACGACGACCTCCAACAGCAACCGAAACGAGAATATCCGTCTGGCGGTCGCAGCGTTAAACGGAACGATTGTCAAACCAGGACAGGAATTTTCCTTTAACAATACGACCGGTGCGAGAACCGAAGAAAAAGGCTACAAGCCGGCAACCGCATACTTAAATGGCGAGGTTGTCCAGGAGCCAGGCGGCGGCGTCTGCCAGGTATCTTCGACCTTATACAATGCGGTTGTATTTGCGGGGCTGAAGAGTACGGAGCGCCACGCACACAGCTACGAGCCGTCCTACGTTACACCGGGCGAGGATGCGGCAGTCAGCTACGGCGGACCGGACTTCAAGTTCGTCAACAACTCGGAATATCCGCTGGCTATCAAGGCAAGCTTCAGCGCATCTGATCGAAAACTGACGATCGCACTGTATGGAGTTCCGATTCTGAAAGAGGGTGTCAAGATCCGTATGTCTTCTGAGAAGACAGGCGAGATTGATCCGCCGTCTGCGGTTTATACCGAGGATGGTTCCCTGCAGCCGAATCAGGAAGTGCAGACAAAGGCAGCGACTCCGGGCAGCCGCTGGTCCACGGATCTGGTTACCTATGAGAATGATAAAGAAGTGAGTCGTGAATTTTTTCACAATAGCAGCTATCGTGGAAAGGCAGCGCAGATCAAACGTAACAGTTCCGCTACTGTAGCGACCAACGCAACGGAGGCAACGGCGGCAGCAGAGAGCACTGCGGCTGAGACAATGCAGCTAATGAGGAGCGACAGCGGCACATGAGACAACCACAGCGGCACCGTCCAGCCCTGGCGGCGAGACAAAAGCTCCGACCACGACAGCGGCGGAATCCAACGAAGGACCACAGGAGACAACTCCAGAGCCAGAGGAAACGAACCCGGTTGTGGAAGCAAATGGACCTGGAAGCAATTAAAACCAAGGCAAAACTAAGGTGAAATATAGAAAGTGCTGTAAGATAGATTGCAAAAATGAATGATAAAAGGGCATTCAAGCGGCATTTGAATGAAAAGCACCGCTGGATGGAGAGGCTTTCTTCATCTGGCGGCGCTTTTTTTCATATTTTGTGGTTTTATCGACTATCTGAAAAAACAGTAGACAGCTTTTTTGTAATTGTTCGAAAAATAATACCGGATATAAATCAAAATTATTTGCATTTTGACGAGAATTTGTTATAATATTATCAGGTAAATTTCCAGGACAATCTATTTGGGGAGATTTATTACTGAATACATTCACTATCAATAGGAGGAATATTCATTATGGCAAGAAAGATGAAAACCATGGATGGAAACCACGCAGCAGCGCATGCTTCTTACGCATACACCGACGTGGCAGCTATCTATCCGATTACCCCTTCTTCTCCGATGGCTGAGGCTACCGATGAATGGGCAACAGACGGAAGAACCAATATTTTCGGCCACACAGTTCAGATTACAGAGATGCAGTCTGAGGCAGGTGCAGCAGGTGCAGTGCACGGATCTCTGGCAGCAGGTGCGCTGACAACCACGTACACCGCTTCCCAGGGTCTGCTTCTGATGATCCCGAACTTATACAAGATTGCAGGTGAGCAGCTCCCGGGCGTATTTAATGTTTCTGCTCGTGCACTGGCCAGCCATGCGTTATCCATCTTCGGTGACCATTCTGATATTTATGCGTGCCGTCAGACAGGCTGCGCGATGCTGTGTGAATCCAGCGTACAGGAAGTTATGGATTTAACCCCGGTTGCACATCTGGCATCCATCAAGGGCAAGATTCCGTTCATTAACTTCTTCGATGGTTTCCGTACATCCCATGAGATTCAGAAGATCGAGACCTGGGATTATGAAGATCTGAAAGATATGGCAGATATGGATGCAATCGATGCATTCCGTAAGAATGCACTGAACCCGAACCACCCGTGTCAGCGCGGTTCCGCTCAGAACCCGGATATCTTCTTCCAGGTAAGAGAGGCTTGCAACCCGTACTACGATGCACTTCCGGCGATTGTTCAGGAATACATGGACAAGGTCAATGAGAAGATTGGCACAGACTACAAGCTGTTCAACTACTATGGCGCTCCGGATGCAGAGCACGTTATCATTGCAATGGGTTCTGTCAACGATACCATCGAGGAGACGATCGATTACCTCGTAGCAGCTGGAAAGAAAGTCGGCGTTGTAAAGGTTCGCCTGTACCGTCCGTTCGTAGCCAGCGCACTGGTAGACGCTATTCCGGATACTGTTAAGCAGATTTCCGTATTAGACCGCACCAAAGAGCCGGGTTCCCTTGGCGAGCCGCTTTACCTTGATGTAGTAGCAGCATTAAAGGGTACAAAATTCGATCAGACTCCGATCTTCACAGGTCGTTACGGACTTGGTTCCAAGGATACCACACCGGCTCAGATCGTAGCTGTATATGAGAACACAACCAAGAAACAGTTCACCATCGGTATCGTAGATGATGTTACCAACCTTTCCCTGGAGCTTGGCGCACCGCTTGTTACCACTCCGGAAGGAACTGTAAACTGTAAGTTCTGGGGTCTTGGTGCTGACGGTACTGTAGGTGCAAACAAGAACTCTATCAAGATCATCGGCGATAATACCGATATGTACGCACAGGCTTACTTCGATTATGACTCCAAGAAATCTGGTGGTGTTACAATGTCCCACCTTCGTTTTGGTCATAAACCGATCAAATCCACCTACCTGATCCACAAGGCAAACTTTGTTGCCTGTCACAACCCGGCTTACATCCGTAAGTACAACATGGTTCAGGAACTGGTTGACGGCGGTACATTCCTGTTAAACTGCCCGTGGAACATGGAAGAGCTGGAGCAGCACTTACCGGGACAGGTTAAGAAGTTCATCGCTGACCACAAGATTAAATTCTACACCATCGACGGTGTTAAACTGGGTATCGAGACCGGTATGGGCCCGACCCGTATCAATACCATCCTTCAGTCCGCATTCTTCAAGCTGGCAAATATTATTCCGGAGGAGAGAGCGATCGAACTGATGAAGGCTGCTGCAAAGGCAACCTACGGTCGTAAGGGCGAAGATGTTGTTAAGAAAAACTGGGCTGCTATCGATGCAGGCGCTCAGAACGTTGTAGAGATTCAGGTTCCGGAAAGCTGGAAGAACGGCGAGGACGAGGGACTTGAGATGACTCACGCAACCGAGGGAAGAGCAGATGTTGTTAAGTTTGTCAACACCGTTCAGGCTGCTGTTAATGCTCAGGAGGGTAACAACCTGCCGGTATCTGCATTTACCGATTATGTAGATGGTACAACTCCGTCTGGTTCCGCTGCATACGAGAAACGTGGTATCGCAGTCAATGTACCGGTTTGGAATCCGGACAACTGTATCCAGTGTAACTTCTGTTCTTATGTGTGCCCGCACGCAGTTATCCGCCCGATCGCGATGACCGAGGAAGAGGCTGCTGCCGCTCCGGAAGGAACAAAGACACTGCCGCTT
Source organism: Clostridium sp. AF29-8BH (assembly GCF_003478145.1). NCBI lineage: Bacteria > Bacillati > Bacillota > Clostridia > Eubacteriales > Clostridiaceae > Clostridium > Clostridium sp. AF29-8BH. The sequence continues at coordinate 89,922 of NZ_QUEL01000007.1, read as the reverse complement.
ACAGGTATGCCGCAGTACAAGTTCGTGATGACTATTTCTTCCTTGGATTGTACCGGATGTGGTTCCTGTGCAAATGTCTGCCCGGGCAAGAAGGGTGAGAAAGCACTTACGATGGTAAGTCTTGACAAGAATCTGGAGGCTCAGAAGGGTTATGACTACGGTCAGACACTTCCGATCAAACAGGATGTCATTGATAAATATAAAGAGACAACCGTTAAGGGAAGCCAGTTCAAACAGCCGTTACTTGAGTTCTCCGGCGCTTGTGCAGGATGCGGCGAGACTCCGTACGCAAAACTGATTACTCAGCTGTTCGGCGATCGTATGTACATTGCCAACGCAACCGGATGCTCTTCTATCTGGGGCAACTCTTCACCGTCCACACCTTACACCATGAACAAGGCTGGCAAGGGTCCGGCTTGGGACAACTCCCTGTTCGAGGACAACGCAGAGTTCGGTTATGGTATGCTTTTGGCTCAGAACGCAATCCGTGACGGCTTAAAGGGTAAGGTTGAGGCTGTGATGGCGGCAGAACAGGCGACCGATGAAGTGAAAGCAGCTTGCAAAGAGTGGCTGGATACTTACGGAATCGGTGCATTGAACGGCGCAGCTACCGACAAGCTGGTAGAGGCTCTGGACGGCATCGACTGCCCGAACTGCAAGGATATTGTGAAGAACAAAGACTTCCTCGCTAAGAAATCCCAGTGGGTATTCGGTGGCGACGGTTGGGCTTACGATATCGGTTTCGGCGGTGTTGACCACGTACTTGCTTCCGGCAAGGATATCAACATCATGGTATATGATACCGAGGTTTACTCCAACACAGGCGGACAGTCCTCTAAGGCAACTCCGACCGGTGCAGTTGCACAGTTTGCAGCAGGTGGTAAAGATGTGAAGAAGAAAGATCTTGCTTCCATCGCTATGAGCTACGGCTATGTATACGTTGCCCAGATCTCCATGGGTGCTGATTATGCTCAGACTGTTAAGGCAATCGCTGAGGCAGAGGCATATCCGGGTCCGTCCTTAGTCATTGCTTATGCTCCGTGTATCAACCACGGTATCAAAAAAGGTATGGACAAGGCTCAGACCGAGGAGAAACTGGCGGTAGAGTGCGGTTACTGGCACAACTTCCGTTACAATCCGGCTGCAGAGGACAAGAAGTTCACTCTGGACAGCAAGGCACCGACAGGTGACTACCAGGCATTCTTAAAGGGTGAGGTTCGTTACGCATCTCTGGCTCTGAAGAATCCGGATAGAGCCGGCGCGCTGGATGCAAAGAACGAGGAAGAGGCAAAGGCTAGATACCAGTACCTGAACAAGCTCGTTACTCTGTATACAAACAACTAATGAATCACTGATTCATGAATATATGACATACGATATATAAAACGTATGACTGCAGAAGCTCCGTCGAAAGATGGAGCTTTTGTTGTGTAATAGGGAATTCCCTATTACACAACAAGGCACATTCTTTTTTAGGGGGGAAAATTGTATAATAGAGTGTTTTTGTGGTATCCTGTATATGAAAAGGATCTGAAAATTATATGCTTCAATAAAACAGGAAAATAAAAAATATTTCAGGCAATGTTGAGAGAGATAATTCGATATAGCATTTAGAAAGCGGGGAAATCAGGATGGCACAGGGCAAAGATTTTTATATTCCATTTCAGGATGGGAGCGGCAGAATCCATGGCATCTGCTGGGAGCCGGAGGAAACACCGTGGGCGGTCATTCAGGTGGCGCACGGTATGATCGAGCACATTGGCAGATACGAAGAATTTGCACAGGCGATGAACCGGGCGGGGATTGCGGTCATCGGGCACGATCATCCGGGACATGGACGGACAGCAAAACCAGGGGAATTGGGCGAGTTCGCGGAGAAAAATGGTGTCCGCCGCGTGAACGGTGCGATGGCGCAGGTGGCACGTTTTGCGAAACACAAGTTTCAGGGCATTCCGCATATTCTTCTGGGGCACAGCATGGGTTCGTTTTTTGGACGCCGTTTTATCACGCATTATGGAGAATGGCTGGACGGCGCAATTTTCATGGGAACCGGAAGCCAGCCGGAACCACTTTTGTGGCTGGGCGGAACCGTCGTGGCAGCGGCAGCGTGGCTGGAAGGAAGAAATGGACGAAATGAGCGGCTGCACCAGCTGGTTCTTGGAAGCTATAACCGCTATTTTGAAAAAGGAAAAACGGAACATCAATGGCTGTCGCGCGTGACGGAGGAGGATGAAAAATACGAGGCGGATCCATACTGCCAGTTTTTATTTACCGATGGGGCATTCGTCGATTTTTTCCAGGTCATGCTGGATTTGAAGCGGAAGAGAGGCTTTGATGGAATTCCGAAAAATCTGCCGATTCTGCTGATATCGGGAGAGGAGGACCCGGTCGGAGAAGGCGGACGCGGTGTGCGTCGCGCGATGGAAGATCTGCAAGAAACCGGATGTACCAATGTGGCGATGCAACTTTATCCGGGGGCAAGGCATGAACTGTTTCATGAGATCAACCGGGAAGAGGTATTTGGTGATATTGTGGACTGGGTAAGCAAATTATAAGTAATACTTATAACTTACTTAATGAAAAATAATATACAAATGAAAAAACAATCTTTACAGTTCATATGCTTTTTTTTATAATTGAGAATGTTTTGGAAACTGTGTAAAAAGGTAGTTTTAAATTGGGTACAGGGAGAGAAAATCTATGGAAAATGAAAAGAAATTTACGGGACCTGCCTATGAGTTTGAGGCGAAGATGCCGTTAAAACAGGCGATTCCGCTGGGACTGCAGCACGTGCTTGCGATGTTTGTCGGTAACCTGACACCACTTCTGATCATCACAGGCGCCTGTGGTATCACGGGCGGAAACGATCTGGCACAGCTGCAGATCGAGCTTCTGCAGAATGCGATGCTGGTGGCGGGACTGATCACGCTGCTGCAGTTATTTTCGGTTGGTCCGGTTGGCGGCAAGGTTCCGATTATCATGGGAACCAGCTCTGGTTTCATCGGTGTATTCAACAGCGTGGCGGCTACGATGGGCGGCGGTATTTTAGCGTACGGCGCCATTATGGGTGCTTCGATCATCGGCGGTCTGTTCGAGAGTGTGCTTGGATGCTTCTTAAAGCCGCTTCGCCGATTTTTCCCGTCGGTCGTAACAGGTACGGTCGTTCTTTCGATTGGTCTGTCATTGATCGGGGTCGGCGTCAATTCCTTCGGCGGCGGCAGCTCGGCGCAGGACTTTGGTTCCATGGAAAATATGCTGCTTGCTATTTTTGTCCTGATTGTGATTCTGGCAGTGAAGCACGGAACGAAGGGATATTTAAGTTCTTCCTCGATTCTGGTCGGAATTATTGCCGGTTATGCTGTAGCATTCATCATGGGTCTGGTGCTTCCGCACACGGGTATTGCAGCGGACGGAACCGAATATACCAAAGCATGGGTATTAAACTGGGATAAGGTAGCACAGGCGAGCTGGATCAGCATTCCGCCGATCGTCCCGGTTAAAATTGTCTTTGATATGCGCGCGATTTTGCCGGTTCTTATCATGTTTATTGTAACCGCTGTTGAGACGGTCGGAGATATTTCCGGTGTCGTTGAGGGCGGTATGGACCGTGAGGCGACCGATAAAGAGCTTTCCGGCGGCGTTATCTGCGATGGACTTGGTTCCAGTATTGCGGCGCTGTTCGGTGTTCTTCCGAACACTTCGTTCAGCCAGAACGTAGGTCTGGTTACGATGACAAAGGTAGTCAATCGCATGGCACTTGCAACCGGCGCGGTATTCCTGATTCTGTGCGGTCTGATTCCGAAGCTGGGTGCGATCGTTTCGATCATGCCGCAGTCGGTACTGGGAGGCGCAGCGGTTATGATGTTCTCTTCGATCGTAGTTAGCGGTATTCAGCTTATCACGAAAGAGAAGATGACTTCACGCAACCTGACCATCGTCTCTGTTGCACTGGGTGTTGGTTACGGCATGGGTGCACATGCAACCATCCTTTCCAAGATGCCGGAAGCAATTCAGCTTGTATTCGGCGGATCTGGTATCGTTCCGGCAGCTTTCATGGCGATTATCCTGAATGTGCTGCTGCCGAAGGAAGAGGCGTAAGAAATAGGAAGATTAGAAAAAGGTCATAGGTACATAAAAATATAAGATCCATCTATAAAATATGGAATGTATGGCTGAAAGTGATACGTAGATTGATAAAAAGGGACTGGCATCATGCTGCATGTGCGATGTCAGTCCTTATAGTTTTATTCGATTGTTACCAGATTCTCCAGGCGTTTGAGCTCCTCCGGCGTGTCTACATCCATCAATTCCTCCGGCACTTCGGCAGTCACATACTGGACAACGTCCAGATGCTGGCGGAGAACATGGCTTCCGCCAGCTTTTTCCGGCAGATGGAGCAGTTCGTCAAAATATGCCCGGTCGAAGAGAATCGGGCTTCCGACGGTGGTTGAGACGGAAGGTTCGGGAGAAGCCGTCATTTGGACGCTGCAGAGCTGTACAATCGGTGATTTTTCTGCAATTCCTGAATTCTGAGGCAATTTTGATTTCAAAATGGAAAAATCAGAATCTGGGAAAACAGATTTTGAGTGACTTGGTGATATTCTGCATTCGAGATAGCGCCGGCATATCCGTTCCAGTGTCCGTGGACGCAGAAGCGGCTGATCGCCGAGTGCAAAGAGACAGCCTGATAAATCCGGGTGCCTTTTTAACATGTGTGTAAGTCCCAGGCAGAGCGCCTCGTTCCGATTGGGAAGTGTATGAATCAGCACCGGAATCCCCAGGGACTGACAGTAATCGTGAACCTCCCGGGAGCGCGTTACAACGAGACGATCGGCAAAGAGCGGAACAGAACCGGTCACATTCAGAACCGAGTGGATGAGCGGAGTACCGTGGAACGAAGCCATGAGCTTGTTCGAGCCGAAACGTTTTCCAAGACCGGAGGCCATGATGATGCAGGCGACCCGAACATCGTTTGAATTTTGCAAACAAGTGAAAGAGGACGTTTGTGTTCCAGAAGAGAAAAAAACAGATTTCCGCCTGCAAAAAAATTCTTCATATAACTGTTTCCCACTCTCCGTACATGCATCCCGATATGCCTCATACTTAGCTAGAAACTCCCTCGCCTCCGCCGTCATCTGGCTGCCTCCGCCGCCTTTTCCGCCGGTGGTGCGGACGGTCAGTGGAAATCCAAGCGTGGCTTCGGCGGAGCAGATAATCCGAAGTGCTTTTGTATACGCCATATTCATGGACAGAGCGGCGGAGCGGAGCGATCCGGTTTCATCGATGGCATGAAGAAGCTGACGAGGACCTTCGCCAAAGAAACGATGGTTTTCGTCGTTGCAGAGGTAGGTACGGATGGATGGTTTCATAGTTTTTGTCAAATCCTCCTAATCTTTTCTGGAAAAAGGGGTCTCGTTGTATTTTAAAAATAACAACGGAATTATACCATGTTTTATGCTATAATAAAAGATGGATAATTTTGTTATTTAAGAAATAGATGAAAAAGAGGAAAAACCTATGATGACGATTCGAGAATATAAACGGGTAGAAAGCCTGGAGGAAGCCTGGGAGCTGAATCAGAAAAAAGCGAACCGGGTGATAGGCGGTATGATCTGGCTGAAGATGAGCCGGGGCAATGTAGGAACCGCGATTGATATTTCAGGGCTGGGGCTGGATCAGATAGAGGAGACAGAGGATGCGTTTGAGATTGGCGCGATGGTTACCCTGCGCCAGCTGGAAGAACATCCGGGATTGGCGGCATACACAGACGGTGCCATGCGCGAGTCGGTGCGCCATATCGTCGGCGTGCAGCTTCGGAACCTGGCGACAGTCGGAGGCAGTATCTATGGCAGATTTGGATTTTCAGATGTCCTGACGATGTTCCTGGCGATGGACACCGAAGTGGAACTTTACAAAGCTGGAAGGATGCCGTTGGTGGAATTTGCAAAACAGATCGGCGGCCGGGACATTTTAGTCAAATTAATTGTCCATAAAGACAAAGCCGTATATCACTACCAGTCCGTGCGGAATACGCAGACTGATTTTCCAGTGCTGACCTGTGCAGCGGCGAAACGGGCGGATGGAGCATATCGTTTTAGCATCGGTGCGCGTCCGGGGCGTGCTGTGTTGTTCGAGGCATCAGCGGAGACAATACAGGCGCTTATAGAGGAAAAGCAAAAGGCTGAAACAAAAGCAGATGCGGATGCCGATACCAGAGAAAGTCAGGACAAGACGCAGACCGGGAAGAAAGCAGCCTGTCTTGCAAAGTGGATCCGTGATCAGGTTCAGACGTCTTCAAATATGCGCGGCAGCGCTGAATACCGGAAACATTTAACCGGTGTTCTGATAAAGCGGGCGGTGCGTGTGCTGGAAGAGTGCTAAACGAAATAGGGCAATAAAATGATCGTATAACAGTATGAATATTAGGAGATTCACATATGATGCAGATAACGATTACTCTAAATGGAACGAAGATTTCCCCGGAGATTGAACCGGATACGCTTCTGATTGATCTGGTACGCAGTCAGGGCTGTTACAGTGTCAAGCGCGGCTGCGAGACGGCAAACTGCGGACTCTGTACCGTATTCCTGGATGAAAAACCAGTGCTTTCCTGTTCCGTGCTGGCGGCGCGGGCGGACGGTCACAGCGTGACGACGCTGGAAGGACTCCAGGAGGAGGCAAAAGAATTTGGCGCATTCATTGCCGATCAGGGAGCCGAACAGTGCGGCTTCTGTAATCCGGGCTTTATCATGAATGCGCTGGCGCTGTTCCGGGAAAAAGAGTTCCCGGAGGAGGATGAAATCCGCGAATATCTGGCAGGAAACCTGTGCCGCTGTTCCGGTTATGAAGGACAGCTTCGCGGCATTCTGGCATTTTTAGACTGGAAGAGAGAAAAACAGAAGGAGGCGGCAGAATGAGAGTGGTCAATACTTCTGTACGAAAAAAAGATGCGATGCAGCTGGTAACCGGACAGCCGGTTTACGTGGATGATCTGGCGCCGCAGGACTGCCTGATCGTCAAACTTCTGCGTTCCCCGTATGCGAATGCGATGGTAAAAACGATCAACACCGCGATCGCAATGAAAGTTCCGGGCATCGAGGCAATTTATACCTGGGAGGATGTGCCGCAGGATGCAAAGCGCTACACACAGGCGGGGCAGACATACCCGGAGGCGAGCCCGTATGACCGTCTCCTGATCGACCGCCATGTTCGTTTTCAGGGCGATATCGTGGCGATTGTAGCAGGAAAAGATGAAAAATGTGTCGATAAAGCACTCCGCCTGATCAAGGTACAGTACGAAGTCTTAGAGCCGGTTCTGGATTTCCATACGTCAAAGGACAACCCGATCCTGGTTCACCCAGAGGACAACTGGGAGAGTCTTGCTCCGGTCGGCGCAGACAACAAGCGCAACCTCTGCGCGCACGATGAGTGCGGCAACGGGGATGTCGAGGCGGTTTTAAAGGACTGCGACATCGTGATTGATCATGTATACCACACAAAGCCGTGCCAGCAGACGATGATGGAGACATTCCGTACCTATTGTTCGATCGATACCTACGGAAGATTAAATATTTTAAGTTCCACGCAGATCGTGTTCCACTGCCGCAGAATCGTGGCAAATGCGCTTCATATCCCGAAGTCGATGGTGCGCGTGAGCAAGCCGAGAATCGGCGGGGGTTTTGGTGCAAAGCAGACGGCGGTCTGTGAAGTCTATCCGGCATTCGTTACCTGGATGACGAAAAAACCGTCGAAGCTGATTTATAGCCGGATGGAGGCACAGACGGCGTCTTCGCCGCGCCATGAGATGGAGATGCATGTGCGTCTGGGCGCGATGAAGGACGGCACGATCCGCGGCATCGATCTTTACACATTGTCCAATACCGGTGCTTACGGCGAGCATGGACCGACAACCGTTGGACTGTCAGGACACAAATCGATCCCGTTGTATGGAAGTGTTGAAGCATTCCGCTTTATCAGCGATGTTGTCTATACGAATATCATGTCGGCAGGCGCGTACCGTGGCTATGGTGCGACACAGGGACTTTTCGCGATCGAGTCGGCGGTCAATGAGCTGGCAGACCAGATTCAGATGGATCGCTTTGAGATCCGCCTGAAAAACATGGTTAAAGAGGGCGATCTGATGCCAGCATATTATAATCAGGTTAATACAAGCTGCGCACTCGACCGTTGTGTAAAAAAAGTGCGTGAGATGATCGGCTGGGAAGACAAATATCCGGTGCGTGACATGGGCAATGGCAAGGTCCGCAGCGTCGGCATGGGTATGGCGATGCAGGGATCGGCAATCACGGCGATGGATGTCGGAAGTGCCCGTCTCAAAGTCAACGACGAAGGGTTCTATACATTGTCGCTCGGAGCGGCAGATATGGGAACCGGCTGTGACACGATTCTGGCGCAGATTGCGGCGGAAGTGCTGGAATGCCCAATCGACGCGATCACGGTGCTGGGCGCGGACACGGATTCATCCCCGTATGACTCAGGTTCTTATGCATCGAGTACGACCTATCTGACCGGAAAAGCGACCGAACGGTGTGCGCTGCGCCTGCGTGAGCAGATCTGTAAACTGGGTGCAGAGCTTCTGGGCGTCCCGGCGGATGCAGTGGAATTTGACGGAAAAGAGGTATTCACAACCGAAAAAGCCGGGGATGAGACGAAGAAGATCGCTCTGGCTGATATCGCAACGGCATCCATGTACGGGCATGAAATTCCGCTGGAGGTAACTGAGTCGAGAACCGCCCACATTTCCCCGCCTCCGTTTATGGCAGGTGCGGTTGAGCTTGAGATTGATATGGAGACAGGCGAAACCAGCGTTATTAATTATGCGGCAGCGGTAGACTGCGGTACACCGATCAATCCGAATCTGTCCCGCCTGCAGGTTGAGGGCGGTCTGATGCAGGGAATCGGCATGGCGCTGACGGAAAATATTACCCGCAATGCACAGGGTGGTGTGCGTGAAAATTCCCTGATGCAGTATAAGATTCCGACCCGGATTGACTATGGACATTTAAACGTTGAATTTGAGAGCAGTTATGAGCCATCTGGTCCGTTCGGAGCAAAGTCGATCGGCGAGATTGTTATCAACACGCCGCTTCCGGCGATTGCTGATGCGGTGTACAATGCAGTCGGAAAACGATTCTATGAGCTTCCGATCACGCCGGAGCAGATTGCACGCGCGGCGGCAGAGAAGCTGGGAGAAGATTTTATTTAAAGAGATAGATCAAAAACAAAAAGCTGCAGCAGAATGTTATATGTTAGCATTTTGCTGCAGCGTTTTGTTTTTGTGTGCGCACAATGTCAATTAATTAGTGTCATAGTTCTAAGCTGTTTTGGCTTGCATTCTGCCGCAGGTCTATATATAATGAAAGAGTGAATATCTATTTTAGGTCTGGTAAATCTGATTTCATGATTCAAATCTATTTATTTTAATTTCAAATCAAATTCAAGTAGAATCTCTTTTATCTCAGTTGAGAAGACCCTACCTCTTTTGGGTGATATCAATTTCAGAGAAGATAAGATTGTTATAATATATTTTTAATTCTAAAAATTCAAAATATCATTAAAAGTATCCAAATTTTAAGCCTGTATGATATGAAAAATACAAGGCAAGGTAAAAAATCAATAATAGGGGGAAATATATGTTCAGTAAAATAAACAGTTTCAGCACCCGCGGCATCGATGGCTACCGGATCACGGTGGAAGTTGATGTGAGCAACGGATTGCCGAGTTTTGTCATGGTGGGCTACCTGGCGGAGGAGGTGCGGGAGGCGCAGGAGCGCGTTCGGACCGCACTTCGGAATGCGGGGTTTTGTCTGCCGCCGAAGCGGATCACGGTCAATTTATCGCCAGCCGGGGTGCGGAAAGAGGGAACGGGGTGTGATCTGGCGATCGCGGCAGGAATTTTGAGGTGCTTGTGGGAACAGGGTGAAAAGGCAAAAATAAGAAAGATGGATGAAACCTGCCCGGAAATGGATGGGATGGAAGATGAGGAGAACAATTCTGCACCGGATTGGGACCAATGGGCGTTTATCGGTGAACTGGGTTTGGACGGCAGCATCAAGCCGTTGACCGGTGTTCTCTCGATGGTCTATGAAGCGCGCCGCTGCGGAATGAAACGGGTTTTTCTATCCGAAGAGAATGTACAGGAGGGACGGGCTGTGGATGGGATCGAGATCGTCGGAGTCCGGGATGTGAAAGCGCTGACGGCTTGCCTGCAGCATCCGGAACAGATTCACGGACAATGGTTCACACCAGATCTGTTTCAGGCGGGACAGGAAGAATTTGACGTCGATTTTGATGAGATCGTCGGACTTCCGCTGGTGCGGCAGGCAACCGAGGCGGCAGCAGCGGGGCGTCACAACATTCTCTATATCGGGCCGGCTGGAACGGGAAAAACGATGGCAGCTCGGCGTATTCCGACAATTTTGCCGCCGCTTACGCTGGAGGAAAGCATTGAAGTTTCGAAGATATACAGTATCTGCGGTCTCCTGAAGCCAGACACACCGCTGGTTTTGCAGCGTCCGTTCCGCAGCCCGCATCACAGCACGACCGCCCAGGCGATGGCAGGCGGAGGACGAAATCCGAAGCCGGGGAGATCTCACTCGCCAGTTATGGAACCCTTTTTTTAGATGAGTTAACGGAGTTTCAGCCGAAAATCTTGGATCTGCTGCGTCAGCCGATGGAGGAAGGAAGCATCACGGTTTCCCGTCTCAACCAGACGGTTGTATTTCCGGCAAAAACGATGATTGCGGCGGCGATGAATCCCTGCAAATGCGGTTTTTTCCCAGATTTGGGAAAATGCCGTTGTACTCCAACCCAGATCCGCCGGTATCTGAACCGCGTTTCGGGACCATTTTTAGATCGAATCGATATTGGGGTGGAAGTACCGCGGCAGGATTTGGGGATGATGGCTGCAGAGAAGAGTATAGATGAGGGGAGTTTTCCACAGACAGAGCAGAGGAATTCCTCCGCTGTCATGCGCGCCCGCGTCATGGAGGCGCGCGCTCGACAGGAAAAGAGGTTTGCAGACGAATCGATCTCCTACAATAGCCAGATGACCCGCCGCCAGATCGAAGAGTATTGCCGTCTATCCGGGGAAGAGGCGGTATTTCTGGAAAAGGTCGAACGGCAGCAGGGAATCAGTGCCAGGGGACACGGAAAGATTTTAAAAGTAGCGCGCACACTTGCCGATCTGGATGGACAGGCGGAGATCGGGCGGACGCAGTTAGCGGAGGCGATAGGATTCCGGAGTTTTGAAAAAAAATATTGGGGGAGTCTCTGAAAAGAAGCATGTCTAAAAGATTGAAAGAATAAAAAGTTTAACAAGGGTTGTAATTGTTATAAGGTAAAAGGCAGCCGATCTGACATATATAGGGGGAAAGATATGGAAATAGGAAAAGAAGAGAGCAATGTACAGAATGCTCAGCTTTCTATGCAGGAACTATATGGAAAAACACAGGAACCGCCGCATAAAAAAGTGCCTCTGACAGAAAATATGCAGTATTCCGACCGTGAGCGCATCCATGCCTACTGGCTATCGCGAGTGGATGGAATCGGCGCGGTGACGGCGGCTAAATTATATGAATCGTGCGGCAGTTTTGAGGGAATCTATGAGCGGGTTTTATATAATAGGAAGAAACTGGATCCGTTTATATGTTCCTTTCTCGGAAAGGCTGTGAAAAAGGGGCTGGAGGAAGCGGTTCTGCTCTTCAAACAGCGCGTGGAAGAATACGATAGGCTGGAGGAGCAGGGGGTACGTTTCATTCTGTGCGGTGAGGCGGCATATCCGAAGCGCCTGATGCATATCTATGATAAACCGATGTGGCTGTTTGTGCGTGGAATGCTTCCAGAAGATGCGAAACCATCCGCGGCAGTCATCGGGGCGCGCAGCTGTACGCCGTATGGACGACAGGAGGCAGAGTATTTCGGTCGGATTCTGGCAGAAAACGGCGTGCAGGTAGTGAGCGGCATGGCGCTGGGGATCGATCAGGCGGGGCATAAGGGCGCGATGGATGGCGGCGGACTGACGTATGCCGTGATGGGCTGTGGGATTGACACCTGTTATCCGCCATCCGGCATCCGACTGCATGCGCGCATCCGTGAACAAGGCGGCATATTGTCAGAATATGGACCGGGTGTACCGCCGACGGCATCCCATTTTCCAATCCGGAACCGGATCATCAGCGGACTTTCCGACCTGGTGCTGGTCGTGGAAGCACGAAAAAGAAGCGGCTCCCTGATTACGGCGGATCTGGCGCTGGAGCAGGGAAAAGAGGTATTTGCGCTGCCGGGACGGCGCATTGATCCGCTCAGTGAGGGCTGCAACCGGCTGATTGCGCAGGGAGCGGGGATCGTGACGAAACCGGAGGATGTGTTGGATTTCTTCCATATAAAATGTAAAAATTCTTGTAAAAAAACAATAAAATCAGTAAATGCACTTGCCAAGTCGGAAAAAATGGTGTATAGTTGCCTAGATTCACAACCGAAACATCTGGAAGCGGTCATGAAAAGCTGTGGGTTGACAGCAGGGGAATGCATGACTGCGCTTTTAAATCTGGAAATGCAGGGAGTGATCCTGCAGCCAATGAATCAATATTACGTTAGGAAGATTGTATAGAGGTCTGTTATGGCAAAAAATCTGGTTATTGTAGAGTCTCCGGCGAAAGTCAAGACAATTAAAAAATTTTTGGGTTCCAACTATGAGGTGGACGCCTCCGGCGGTCATGTGCGCGACCTCCCTAAGAGTACGCTGGGAGTGGACGTAGAGCATGGATATGAGCCGAAGTATATCACCATCCGGGGAAAGGGCGATGTGTTGGCGCGTCTGCGGAAAGAGGTTAAAAAAGCAGATAAGATTTATCTCGCAACTGACCCGGACCGCGAGGGAGAGGCGATCTCCTGGCACCTGATGAAAGCATTAAAGCTGGATGAACAGAAAGATAAAAAGGTTTACCGTATCAGTTTCAATGAGATTACAAAAAACGCCGTCAAGGCATCTTTAAAAGAGCCGCGTGCCATCGATGAAAATCTGGTGGATGCACAGCAGGCGAGACGTATGCTCGACCGTATGGTGGGTTACCTCATCAGCCGCTTCTCTGGGCGAAGGTCAAGAGAGGACTCAGCGCCGGTCGTGTGCAGTCGGTCGCGCTGCGTATGATCTGTGACCGTGAGGAAGAGATCAATGCGTTTATACCGGAAGAATACTGGACGCTGGATGCACAGCTCCACGTACATGGCTCCAGAAAGAAGCTGACCGCCCATTATTACGGCGATAAGGACGGCAGGAAGGCAATTCACAGCAAAGAGGAAGTGGAGGCGCTTATGAAGCGTCTGGAGGGCTGTGAGTACGAAGTGCGCGATGTGAAGCTGGGCGAGCGCGTGAAGAAGGCGCCGATCCCGTTTACGACCAGTACGCTGCAGCAGGAGGCATCCAAGACGCTGAATTTCTCAACGCAGAAGACGATGCGCCTTGCCCAGCAGCTCTATGAGGGCGTGGATATCAAGGGACGCGGCACAATCGGTCTGATCACCTACCTGCGTACCGATTCCACCCGCATCGCGGCAGAGGCAGATGCGGCGGCGAGAAGCTATATCGGCGACCAGTTTGGGGCAAGTTACGTGTCCGAGGCGCCGGCGGCGGCAAAATCAGATGCCAAGATCCAGGACGCACACGAGGCGATCCGTCCGACCGACATTACACTGACGCCGGTACAGGTAAAAGAACAGCTTTCCAGAGACCAGTTCCGTCTGTACCAGCTTATCTGGAAGCGCTTTACGGCGAGCCGGATGCGCCCGGCGGTTTACGAGACAACCTCCGTCAAGGTAGCAGCCGGAGAGGAGCTTTTCACCCTGTCGGCGTCCAAAATCAAATTTGACGGCTTCATGTCCGTCTATTCACAGGACGAGGATAAGGAGACCGACGGCGTTCTGAACGAGTCGCTGGAAGCAGGCATGAAGCTGGATTTAAACCAGTTAGAACCGGCACAGCATTTTACACAGCCACCGGCACATTATACAGAGGCGTCGCTCGTCAAGGCGCTGGAAGAGCAGGGCATCGGACGGCCAAGTACCTATGCACCGACCATCACGACAATCATCGCGCGCCGTTATGTAGCGAAGGAAAATAAGAACCTCTATGTGACGGAGCTTGGCGAGGTAGTCAACCGGATGATGAAGAAGGCGTTCCCATCCATCGTTGATTTGCAGTTTACGGCAAATATGGAGTACCTGCTCGACAGCATCGGGGACGGCACGATCGGCTGGAAGACTGTTATCGAAAACTTTTATCCGGATCTTGACAAGGCGGTTAAAGAAGCGGAGAAGACGCTTGAGAGCGTCAAGATTGCTGACGAGGTGACGGATGTGATCTGTGACCAGTGCGGGCGCAACATGGTAATTAAGTATGGCCCGCACGGCAAATTCCTTGCCTGCCCGGGATTCCCAGACTGTAAAAACACGAAGCCGTATCTGGAAAAGATCGGCGTGAAGTGCCCGAAATGTGGTGGTGAGATTGTCATCCGTAAATCGAAAAAGGGCAGAAGATATTACGGCTGCGAAAATAACCCGGACTGCGATTTTATGACCTGGCAGAAACCGTCAAAAGAAATGTGTCCGAAATGTGGACATATTATGCTCGAAAAGGGAAATAAGCTTCTTTGTTCTAACGAAGCCTGCGGTTTTGTAAAAAACTCATAAAAACTCTTGAAATAGATATTAATTATTAAAAAAAATGAAAAATACAGAAAAACTCTTGCTATTATACGAAAATCGTGTTACAATTCTTACAGGTTAGGATCGAATTCTAATTTACGATAAAGGCAAAGGAGGTAACTGGTAAAATGAGCGTTCAATTACTGGACAAAACTAGAAAAATTAATAAGTTATTGCACAACAACCATTCTCATAAGGTTGTGTTCAATGACATTTGTGAAGTCCTCAGTGACATACTGGAATCCAATATTCTCGTAATCAGCAAGAAAGGTAAAGTACTCGGAGTTGCGATTCATGAGGGTGTGGATGAGATCGAAGAGTTGATCAAGGATCAGGTCGGCGGTTTTGTTGACCGTATGTTGAATGAACGCCTTTTAAGCGTTTTGTCAACGAAGGAAAATGTCAACCTTGCCACATTGGGATTCGCCGAGGAGAACGTGAAGAAGTATCAGGCGATCATCACGCCTATTGATATATCCGGTGAGAGACTGGGTACTCTGTTCATCTACAAATCAGATGCACAGTACGACATCGACGATATCATCCTGAGTGAGTACGGAACCACTGTTGTCGGACTTGAGATGATGCGTTCTGTCAACGAGGAGAATGCAGAGGAGACAAGAAAGATCCAGATCGTTAAATCAGCGATCAGCACCCTGTCCTTCTCCGAACTGGAAGCAATTACCCACATCTTCGATGAGCTGGAAGGCAACGAGGGCATTCTGGTAGCCAGCAAGATTGCAGACAGAGTCGGCATTACCCGTTCCGTTATCGTCAATGCACTCCGCAAGTTTGAAAGTGCAGGCGTTATTGAGTCCCGTTCGTCCGGTATGAAGGGAACCTACATTAAGGTTCTGAACGATGTTGTATTTGACGAGTTGAAAGCGTTAAAAGCGCAGAACAACCGTCCGTCATCCAATGTATAAAAACATATAAGACATTTTAAACAAAAACAAAAGTTTTGACAAAACGTGAAAAAGTGTGAGGGATAAAAAAGGACTCGGTAAGAGCCCTTTTTATGTAATAGGAAATTCCTTGGAATTCCCTATTACACAAAAAGGCACTAACGTGCCAATGATGCGCACTCGCGCGAAGCAGAAACATGTCGCAAGCGACCGCGCTCGGCGCGAGAATGTGCCAAGGCACATTCTTTTTCATTTGCGAAATATTTATTCTAATGCATCCTTAATCTCCCCATCCGGCACATCCATCGGATAGTTTCCGGTAAAACATGCCGTACAGAGCGGCAGTCCGCCTGCCATCTCCTCAAGATCTTCAATCGGCATATATCCAAGCGAATCCGCACCGATCTCCCGGCAGATTTCTTCGACGGAATGGCTGCTGGCGATGAGCTGTTTATTGGATGGGACATCGGTACCGAAATAGCAGGGGAAGAGGAATGGCGGAGAGCTGACGCGCACATGGACTTCCTTCGCCCCGGCTTTTTTGAGCATGCGGATCAGGTTTTTCATCGTCGTACCGCGCACGATAGAGTCATCGACGAGGACAATGCGTTTTCCCCTGACAGCCGGTTCCAGAATATTAAGCTTGATACGGACGCTATTTTCGCGTTCTTCCTGGGTCGGTTTGATGAAGGTTCTGCCGACATAGCTATTTTTATGGAAAATAATCTCATATGGAATGCCGGATGCCTTCGCATATCCCATCGCGGCGGTCAGGCCGGAATCCGGTACACCGGCGACGAGGTCGGCATCGGCAGGGAAGGAATGTGCGAGAGCCGCGCCGCCGCGCAGCCTAGCCTCATAGACGCTCACATCATCGATGTGGCTGTCGAGGCGGGCAAAATAGATGTATTCGAAAACGCAGTGCGCCCGTTTTTCCTGCTGCAGGCTTTTATCAGAAAAAACGCCGTCGCGGGTGATGGTCACGATTTCACCCGGTTCGATATCACGGATAAATTCGCCGCCGACCGAGGTGATGGCACAGCTTTCCGATGCCATGATCCAGACATTTCCCTTTTTGCCGAGGCAGAGAGGACGCAGACCAAACGGGTCACGAACACCGATCAGCTTGCGCGGGCTGGAGATAATCAGGCATAAGCGCCACGTGTTTTTGCCGCGGTCCGTTTGATTGCCTCTTCAGCGGTCGGGGCAGCCAGACGTTCTCTGGCGATGTGGAACGCGATTACCTCTGAATCCATCGTCGTCTGGAAGATTGCGCCGGTTTCTTCAAGCTGGCGGCGCATCTCAAACGCATTTACCAGGTTTCCGTTGTGCGCCAGACAGAGTGTTCCCTTAAAATACTTAAGTACCAGTGGCTGTGTGTTTTCGATGGTAGAAGAACCGGTTGTGGAGTAGCGAACATGACCAACTCCCAGATTGCCGCCGAGGCGTTTTAACGTCTCATCATGAAATACCTCATTGACAAGTCCCAGCCCTTTGTAGCAGTTGACAACGCCCTTTGGGCCGTTCGTGTCACAGACTGCGATGCCGCATGACTCCTGACCGCGGTGCTGGAGTGCGCTGAGTCCGTAGTACATATCTCTGGCAACATCGCCGCCCTCCAGGTCAAACATTCCAAATACGCCGCATTCCTCACGAAGCCCGGTTTCGTATGTGAGTGACTCCCTCATGATATAAACCTCCTTTGTATTCAAGATACCTGAATGATAAGAAAATAACAGGGATAAGAACCCAAAATTGACTGCAAAATATCAGTATAAAAGACAATATACCAATATTTTGCAGCCAAATCATAACACATTTTTCTCGATTTTTCAATCAAGTCATAATATTGACATGTCAGATTATACGGAGAACAGCAGTTCATCGTAAGTCGGATACGGCAGGAAGGAATCTGGAATCAGGGCTTCTGCGGTATCAACGCTGCTTCTCAAGTCATCCATCTTGGCAAGAATCGTATAGTGGAAATATGCAACCTTCTCGATATTATCTTCCATGGATTCTGCCGCTTTTTCAGCCTCTGCCAGTGCTTCGGTTTTCTCGGAAATCTCGGTGTAGAGACTGGACAGCTTCTCAAGCAGTTTGCTCTCGGCGCTGATCGGTGCGTCCGGCAGGATTGCCTTTGTCTTTGCGGCGGTTTCAGCCAGCTCCTTGCAGTAGGAGAGGACGGACGGCAGGAAGGTCTTCTTCATCATCGAAAGCATCGTCTTTGCCTCGATGTTGATGGTCTTGATGTAGTTCTCTTCCTTGATTTCGTAGCGGGAGAAGAGTTCCTCCTTGGTGTAGATGCCGTGTTTCAGGAACAGTTCTACGTTTTTCTCAGCAATCAGGCGCGGAAATGCCTCTGCGCAGCTCGGCAGGTCGAAGAGTCCGCGTTTGTGAGCTTCCTCTACCCATTCGCTGGTGTAACCGTTGCCGTTGAATACGATGTGGCGGTGATCACGCAGCACTTCCTTTAAGAGCAGATGGATTTCTGCCTCCAGAGCCTTGCCTGAAAGACCTTCCAGACGGTCTGCAAATTCGCCTAAAACTTCAGCTACGGCTGTATTGATGACAATGTTCGGTTCCGATACAGAGAGAGCGGAACCTGGCATACGGAACTCGAATTTATTGCCGGTAAAGGCAAACGGAGAAGTGCGGTTGCGGTCGGTCGTATCTTTGATAAAGTGTGGCAGAACCTTTGCGCCCGGCTTCATCGTCTGGATTTCTTTTGCCTCAGACTCCAGATCTTTTTCCACAATATTGAGAACTGCTTCCAGATCATCGCCGATAAACATAGACACGATAGCTGGCGGCGCCTCGTTGCCGCCCAGACGGTGGTCATTTCCGGCAGTTGCAACTGATACGCGGAGCAGATCGCCGTAGACATCGACTGCCTTGATCGTTGCGAACAGGAAGAGAAGGAACTGTAAGTTCTTTGCCGGATCGCGATCCGGATCAAGAAGGTTTTCGCCGGTGTTGGTCGATAAAGACCAGTTGTTGTGTTTACCGCTTCCGTTGATGCCCTCAAATGGTTTCTCATGGAGCAGGCACACAAGGCCATGTTTCTCTGCCACACGTTTCATGATTTCCATAGTGAGCTGGTTGTTGTCAACTGCCACATTGGTAGTCGTGTAGATGGTGGCAAGTTCATGCTGCGCCGGAGCTACCTCGTTGTGTTTGGTTTTTGCCGGAATACCGAGCTTCCAGAGCTCTTCATCCAGTTCTTTCATGAAAGCGGAAACTCTCGGACGGAGAGCGCCGAAATAGTGGTCATCCATTTCCTGACCTTTCGGAGCTGGTGCGCCAAACAGAGTTCTTCCGCAGAACTTCAAATCGCTTCTCTTATTAAACAGTTCTTTATCAACCAGGAAATACTCCTGTTCCGGACCAACGGTGGAGACAACGCGGGTCACATCTTCATTTCCGAAGAGTTTCAGGACACGCAGCGCCTCGCGGTTGATGGTTTCCATCGAACGCAGAAGAGGGGTTTTGGTATCAAGTGCCTCGCCGCTGTAGGAACAGAATGCGGTCGGGATGCAGAGTGTATCGTCTTTAATAAATGCCGGGGAGGTTGGATCCCAGGCTGTATAACCTCTTGCCTCAAAGGTGGCACGAAGTCCGCCGGATGGGAAACTGGATGCATCCGGTTCGCCCTTTACCAGCTCTTTGCCGGAGAAATCCATGATAACTTCGCCATTGCCAACCGGGTTGATGAAACTGTCGTGCTTCTCAGCAGTGATGCCGGTCATCGGCTGGAACCAGTGTGTGAAGTGAGTTGCACCATTTTCAACTGCCCATTCCTTCATTGCAACTGCGACTGCATTTGCAATATCGAGATCCAGATGGCTGCCATTTTCAATCGTTTTGCGGAGTGCCTTATAAACATCTCGCGGCAATTTGCTTTTCATGACTTTGTCGTTGAATACAAGACTTCCATACAGTTCAGGGATGTTTTTTTTCATAACTCATGTCTCCTTTCAGGTTTTATGTCTGCGATTTTGTGATGATTAAATCCACGTAAGATGAATGTGCTCTGACACATTCTCACGCCGGGCGCGGTCGCTTGCGACAGCTTACATCTTCGCGCGAGTGCGTATCATTGGCACGTTAGTGCCTTTTGGTGTAATAAGGAATTCCAAGGAATTTCCTATTACATAAAAGCAAGGGCACCTCGATCATCTCGAAGCGCCCTTGCTTTTATGTGTAGTAGTATACACGAAAAATTCTGAATGTCAATACAATTTGCACACGAATTTTGAAAAAATGTTTCAAGGGAGGATATTGTACAAGATTTCTTCTATTTAAGTCGAACATCTGTGAGACTTGGCGCGTGATACTGGTCAGCGAAGCTGACATATTCCATACAGAATTACTGCGTGAAAAAAAAATCAAAAAACCTCTTTACAAACTCAGAAAAATAGTTTATAGTTTGAACATAAAAAATTGAATCCAACGGGGTGGGCAAGGATGCCATGATAATCATGGTATTCGTGCCCACTTTTTTAAAAGGCAAAGATGGAGACTCTGTTTCGAAGAATCCGACAGAAAGACGCGGTCACCGGCTGAGAGCCGTGTCAGGAGGGAGCGGAACAATAGGGAACACTCCGGAGCCGGATGACTGAGAGCGACACTGGACACCCCGCCAGCCGCCGCAGGTAGGTCATCACGTGACTGCGCGTTAAGCAGCGAAAGAGTAAAAAGAAAAACAATCGTTTCTTTTTAAATGCGGGTGGTACCGCGGGAATATCCCGTCCCGGAATGATGTGAGTGAACGTCATTCCGGGACTTTTTGTGTAATAGGAAATTCCTTGGAATCCCCTATTACACAAAAAGGCACTAACGTGCCAATGATGTGTACTCGCGCGAAGATGTAGTTTGTCGCAAGCGACCGCGCTCGGCGCGAGAATGTGCCAAGGCACATTCTTTTTCATTATTCCCGTCCCGGACATATCAAAAAGCAGAGAAAGAGAGGAAACAGCGATGGAATTTATGACAGGTAAAAAGGAAAAAGAAGTGCTGGATCTGGCAGCCGTGTTTGCAGACGGTATGGAAGGACGGGAAGTAAAGGTAAACGGCGCGATCATGAGTGTCCGCAACATGGGCGATATCGCATTTGTGATTCTCCGGAAACGTGACGGCGTGCTGCAGACTGTCTATGAAAAAGGTGTGACCGACGCGGATTTTGCTGAATTAAGAGAAGAAACATTCGTAGAAGTTTCCGGTGTCCTCCGAAAAGAAGAGCGGGCGCCGAGAGGCATGGAACTTCGTTTAAAGAGTGTTCGGATCCTCTCAAAACCGGAAGAACCGATGCCGATTGCCGTATCAAAATGGAAAATGAGCGCATCCTTGGAAGCCAAACTGGATATGCGTTCTCTGACACTCCGCAACCTGCGGGAGCGCGCACGTTTCAGAATCCAGGAAGGAATCGCACGGGCATTCCGGGAGTACCTGCATGGAGAAGGATTTACGGAAATTCATTCCCCGAAGATCGGAGCAAAAGGAGCCGAGGGTGGAGCAAACGTCTTTAAACTCGATTATTTTCACCGCCCGGCGGTGTTAGCGCAGAGTCCGCAGTTTTACAAACAGATGATGGTCGGCGTGTTTGACCGTGTGATGGAGGTTGGTCCGGTGTTCCGTGCGGAGAAGCATAACACGAAACGCCATTTAAACGAATATACCGGACTGGATTTTGAGATGGGATATATCGATGATTTTACCGATATCATGGCGATGGAAACCGGATTTCTTCAGCATATGGTGGAAATTTTAAAGAAGGAATATTCCACGGAGCTGGAAATTCTTAAAGTCAAACTTCCGGAAGTAGAGAAGATTCCGGCAGTGACCTTTACCGAGGCGAAACGCCTTGCCTCCGAAAAATATGGAACCCAGATCAAAAACCCATACGATCTGGAGCCGGAGGAAGAACACCTGATTGGACGCTATTTTAAAGAAGAGTACGGCGCCGATTTTGTGTTTGTCACCCATTATCCATCCAAGAAGCGTCCATTCTATGCGATGGATGACCCGACAGACCCGAAAGTAACACTCAGCTTTGACCTTTTATTCCGTGGACTGGAAGTCACAACCGGCGGACAGCGTATCCACAGCTACACCGAGTTGATGGAGAAGATTGAAAAACGCGGTATGGATACCGAGGGAATGGAACAGTATTTAAGCACCTTCAAACACGGTATGCCGCCTCACGGCGGACTCGGTATCGGTCTGGAACGTATGACGATGCAGCTGCTTGAAGAGGAGAATGTCCGTGAGGTTTCGCTCTTCCCGAGAGATATGAGCCGTCTGGTACCGTAACGTGACAGGACGCAATTTCCTATGAAACAAAGAGCTTGTCCATAACACATATTATAATAGGAAGGAACAGAACTTATGGCAGTGAAAATAGACGATGAAATGATTGATTATGTTGGTATTTTAGCAAAGCTTTCCCTTTCCCCGGAGGAAAAAGAGGCAGCGAAAAGCGACATGAGCCGGATGCTTGAGTATATCGATATGCTGAATCAGCTTGATACTTCGGAGGTAGAACCGATGTCGCATGTCTTTGACATTCACAATGTGTTCCGCGAAGATGTCGTGGAAAATGGAGATGAATCAGATGCGATGCTTTCGAATGCACCGGAGCAGAAAGAAAAACAGTACAAGGTGCCAAGGACAGTGGAGTAAAAAGAATTAGAGATACAGGCAGCAATATGGAGGAAATCAGGATGGGAATTTCAGAATTAACAGCGCTGGAGCTGGGAAAAGAAATTAAAGAAAAACGAATCTCCGTCCGGGAGGCGGTACAGGCATCTCTGGAACGGATTCATAAATATGAAGATACAGTTCATGCTTATGTAACGCTGACCGAGGAGGCAGCACTGGCACAGGCGGATGAGATCCAGAAACAGATTGACGATGGCACCCTGACCGGACCGCTGGCGGGCGTTCCGATGGCGATCAAGGATAATATTTGTACAGAGGGAATTGAGACAACGTGCAGTTCCAAAATTTTAAGAGGATTTGTACCTCCGTACTCAGCGGAGGCAGCGCTGAACCTCAAAAAAGCCGGTGCGATCCTGCTTGGCAAGACAAATATGGATGAATTTGCGATGGGAAGTACGACCGAGACATCCTGGTTTGGACCGACGAAAAACCCGTGGAATACAGAGCATGTACCGGGCGGATCCTCCGGTGGCTCGTGTGCGGCTGTCGCAGCGGGAGAGACCTTTTTTGCTCTTGGTTCAGATACGGGCGGTTCCATCCGCCAGCCAAGTTCCTTCTGCGGCGTGACCGGCATTAAACCGACCTATGGAACGGTTTCCCGGTATGGTCTGATCGCCTATGGTTCCTCGCTGGATCAGATTGGACCGATTGCGAAAGATACCGCAGACTGCGCGGCAATTCTGGAGACGATCGCTTCCTATGATAAAAAGGACAGCACCTCTGTCAAGCGGGAGGCGTACAATTTTACCGCTGCCCTGACCGGAGAGGTAAAAGGGATGAAGATCGGAATCCCGTCCGATTATCTGGGCGAAGGACTCGATGAAGATGTAAAAAAAGCTGTTCTGGCGGCAGCTGAGGCGTTAAAAGAACGCGGGGCAGAAGTGGAGTTTTTTGATTTAGGCATGGTTGAGTATGCGATCCCAGCATATTACGTCATTGCATCGGCGGAGGCAAGCTCCAACCTGTCCCGGTTTGACGGTGTGAAGTACGGTTACCGCACACCGAAATATGAAGATTTACATGAAATGTATAAAAAGAGCCGTTCCGAGGGCTTTGGACCAGAGGTAAAACGCCGTATCATGCTCGGTTCGTTCGTTTTGAGTTCCGGCTACTACGATGCATATTATCTGAAAGCACTCCGCACAAAAGCATTGATTAAACAGGCATTTGACAAGGCGTTTGAGAAATACGATGTCATTCTGGGACCGGCAGCGCCGTCCACGGCACCGCTGCTGGGCGACAGCCTTTCCGATCCGATGAAGATGTATCTGGGCGATATTTATACTGTTTCGGTCAACCTGGCAGGTCTTCCGGGCATTTCAGTTCCGTGCGGGCTGGATTCGAAGGGACTTCCGATCGGGCTTCAGATGATTGCAGACTGCTTTCAGGAAAAGAAGCTGTTTGGCGCGGCATCTGCATACGAAAAGGCGAGAGGTGCATGGAAGCTTCCGGTTATGACAGACAAGGAGGGCAGATAAGATGAAGAAAGAATATGAGACAGTCATCGGCTTGGAGGTACACGTAGAGCTGGCGACGAAAACCAAGATTTTCTGCGGCTGCTCCACCGAATTTGGAGCAAAACCAAATACTCATACCTGCCCGGTTTGTACCGGTATGCCGGGTTCTCTGCCGGTTTTAAATAAGAAGGTTGTTGAATACGCGATGTCTGTCGGTCTGGCGGCAAACTGCGGTATCAACCAGTTCTGTAAATTTGACCGGAAAAACTATTTTTACCCGGATAACCCGCAGAACTACCAGATTTCCCAGCTGTATCTCCCGATCTGCCACGACGGCTATATCCCGATCGACACGCCTGCCGGTGAAAAGAAAATTCGTATTCATGAAATTCATATGGAGGAAGATGCCGGAAAGCTGATTCACGACGAGTGGGAAGACTGCTCGCTGGTTGATTACAACCGAAGCGGCGTGCCGCTGATCGAGATCGTTTCCGAGCCGGATATGCGGAGTGCTGATGAGGTTATTGCCTACCTCGAACGCCTGCGCCTGCTGGTACAGTATCTGGGCGCATCCGATTGCAAGTTGCAGGAAGGTTCGATGCGTGCCGATGTCAACTTATCGGTTCGTGAGGTGGGAAGTGAGACATTTGGTACGAGAACCGAGATGAAGAACTTGAACTCTTTCAAGGCGATTGCCCGTGCGATCGACGGCGAGCGCGCCCGCCAGATTGAGCTGCTGGAAGAGGGCAGGAAAGTCATCCAGGAGACGAGACGCTGGGATGACAACAAGGAATACTCCTATGCGATGCGTTCCAAAGAGGATGCGAAAGATTACCGTTATTTCCCGGATCCGGATCTTCCGCCGGTCTGCATCAGCGATGAGTGGCTGGAATCTGTCCGCGCCGCCCTGCCGGAATTGCAGCCAGAAAAAATGGCACGTTACCAGAGCGAATATGGTCTGTCTGAATATGACAGCCGCATCCTGACTGAGTCTAAGAAAATGGCGGATATGTTTGAAAAGACCACCACCCTCTGCCAGAAACCGAAGAAGGTGGCAAACTGGCTGATCGGCGAGGCAAGCCGCCTGCTCAAGGAAAAAGGAGAAGACGCTGAAAGCCTGTGGTTCTCCCCGATACATCTGGCACAGCTCACCGATCTGGTCGATGCCGGAACGATCAATAACAACACGGCCAAAGAAGTATTTACAGCTATTTTTGAGCAAGATGTCGATCCGTCCGCCTATGTCGATGCACACGGACTTGGCATGGTCAATGACGACAGTGCTCTGGAACAGGCAGTTTCCGATGTGCTTGCCGCAAACCCGAAGACGGTGGAAGAGTACAATAGCGGAAAGACAAAGGTACTTGGTTTCCTGGTCGGTCAGGTGATGAAAGCGATGAAGGGCAAGGCAAATCCGGGTAAAGTGAATGAAATGATGACGGAGAAGCTGAACGCGTAAAAACGCCTTTTTATAAATGAAAATTATAATTAGCTTTTAAAGAAAACTAAAAAGAAACTGTCTACAGATGCCGGCTTTCTGGATGATTCGTGATTTGTAATCGGAATTACCAGAAATACCATCTGTAACAGTTTCTTTTTTATAATCGTGTTATAAATGATGCGATGTGATTACTCTACAATATCCAGCTCCTTGCTGAAGGAGTTCAGAATCTCGCATCCATCCTCAGTAATCAGCACCAGATCCTCGATTCTCACGCCAACTTCGCCTTCTACATAAATACCTGGTTCGATGGAGAAGATATTGCCAACCTCAGCGACCTTGGTGTTCGCAGAAGAAACATCGCCGTACTCATGTACTTCCAGACCGATGAAATGTCCCAGCCGATGGGTAAAGTTCGGACCATATCCGGCATCCTCGATGATCTGGCGGGCAGCTTTATCGACTTCGCAGAGCGGAACGCCCGGTTTCAGAATTGCTTCTGCGGCAGCATTTGCGCGGCGGACGGTCTCATAAATAGCGCGGTGCTTCTCAGACGGTACTTTTTTATAGAAGAAAGTACGTGTCATATCGGCACAATAGCCATCCTTCCTGCATCCAACATCAAACAGGACGGTGTCGCCCTCTTTCAGAACCGTGTTGTCCGGACCGTGGTGTCCAAGCGCGCAGTTTGCACCGAAGCCAACCAGTGGTTCAAAGGAATATCCGTCTGCACCGAGACTCTTATAAATATCTAACATCTTGGAAGCGATCTCTTCCTCAGTCACGCCCTCATGGATCAGACCTCGGAACTGTGCCATCGCCTTATCATTGATTGCGGAAACCGCACGCATTTTTTCACGTTCTTCGTCATCCTTGCACGCACGGACCTCATCGATGCAGATGGAGCTGACCTTGTAGGAGGAAGCGCCCGAATGATCGATGACCGGAATCAGGAAACGGGCAGCAAATGTTTTATCAATACCGAGCGGTTTGCCTGCCTCAACACAGTCGCACAGAGGAGTCAGGTAATCGTCTGTATCCGAGAAGCGGAATTTCTCTACGCCCAGATCTTCCGGAACGGTAAAGAGGTTATTGATAAAGATCTTATTCTTGCCGGACTGGTTAATGTAAAGCGCCAGCAGACGTTCACCCGGATCAATAAAACGACCCGTCAGATAATAGATCGCATAAGGATCGGAAATAATCATCTGCTCGAGTCCTTCTGTTTCCATTTTCTTTAAAACTTTCTCAAGTCGCTGTGTGTTCATCATGATGTCCTCCTTATAAGTAAAGTGGCTGTAACTGTGAAGATGCCAGACAGTTTACGCCGTAAATTATCTACCCTTATTATAAAACGCGCCGGGAAAAAGTCAACGATTAAAAGAACGCTTGAAAAGCGCATGGAAAGGGGGTAGAATAGTATCAACTGACCAGCCTTTGAAAATGAAAGGACTTTTTTTGGATACGAAAGGAAAAAAACATGGCGAAATCCTATGAAATGGATATGTGCAATGGCCCGATTCTCAGAAAGGTACTTACATACTCCATTCCGTTGATGCTTTCTGGCGTGCTTCAGCTTCTTTTTAATGCGGCGGATGTGATTGTGGTGGGACGTTTTGCAGGCAGCCAGTCTCTGGCAGCAGTCGGCT
The DNA here is from genome assembly GCF_003478145.1 of Clostridium sp. AF29-8BH. Lineage (NCBI taxonomy): Bacteria > Bacillati > Bacillota > Clostridia > Eubacteriales > Clostridiaceae > Clostridium > Clostridium sp. AF29-8BH. Next base: position 63,026 of record NZ_QUEL01000007.1, on the reverse strand, counting down.
CGACCAGTTCCCTTATTAATCTTCTCATTAACGTCTTTATCGGTCTGTCGATCGGCGCGAACGTCCTGGTAGCGCGCTATTATGGTGCGAAGAATGACCGTGACATGAGCGAGACAATCCATACGGCGATCACGGTCAGCCTGATGAGCGGGCTGTTTCTGGTCTTTTTGGGTTTGTTTACCTCACGTTTCTGGCTGGAACTGATGGGGACGCCGGACGATGTCATCGATAAATCGACGATCTACATGCGGATTTATTTTGCCGGTATGCCGGCAACGATGGTGTACAATTTCGGAAGTGCAATCCTGCGCGCGATCGGCGATACGAAACGTCCGCTGTATTTCCTGACCGTGGCAGGTGTTATCAATGCGGCACTGAACGTATTCTTTGTTACCCAGCTCCAGATGGATGTAGCGGGTGTCGCGCTGGCAACCGTGATTTCCCAGTGTATTTCCGCATTTCTGGTTATCCGCTGCCTGATGCGTTCAGATGGCGCGATGAAGCTGTCGCTTTCCAAGCTGGGAGTCAACCGTAGAAAACTTCTTCTTATTATAAAGGTAGGTCTTCCGGCTGGTATCCAGGGTGCGATTTTTGCGATCTCCAACGTACTGATTCAGTCGTCCGTCAATTCCTTCGGTTCGATCGCGATGGCAGGCAACACGGCGTCGCAGAATATCGAGGGATTTGTGTATACCTCGATGAATGCGCTGTATCAGACCAATTTAAGCTTTACGAGCCAGAATATCGGAGCGGAGAAATATACGCGGATCAAAAAGATTCTTGCCACCTGCCAAGCGTCGTTGTGACAGTAGGACTGGTGCTTGGATTTGCAGCATACCTCGGCGGTCCGTGGCTGTTGCAGGTATATTCAGAAGACGCCGACGTTATTTCCTATGGACTGCTCCGGATGTCGATCATCTGTACGACGTATTTCCTGTGCGGCGTGATGGATACGATGGTCGGAAGCATCCGGGGACTTGGGTATTCGATCCTGCCGACGCTTGTCTCTCTGACCGGCGCCTGCGGACTGCGAGTGATTTGGATCTTTACCATATTTGCAGCGCAGCGGTCGCTGGCAATTCTGTATCTGTCGTACCCAATCTCCTGGGCGGTCACAGCGACGGCACATATGATCTGTTTCTGGCGGGCGGCGAAGAAGATGCCGAAGGAAGATGGCCATCCGGTGCGGGGATAGAATTTGAAACGATGTAATGCGATCATTAAGCTGCTTGTTTTTGAAAGAAAACACAGACAGAGCAGCAAAAAAAATAATTCGTTTGATAATCTGATTAGTGTAAAGAAAAAATACTTGACACCAATTAGATTATCGTGTATGATAACACAGGTGATGAGGAATGGAAAAAATTGTTGAACAGGGTCTTTTGTATGATTTCTACGGAGAACTCCTGACAAAGCATCAGCAAAGTGTATATGAGGATGTGGTATTTAACGATCTGTCCCTCAGCGAGATTGCAGACGAACAGGGCATTACCCGTCAGGGTGTGCATGATCTGATCCGGCGCTGTGACCGTACACTTCTTGGTTATGAGGAAAAGCTTGGACTGATTGCCAAATTCCAGAAAACCAAGGAAAAAGTAACTGAGATTCATCGGTTGACGGAAGAATTCAGCCAGACACAGAATCAGGCGCTGATTGAGGCAATCGGGAGAATCTCAAACGAGATATTGGATTTATAATGCAGGAGGTTTTTGATGGCATTTGAAAGCTTGGCAGACAAACTGCAGAATGTGTTTAAAAACCTGACAGGCAAGGGACGACTCAGCGAGAGCGACGTAAAAGCCGGACTCAAAGAAGTCAAGATGGCCCTTCTGGAAGCGGATGTAAGCTTCAAGGTAGTAAAACAGTTTATCAATTCTGTACAGGAGCGGGCAATTGGAACCGATGTTTTAAATGGTCTGAATCCAGGACAGATGGTAATAAAGATTGTCAACGACGAGCTGGTCAAGCTGATGGGCTCCGAAATGACAGAGATTGCGTTAAAACCGGGCAATGAGATTACCGTCATCATGATGGCAGGTCTCCAGGGTGCTGGTAAGACGACCACGACGGCAAAGATTGCCGGAAAGCTCAAGGCAAAGGGAAAAAATCCATTGCTGGTAGCATGTGATGTCTACCGACCGGCGGCAATCGAACAGCTGCAGAAAAATGGTGAAAAACAGGGTGTTCCCGTATTTGCGATGGGAACGAACCACAAACCGGTCAATATCGCAAAGGCAGCGCTTGAGCACGCGGCGAAAAATGGCAACAATGTGGTTATCATCGATACAGCCGGTCGTCTCCACATCGATGAAGCGATGATGGATGAGCTGGTTGAGATCAAAGAGAATGTGGATGTTTATCAGACACTTCTCGTTGTAGATGCCATGACTGGTCAGGATGCAGTCAATGTAGCGAGCATGTTTAACGACAAAATCGGCATTGACGGTGTGGTTCTGACAAAGATGGATGGCGATACGCGAGGCGGTGCGGCTCTTTCTATCAAGGCGGTAACCGGAAAACCGATTCTCTATGTCGGTATGGGCGAGAAACTTTCCGATTTGGAACAGTTTTACCCGGACCGTATGGCTTCCCGGATCTTGGGCATGGGCGATGTTCTTTCCATTATCGACAAAGCATCTGCTGTGATCGACGAGGAGAAGGCAAAAGAACTCGGCCGCAAGATTAAGAAGGCAGAATTTGATTACAACGACTTCCTCGATCAGATGAACCAGATCAAGAAGATGGGCGGCATGGCTAGCATCATGAGCATGATGCCGGGCATGGGACAGCTTAAGGGTCTGGATTTAGATGAAAATGAGAAGACGATGGGGCGCGTAGAGGCGATCATCCTCTCGATGACAGCCGAAGAGCGGCGCAACCCGGATCTGATGAATCCGTCCCGCAAGAAACGAATCGCACAGGGCGCAGGCGTGGATATCGCAGAAGTCAACCGCCTGGTAAAACAGTTCGGAGATATGAAAAAGCTGATGAAACAGCTTCCGGGCATGGCAGGCGGCGGAAAACGCAAGGGTCTTGGCGGACTCGGCGGTATGCTTGGCAAGATGAAGCTGCCGTTTTAAACAAGTGTTAGTAGATGCAGTGTGCATTAGCTATATTTTATAATTCAAGGAAATAAGGAAAATTTCAGGAGGTAATTTAAAATGGTAAAGATGAGATTAAGAAGAATGGGTCAGAAGAAAGCTCCTTTCTATAGAATCGTTGTTGCAGATTCCAGATCCCCGAGAGATGGCAGATTCATCGAGGAGATCGGTATCTACGATCCGAACACAGAGCCGAGCACTCTGAAATTCGATGAGGAAGCTGCTAAGAAATGGTTAGCAACAGGCGCTCAGCCGACAGAGACTGTTGGTAAACTCTTAAAGATCGCTGGTATCCAGTAAATCAAGCATACTGACCTGTGAGGTGCAAAGGTATGAAAGAATTAGTAGAAGTTATCGCGAAAGCACTGGTTGAGAACCCGGACGAGGTAGTGGTTACAGAATCGGTCAAAGACGACGAGACTGTAATCGAGCTTTCCGTTGCACCGGCCGATATGGGTAAGGTAATTGGAAAACAGGGTCGTATCGCGAAAGCGATTCGCTCGGTTGTCAAGGCGGCTTCATCCAAGGAAGACAAGAAAGTTATTGTAGAGATTCAGTAATACAGACGAAGCTGAAAAGCCGGCTGCCTGAAAGGGTGTCCGGCTTTTTTATATCACAGGAAATTCAAGAGGATGCCAACGCAACCGCACCCCGGCGCGGGAATGCAAGGCACGTTCTATTTCATACAGGAGGATTATAGAATGGTTGATTATCTGAGAGTTGGTGTAATTACATCCCCGCATGGCCTGCGCGGAGATGTGAAAGTATTTCCTACCACCGATGATGTGAATCGTTTTAAAAAATTAAAAAAAGCGTATATCGACACTGGAAAAGAAAAAATGCCGGTGACCGTGGAACAGGTGCGTTTTTTCAAAAATATGGTCATTCTTAAATTTAAAGAGATGAATCGGATTGAGGACTGCGAGCCGTTTCGTAATAAGGATATTCTGATCACCCGCGATCAGGCGGTGAAACTGAATCCAGATGAGAATTTCATTGCCGATCTGATTGGTCTGAAAGTGCTGACGGACGAGGGCGAGGAGTTCGGTACGGTGAAAGATATCCTTCAGACAGCGGCTAACGACGTGTACGTGATCGAAGGACCTGAGGGCAAAGAATACCTTTTCCCATCCATCAAGGAATGCATCCTGAATGTGGATCTGGAGGCTGGCACTGTAACGGTTCATATCATGGACGGTCTGCTGGATCTGTAAATGGAATGAAAATCCTAAAATGAAAGTACCGTTGTGAAAGTGCTGTATAAATATAGGAGAAACGGATGAATTTTCATATTCTGACCCTGTTTCCGGAGATGGTAATGGGGGGACTGAACACAAGTATTACGGGGCGTGCGATTGACAAAGGGCTGATCTCGGTCGAGGCGATCAATATCCGCGATTACTCGAAGGACAAACACCACCATGTAGACGATGCGCCCTATGGCGGCGGCGCCGGTATGGTGATGCAGCCGGAACCGATTTACGATGCATATGAAGCCCTGGCGGCGCGCACCGGAAAACGTCCGCGCGTGATCTATCTGACTCCGCAGGGGCAGGTTTTCAACCAGAAAATCGCAGAAGAACTGGCGAAAGAAGAGGATCTGGTGTTCCTCTGCGGGCATTATGAGGGGATCGATGAGCGCGCGTTAGAGCTGGTTGTGACCGACTATCTCTCCATCGGCGATTATGTCCTGACGGGCGGTGAGCTTCCGGCGATGGTTATGATCGACTGCATTTCCCGTCTGGTGCCTGGTGTGTTAAATAATGACGTATCCGCGGAATTTGAGTCATTTCACGACAATCTGCTGGAATATCCACAGTACACCCGCCCGGTTGTATTTATGGATAAGGCGGTCCCGGACGTACTTCTGACCGGGCATCACAAAAATATCGAGACCTGGCGCCGTCAGAAATCGATCGAACGGACGCTGGAACGCGCCCGGACCTTTTAAAGGATGCGGTTCTGGATAAGAAAGAGAAGAAATATCTGGAAGAGCTGATTCGTCAGAAAGAGGAAAAAGAAACAAAAAAACTCTAAAAAAGAGAGCAGAAAGTCCTTGCAAATCAAGGATTTCTATGATAAAATCATATTCTGTGAAATAAAGAGATGTTCCGCTGTTACAGGAAGCACGTTTTTACGGGATAAAAGATCGTATTAAGAACATCAAAGATTTTAAAGGAGGTTCACAAAGATGAACGAGATTATTAAGAACATTGAAGCAGCTCAGTTAAAGGAAACCGTTCCGAGTTTCAACGTAGGCGATACAGTACGTGTATCTGCTAAGATCAAAGAGGGAAACCGCGAGAGAATTCAGGTTTTCGAGGGAACTGTTATTAAGAGACAGAACGGCGGCGTTCGCGAGACTTTCACTGTTAGAAAGAGCTCCAACGGTGTTGGTGTAGAGAAGACCTGGCCGTTACATTCTCCGTCTGTAGAGAACGTTGAAGTAGTAAGAAGAGGTAAAGTAAGAAGAGCAAAACTGAACTACCTGAGATCCAGAATCGGCAAGGCAGCGAAGGTAAAAGAGTTAGTAAAATAATTTCTGAAGCGGATGGGGCTGCTGTACAGGCCAGCCTGCTGTGCATCCGGATATGCGGTTATGTGTGTCCGGCGCGGCGGGAGGAGCTGTGCAGCAGCTTTTTTTCGTGTAATAGGAAATTCCTTGTGATTCCCTATTATAAAAAAGAATGTGTCCTGGCACATTCTCGCGCCGAGCGCGGTCGCTTGCGACATGAGCGATGATTCATGGGGAACGGATAGAGAGGGAGTGACATATGGAGCTGAAAGAGGATAAAAACCGCATCCGTCTGGTGGTTGGATGGATCGTGGATATCGCGGTGGTAATTTCGATCGCGTGGTTCGCCGTGTTTGCGATGGGGACACAGATACGGGTGAGCGGTCAATCAATGGAACCGGTGTTGTCGCAGAACGAAAAGGTTCTGATGAACCGCCTGAGTTACCGCGTGATGCGCCCAAAGCGCTATGACATTATTGTATTTGAAAAAGAAACGGGAAATTACAATATAAAACGCGTCATTGGACTGCCAGGTGAGACGGTGCAGATCAAGGACGGTTATATTTACATTAATAATGAAAAATTAGACGCCCCGAACGACTTGGGTAAGGCGGCTCTGGCTGGACTGGCGGAATATCCGATTAGTCTGGATAAAAACGAATATTTTCTGCTGGGTGACAACCGCTCCGGCAGTGAGGACAGCCGCTTTTCCAATGTGGGAAATGTGAAGTTCCGGCAGATCAAAGGAAAGGTCTGGCTGCGGATCCAGCCGGTTAGCCGGTTTGGGTTGATTTCGTCGAGATAGGTTCTAAGAAAGGAAGAAAATTTCATGCAGATACAATGGTACCCTGGACATATGACAAAGGCGAAAAGAGCCATGAAGGAAGATATCAAGCTGATCGATCTGGTGATTGAGCTGGTGGATGCGCGCGTGCCGCTCGGCAGCCGCAACCCGGATATTGATGAGCTTGCGAAGGGAAAGGGACGGATTGTCCTTTTAAATAAGGCGGATCTGGCGGACGACGGCTGTACAGAGCGCTGGATCGCATGGTTTAAGGAGCAGGGCATCCATGCACTCCGCATCAACGCGCGCAGCGGCATGGGAATGAAGCAGATCCAGCCGCTGGTGCAGGAGGCATGCAAGGAGAAAATTGAGCGTGACCGCCGCCGCGGTATCAAAAACCGCCCGGTGCGGACGATGGTAGTCGGCATTCCGAATGTCGGAAAATCGACCTTTATCAATTCCTTTGCCGGAAAAGCCTGCGCCAAGACTGGAAATAAACCGGGTGTTACCAAGGGAAACCAGTGGATCCGCTTAAATAAGACACTGGAACTTCTCGATACGCCGGGAATCCTCTGGCCGAAATTTGAAGATCCGAATGTGGGACTGTGCCTTGCATTTATCGGCTCGATCAACGATGAGATTCTGGATAAGGAAGAGCTGGCAGCCGAGCTGATCAAAAATATGTCCGGACGTTACGGAAAGCGCCTGGAAGAGCGGTATGGTGTGACGCTGGTTGAGAATACGGCTGGGGACGGCGAAGATACAAAAAAAGCCTGGGAAATTCTGCGTGAAATCGCAAGGGCACGTTCCTGTCTTTTAAAGGGCAGCGAGCTGGATACGAAAAAAGCGGCTGGCTTCCTATTAGATGACTTCCGCAGCGGCAAACTGGGGCGCGTGACGCTGGAAGTGCCGGAGGTATAGGAAAACATGAGAAAACTAACAGGAGAAAAACTGGAAGCAGAACTGGCGCGTCTCGAAGGAATGCGCGCCTATGAACATCAGTACGAAAGTGCAGGGATCGTCTGCGGCATTGATGAGGCGGGCAGAGGTCCATTAGCCGGTCCGGTGGTGGCGGCGGTCGCGGTACTTCCGAAAGACTGTACGATTATGCGGCTGAACGATTCCAAAAAATTGTCGGAAAAATGCCGGGAAGAATTATTTCTGGAAATCAAAGAAAAGGCAGCTGCCTACGGAATTGGAATTGTAAGCCCGGAGGTGATCGATTCCATCAATATTTTGCAGGCGACCTATGAAGCAATGCGTCAGGCAGTCGCACAGCTTCCGCAGGAGCCGGATATCTTTTTAAATGACGCGGTCATCATTCCGGGGATTTCGGAGGAAAAGCAGATTAAGATTATCAAGGGCGATGCAAAAAGTGTCTCGATCGCGGCAGCCAGTATCCTGGCAAAAGTGACGAGGGATCATATGATGATGGAGTATGATAAAATCTATCCGGAATACGGGTTTGCGAAGCATAAAGGATACGGAACCAAGATGCATAACGAGGCAATTTTAACCTATGGTCCATGCCCGATCCACCGGAGAACCTTTTTGAAGAAGCTGCTGGGCGAGGAAGCCGCGATGCAGGGGATGAAATAACAGAAAAGGAGCTGAATGGGAGAAAGAAACTTTCATCTTCATGGAAATTCATTCAACCGCCGTGCCATCGGAACTGAATATGAAACCCTGGCGTGTGAATATCTCACCCGGCACGGTTACCAGATTCTCTGCCGGAATTTCCGCTGTCGCCAGGGTGAGATTGATATTATCGCAAGAGATAGAGACTACCTGGTTTTTATCGAGGTCAAATACCGCCGCGATGAACACGAAGGCGATCCGGCGGAGGCAGTGGATGCCCGCAAGCAGGCGAGGATTCTTCATACCGCCCGGTATTATATGACGCGTTATCATATTTCCGAGGACACGCCGTGCCGGTTTGATGTGGTGGCGGTGCTTGGCAGTAACGTGAGATTAATTCGGGACGCGTTCTGGTGCGGATAATTACAAATGAGAGAATTCAAAAACTGCACAATCAGATTTGAGCAAGAGACAGAAAAAGGATGTGACAATCATGGCCCTTACCTATATACAAAAAACAGTTCATCCGGCACCAATTACCCTTCATGAGTCAAACGGAGTGGCTTATTTTACCTTTCCGCTTTTAGAGCAGACCAGGATAGTGCGCCACGCATTTTCTACCCGGCTTGGCGGAGCGAGCAAGGGGTATTTCAGTACGATGAACTTTTCGCTGACGCGCGGCGACAACCGGGACGATGTGCTTGAAAATTACCGGAAAATGGCGCGGATTCTGGGAACGGATGTGTCAAAGATGGTGCTCAGCCATCAGACACACACGACGAATATCCGTCTTGTTACGGAAGCGGACGCTGGAAAAGGAATCTGGCGGGAACGCGATTATGAAAACATCGACGGGCTTATCACAAACGTGTCGGGGCTGACGCTGGTTACATTTTTTGCGGACTGTGTACCATTATATTTTGTAGATCCGGTGCATCGTGCGATCGGACTGTCGCATTCCGGCTGGAAGGGAACCGTTCACCGGATGGGACAGAAAACGATCGAGGCGATGGGAGAGGCGTTCGGCACGAAGCCGGAGGATCTGTGCGTCTGCATCGGACCGAGCATCTGCCGGGACTGTTATGAGGTCAGTGAGGATGTGGCAGATGCATTTAAAGAAGAATTTGGAGCAGAAATCAGTCAGGATGATTCAACATCCTGTTATTCCTGGAATGGGAAATCGATTCTCATGAATAAGGGGAATGGCAAGTACCAGCTTGACCTCTGGGGCGCGAACCGCCTGGTGCTTCTGGATGCCGGAATTTTGCCGGAGCATCTGGCTGTGACGAATGTATGTACGAAATGCAATCCGGATCTTTTATATTCACACCGCGTGATGGGAGATAAGAGGGGGAATCTGGCGGCATTTTTATCGCTAAAGTAAGTATACAATCTGTCTGTCAAACAAGTGAATGAATGTTTTGCAGAAAAGAACAGCAGCATGATTGAAAATCGGTCGTTCAAGTCCGGTTTTGTCAATCATGCTGCTGCCGTTTTTTTCGCCGTTTCAGCGAAGATTCAGAAGAGCCCTACGATGCCTTATTTACCAGCCATCTTTTTTTCCTGTTCCTCAATCATCTTTTTGACCATATAGCCGCCGACGGAACCAGCCTGTGCGGAGGTCAGGTTACCATTGTAGCCCTCGCTTAACGGAACGCCAATCTCATTGGCAACCTCCATCTTAAAGCGGTTCATCGCTTCCTTGGCTTCCGGTACATTGGTTTTGTTAGTGTTGTTGGAACTAGACATAACAGACGCCTCCTTTTTTGCGTGTGCCCCTTCAAACTTTCGTTTGTCCGGGTGTCTCTTTTTGTTACATTCTCAGTATGCGGATCTTAAAAGTGAAATACACTAGAAGGTTTTGTGCAAATTGACATTTTGGGGCAAAACACCCACAATGTAGGGAAAAAAGTTAGTATTGATCCGATTTTATGCTTGTATATCAGTAAAACTCATACTATAATAGAACAGATGTAGTGTTAAAAAATACGCAAACTGTTTGGTGAATTTTACGGTTGCAGTTCAAAATACATTAATATTTCTAGTAAGATGGAGAAAAATCCATGCGGGTAATAGCAGGAAGTGCCAGAAGGCTTACTTTAAAGACGATCGAGGGAATGGATACGAGACCGACGACGGACCGTATCAAAGAAACTCTTTTTAATATGATTCAGAATGATATCTATGGATGCACATTTCTCGATTTATTCAGCGGAAGCGGGGCGATCGGGATCGAAGCTTTAAGCCGCGGGGCAAAAGAAGCTGTTTTTGTGGAGAAGAATCCGAAAGCGGCGGACTGCATCCGTGACAATCTGAAAGCGGCCCGCCTAGCTGATAAGGCGACGCTGTTAAACTGTGATATTTCGGATGCATTGAAACGGATAGAAAACCGGAAGAGTGCGTTTGATTTCATTTTTATGGATCCTCCGTATAACCATCTTTGGGAGAAAGAAGTGCTTACTTATCTGGCGCATTCGTCCCTGGCAGATGAACATACGATGATCATCACAGAGGCATCGAAAGAGACCGGGTGCAGCTACCTTTCAGAACTGGGATACCATCTCGAAAAAGAGAAGATATATAAGACGAATAAACATCTGTTTATCCGAAAAGCTTGAATACCAAAGGAGAAAAAAAGATGAAAACAGCCATTTATCCGGGCAGCTTTGATCCGGTGACGCTCGGACATTTTGATATTATAAAGCGATCCTCCGAAATTTTTGATCAGGTCATCGTGGGAGTTTTGTGTAATAACGCAAAATCTCCGTTGTTTTCTGTCGAAGAACGTGTTAAGATGTTAGAGGAAGTGACAAAAGACATTCCTAACGTGGAGGTGCAGTCGTTTGACGGACTTCTGGTCGATTTCATGCGCCAGAATCACGCAAAGGTCATCGTGCGTGGTCTGCGTGCGATCACGGATTTCGAATATGAGTTGCAGCTCGCGCAGATGAACCGGGTGATTGCACCCGAAATAGATACCCTGTTTCTGACAACGAACCTTAAATACGCGTATTTAAGTTCCAGTATGGCAAAAGAGGTTGCGATGTACGGCGGAGACATTTCCGAATTTCTCGATCCGGTCATTGCAAAACAAGTACAGGAGAAATACCAGGCGCTTCAGGAAGACAGGGAATGTAAGTAAGGAGAAAAGCTATGAGCAGAATTGAACAGATCATCACAGAAATTGAAGATTATATCGACAGCTGCAAGTTTCAGCCGCTGTCCAACACGAAGATTTTAGTAAATAAAGAAGAGATTGAAGAACTGCTCGTGGAACTGCGTCTTCGCATTCCGGAGGAGATCAAGAAATATCAGAAGATCATCAGCAACCAGGATGCGATTCTGCAGGAGGCACGTTCCCAGGCAGACGCGATGGTAGCCGAGGCGACCGCCCAGACCAATGAGCTGGTTAATGAGCATGAGATCATGCAGCGTGCATATGCAGAAGCAAACAGCATTATTGAGCAGGCAAATGCACAGGCACAGCAGATCGTGGACAACGCTGTCACAGAGGCAAACAATATCCGCCAGGGTTCCGTTCAGTACACGGACGACATGCTCCGCAGCCTGCAGACCATCATCAAGCATTCGATGGAGGGCGCGCAGAGCCGTTTCGAGTCTTACATGAGTTCGATGCAGTCCAGCTACGATGTCGTATCTTCCAACCGTAATGAGCTGGCTGGCAGTGTCGTGACCGAGCCGGAGGAGAACACAGGCGCCGAGGCAGCAGTGGCCGCTACACAGGCGGCATCCGGCGAAGCAGCAGAATAAAGAGAACGAACGAGAGACTGGCGTGAACCAGTTTCCACAGTACATAATGCCGGATGGAAAGTCCGGCATTTTTTTCTCTGTCTTTTCGGCTGTCCCGTATGACTGAATTTGTCTGGGCGATCCCGGATAACCCGCCGAACGCAGCACATGCCGCCATCGCGCCGGATTGAACCGGGATACTGAATATGGCACCAGAACGGGCGATCGCATCGATGCCGGTTGTCATTTCAGCCGTCCCGATCAGAACCAGACGCAGCGTGCCGGAACAGAAGGCGTCGGCAAAGGCAGCGAGGATCGAATACAGCATGATCAAACCGCCGATGCGGACCTGCAGTTCGATGCAGTCCATCAGGATGGTGTCGAAGGAAGCGGGAACGGAAACGGATGTGGATTTTGTGCGGGCGGGCTTGACAGAGCCGGTTTGTTTCGAAAAAAATCGGTTTTGAAGGGTAAAAGAAGTTACTTTATTATAAATGCATAGGAGACTTCCAACCAATAAAAGCGGCGTATATAGTGCCAGAACCAGATAGTTTGGCGGAACTGCCGGGTTCAGCCTAGGTGCAGCATATCCGGCGATAAACATGGGGCTTGGCGAAGCGCTGATGGCGGTCAGAAGCCGTTTTTCATGTGCCGAAAGCAGCGATTTCCGGTTAAAATCGGCGGCAGTTTTCATTCCCATCGGGTAACCGCAGAGCAGCCCGGCAAGCAGGGCATAGCCGCTGTAGACAGACATCCCAAGATGTTTCAAAACCGGGTGAAATGGCGCTAGAAGCAGCCGGACGCCGCCGTGTTCAGCTAAAAGCTTTGAGAAGAGCATAAAGGGAAATAACGTCGGAAAGACCGTATTGAACCATAAAAGAAGTCCTTTCTGTGCCCCATCCGCAGAGAGACGCGGATGCGAGAGCAGAAGCGCCAGGATAAGTGCTGGGAACAGGGCGGATAATATTTTTTTTATATATGGCATGGGAGCGCCTTTCTATCATTAAAAAGTAATATAAAGATAGATTATATATATGTAGACAGAAAATGGCTCATTCCTTTTGGAAGCCTGAAAACCGGCATACCGAACAAAGAAAGAACGAATGAGCGCCAAGAAAAAGTCTTTAGAATCACGATTATAAATGGATATACAGAGCAATAGACAAAAACAGGAGGAAAACGATTGGATTACCGAGAACTGCCGGAAGAATTTCTTGAAAAAATGAAACAATTTCTGGGGGAGGAATACCCGGAGTATCTGGCTTCGTATGAGGAAGAGCCGCGTTCAGGGCTGCGCGTCAACACGGGCAGGCTGACACCGGAACAGTTTTTAGAGATGGCACAGACGGCGGACTGGAATTTGAAACCAGTGCCGTGGACGAAGAACGGTTTTTATTATCAGGGCGAACGCCCATCCAGGCATCCGTGGTACTACGCGGGACTCTACTATTTGCAGGAACCGAGTGCGATGGCACCGGCGGCATGGCTGCCGATCAAGCCGGGCGACCGGGTTCTGGATTTGTGCGCGGCACCGGGCGGTAAAAGTACGGAACTGGCGGCGAAATTAACCGGTACAGGTGTCCTGTTTTCCAATGATATCAGCAATTCGCGCGCAAAAGCGCTTCTTAAAAATCTGGAAATGTTCGGAGCGGGAAATATCTGTGTAACGAGCGAGGCACCGGAAAAAATGGCTGGTATCCTGCCGGAGTTTTTTGATAAAATTCTGGTCGATGCGCCGTGCTCCGGCGAAGGTATGTTCCGCCGCGATCCGTCGATGGTAAAGAGCTGGAACGAAAAAGGTCCCGATTATTATGCGCCGCTGCAGCGCCAGATTCTCGACTGTGCCGTGCAGATGCTTGCGCCGGGCGGGAAACTGGTTTATTCGACTTGTACCTTTGACAGGGACGAGGACGAGGGAACGATCGAGTATATTCTGGAGAAATATCCGCAGATGGCGGTCGTGCCGCAGAAACCGGAATATGGCTTTGAGGGAAGCCGTGGCATTGAGGGCTGTCTGAGATTGTTTCCGCACCGTCTGGAGGGCGAAGGACATTTTGTTGCGCTGTTGGAGAAGCGGACGGAGAAACCAGACGCAAATGTCAAGGATTTGGAAAATGCCGGTGAGAAAGCATTGAGCGATCCACTTTTGGTAGAGGAAATAGAAGCGCGGTTGTGCCGTGTGGCGGAAGACGGTAAGTCCAGACAGATGGTTTCCGGAAAAGCGAAATGGAAAATGTTTGGAAAGGGAAAAAACGTGGCGCAAAACCAGACCGCCGAGGATTTTTCCCCCCTGTTTGAGCTTCTGCGCCAGCTTCCGGTAAGAACCTGGAATCCGGAGCAATTCTACCGTGACGGCGAGCGCATCTATTACCTCCCGGCAGCGCTGGCAGGCGACAATACACGTTATTTTAAGCCGCTCCGCTGTCTGCGTACCGGACTTCTGCTCGGAGAACTGAAAAAAGGGCGGTTTGAACCATCCCAGGCGCTGGCAATGAACCTGCGGATGCAGGAATTTGTAAATTACTTAAATTTTAATGCCTCGGATGAGCGCACGATCCGCTATTTAAAGGGCGAGACATTGACAGCCGCAGAGGAAGAGGCAGCAGATGGTCTTGTACTAATCTGTGTGGATGGATTTCCACTTGGCTGGGCGCAGAAACGGGGCGGTCAGCTTAAAAATAAATACAATCCCGGATGGAGGTGGCAGTGATGGGACAGGGTAAAAGTATACGTTTAGACCGTTTCCTGGCAGAGATGAAGCAGGGAACGCGCAGTCAGGTAAAAGAGATGATCCGCAAAGGGCGGGTTCTGGTCGATGGAACCGTCTGCCGCGAGTCTGACCGGAAAATATTCCCGGACGAAACCCGGGTTACACTGGATGGACAGCCGGTTGGCTGGGCAGACACGGAATATTATATGTTAAATAAACCGCAGGGCGTCGTTTCCGCAACGGAAGACGGGCGCTATCAGACTGTCATTGACCTTATTGATGAAGCAAAGCGAAAAGACCTCTTCCCGGTCGGACGCCTCGATATTGATACGGAAGGACTGCTTCTCATCACGAACGACGGTGCGCTGGCGCATGAGCTTCTGGCACCGAAAAAACACGTGGATAAGGTCTATTTTGCACGCGTAAAGGGAACACTGAAAGAAGGAATCGAAGCGCGCTTTCAGGCGGGACTGACGCTGACGGATGGCACACCGGTACGGCCGGCAGAGCTTGTGATCGAGAAAAAATGGAACGACGCAGGAGAAGACCTCTGCGAGGCGCGCCTGACCATCCATGAAGGAAAATTTCATCAGGTAAAGCGGATGTTTGAGGCAGAGGGCGGCGAAGTTATTTACCTGAAACGCCTTTCGATGGGACCGCTTGCCCTGGATGAGGCACTGGCGACGGGAGAGTACCGGGCGCTGAGGGAAGATGAAATTAGAGCATTAAAAGAAAGAACGCTAACCTCACAAAATTGTGTATCAAATGACGAAAATTTGTCAGACACCCCAAATAACACACCTCCTGAAATCAACTGGAACACAGTAGACGCCGTCCTCTTCGATCTCGACGGCACCCTGGTCGATTCCATGTGGATGTGGAAAGCGATCGATGTGGAATTTTTAAAGCGTTACGGCTATGACTGTCCGGAAGATCTTGAGAAGGTGATCGAGGGCATGAGCTTTTCCGAGACAGCAATCTATTTTAAAGATCGCTTCCAGCTGCCGATGACCCTGGATGAGATAAAGGCCATCTGGATTGAAATGTCGATCGATAAATACCGCCATGAGGTACCGCTGAAATCGGGTGTTGCGGAATTTCTTTCATTTTTAAAGAAAAAAGGAATCCGCATGGGAATTGCAACGAGCAACGCACAGGATATGGTAGCAGCCGTGCTGGATTCTCTGGATATCCGTTCCTATTTCGGTGTGGTGGCAACTGCCTGTGAGGTGGCAGCAGGAAAACCGGCGCCGGATATCTATCTGAAAGTAGCGGCGGATCTGGGCGTACAGCCGGAAAAATGTCTGGTATTTGAGGACGTCCCGGCGGGGATTCTGGCTGGAAAACGGGCTGGTATGCGCGTTGGCGCGGTCGAGGACGTATTTTCACTTTCCATGACCGAAGAAAAGAAAGAATTAGCTGATTTTTATATCCGGGACTACCGGGAACTGATACAGGGGGCAAGATAAAATGATACATGATTTTTTACCGATCTGCCGGGCGGATATGGACAAGCGCGGCTGGGAGAGCTGCGATTTTGTCTACGTGTGCGGGGATGCGTATGTCGATCACCCGTCATTCGGCCACGCGATCATCAGCCGTATGCTCGAAGCGCACGGCTATAAAGTAGGCATCATCGCCCAGCCGGACTGGAAGAATCAGAAATCCATTCAGATTCTGGGCGAACCGCGTCTCGGATGGCTTGTGAGCGCCGGAAATATGGACTCTATGGTAAACCATTATTCGGTTTCGAAAAAGCGCCGCGCAAAGGATTCCTACACACCGGGCGGCGAGATGGGAAAACGTCCGGATTATGCGACGATCGTCTATTCTAACCTGATCCGCACCTGGTCGAAAAAGCCAATCATTCTCGGCGGTATCGAAGCCAGCCTGCGGCGTCTGGCACATTATGATTACTGGTCTGGAAAAATGAAACGGTCCATTCTGCTGGATTCCCAGGCAGATCTGATTTCCTACGGAATGGGCGAGCGCTCGATCGTGGAGATCGCGGATGCACTGGCCAGCGGCATCGAGGCAAAGGATATCACCTTCATCGAGGGAACTGTTTATAAGGCGGAAAACCTGGATTCTGTTTACGACGAAATCCGTCTGCCGTCTTACCGCGAGGTTTCCTCCGATAAAAAGACGTATGCGGAGAGCTTTTACACCCAGTACAGCAACACCGATCCATTTTCGGGAAAACGCCTCGTTGAGCCGTACAGCGACCGCCTCTATGTGGTGCAGAATCCGGCGGCGAAACCGCTGACCCAGGAAGAGATGGACGATGTCTACGCACTTCCATACATGAGAACCTGGCATCCGTGTTACGATGCAGCGGGTGGTATTCCAGCGATCACGGAAGTAAAATTCAGCCTCATCAGCAACCGCGGATGCTTCGGCGGATGCAGCTTCTGTGCGCTGACCTTCCATCAGGGACGCATCGTGCAGACCCGCAGCCATGAATCAATTATTCAGGAAGCAGAACTTTTGACCCAGGAACCAGATTTCAAGGGGTACATCCACGATGTCGGCGGTCCGACCGCAAACTTCCGTCATCCGGCATGCGAAAAACAGATGACCTACGGCGCCTGTCCGCACAAACAGTGCCTGTTCCCGCAGCCGTGTAAAAACATGAATGCCGATCACAGCGACTATATTTCCCTGTTAAAGAAGCTGCGGGCGATTCCGAAGGTAAAAAAAGTTTTCATCCGTTCGGGTATCCGTTTCGATTATCTGCTGGCGGAGAAAAACAGGGCATTCTTGCGGGAGCTTTGTCAGTACCATGTCAGCGGACAGCTCAAGGTAGCGCCGGAACATATATCGGATAATGTATTAAAGCGGATGGGAAAACCGGAGAATAAGGTTTACCGCCAGTTCATGAAGGAATATGCAGCGATGAATGACTCGCTGGGAATGAAGCAGTACCTCGTTCCGTACCTGATGTCCTCCCATCCGGGTTCCACGCTCAAGGAGGCGATCGAACTGGCAGAATATCTGCGGGACCTCGGCTACATGCCGGAGCAGGTGCAGGATTTCTATCCGACACCATCCACACTGTCTACGTGTATGTATTACACGGGATATGATCCGCGCACGATGGAAAAAGTGTACGTGCCGACCAACCCGCATGAGAAAGCGATGCAGCGTGCGTTAATCCAGTACCGCAATCCGAAAAACTATGATCTGGTGCTGGAAGCACTCCGTCTGGCAGGCAGAACGGATCTGATCGGTTTTGATAAGAAATGCCTGATCCGTCCGCGGCAGATCAAAGGCCGCGATTTCGCGGCTGGCGGATATAAAGGGGCGCATCATGCACCCAGACGGCAAAACCGGCTGCTGCCAATCGTGCAAAAGACGCCAAAAGACCGGCTGTGGGCGGTATGACCGGGCACAAACAGACCGGCGTAAATGAAAATGGACGAAATGCGGGGGGATTTGGCGGCGCTGTAGGTGGAAAGAGCAGCGGAAGCGGAAAGAAAAAAACCATCCGGAACGTGCACAAGAAGAAATAAAACGTATGTACGCTCGGAATGCAGGAACGACTCCGAGCGTACATACTTGAGACGGGAGGAATTTCTCATGAAAATTGCGATAATTACAGGTGCCTCTTCCGGCATGGGGCGCGAGGCAGCCAGACAGCTGGCGGATCGCTTTTCGGGACTTCAGGAAGTCTGGCTGATTGCCCGCCGGATGGACCGGATGCAGGAGCTGGAACGGACGCTGCCGATCCCGGCGCGGTGTTTCGCCATCGATCTGACGGATGCATCCCAGCGGGAGACGCTGGAAAACGAGCTGGCGGCGCGCAAGCCCAACGTAAAGCTTTTAGTAAATGCTTCCGGCTTTGGTAAAATCGGAACGGTCGGGAACCTGCCGCTTGACGATGAAACGGGAATGGTAGAGCTCAACTGCGAGGCGCTGTGCGCGGTCACGCATATGGTGCTTCCCTATATGAGCGAAAACAGCCGGATTCTCCAGTTCGCGTCAGCAGCCTCCTTTCTGCCGCAGCCGGGATTTGCCATCTATGCGGCAACCAAGGCATTTGTCTTAAGCTACAGCCGCGCCCTGCGGGAAGAACTCCGCCCGCGCAGAATCGGCGTGACGGCGGTCTGCCCCGGACCGGTCAAAACCGAATTTTTCGACATTGCCGAGACAACCGGGGAGATTCCTCTTTATAAGCGTCTGGTGATGGCAGATCCGCACAAAGTTGTAAAACTTGCCATCCGCGACTGTATGGCGGGAAAAAGCGTGTCGATTTACGGCGTATGGATGAAGGCATTCTTTGTGCTCTGCAAGATAGTTCCGCATGAGTGGATTCTGCGCGCGATGCAGGCGTTAAACCATTAAATCAGACAAAAAGCTAGTATCATTCAATAAAAACATGATAGAAAGGATTTTTACACCGTGAAAAAGATAAAAAAAGGCGATTACGGCTACCGCAATCATTTCAAGCGGAAACAGCTTTTTATCATCGCACTTCTGGCATTATTTATCATCGCACAGCTGGTTGGACGGTCTTTTACAGACAATGATTCCGTCAAAAAAATTCTGACGGTCATGGCGATCGTCACGGTACTTCCGGCGGCGAATCTCGCTTCCCCGCTGATTGCCATTTTCAAATACCATACACCGGAGCAGGCGTTTCATGAGGCATATATGCCGTATGAGGAAAAATTTGAAGTTCTCTATGATCTGGTTCTGACGACACCGGAAGATGTGATTCCGTCCGATGTGACCGTCGTTCACCCGACCGGCATCTATGTGTACTGCATTAATCCAAAGCTGAATGTAAAGCGCGCGGAGGCAGGTTTAAATGAACTGTTAAAGGCTAACAAACTGGATCCGAACCTGAAAATCGTGACCTCACGCAGCACCTTTGACAAGCGGATTCACAGCCTGAAACCGGCGTCAGAGTATGAGGACGATGGAACTGTAGAGTACGGTGTGCGCGTAATAAAAGGATTATCGATGTAAAAAAGGGAGGCGGCAGCCATGCGGATGCTGACAGTATCTAAAAATGAGGCGGGGCAGCGCCTGGACAAGCTGCTGGCAAAATATCTGAATCTGGCGGGAAAAAGCTTCATTTATAAAATGATGCGGAAGAAAAATATTACCCTGAACGGAAAAAAATGCGACGGTTCCGAACATCTGACCGAGGGCGATGAGATCAAGCTGTTTCTGGCAGAGGAGACGATCGAGAAATTTTCGGAAGTGAAGATTCAGAAGGTTCAAAAGAAAAAGCTCGATATCGTCTACGAGGACGAACATATTTTACTGATCAATAAGCCATCTGGAATGCTGTCCCAGAAAGCGAAAGAGACGGATGAATCGCTGGTTGAATACCTGATTGACTATCTGCTGGATTCCGGCAAATTAAAGAAAGAGGAACTGGCGTGCTTCCGCCCGTCCGTCTGCAACCGCCTCGACCGCAACACAAGCGGCATCGTGGCAGCTGGACGTTCCCTGCCGGGACTGCAGATCATGTCTGAGGTCATCAAGGACCGGAGTCTGGGAAAATATTATGTCTGCGTCGTGCGGGGAATCGTAAAAGGCGAAGCCCGGATCGAGGGATGGCTGACGAAAAATGAAAAGACGAATCAGGTGTCGATCCGAAAAGAGGAGACCCCTGGAAGTCTGCCGATCCGGACTGCATACAGACCGCTGGTATCTGGAAATGGATATACCCTTCTGGAGGTTCATCTGATCACCGGACGCTCCCACCAGATCCGCGCCCACCTGGCTTCCATCGGACACCCGATCGCCGGGGATCCGAAGTACGGCGATCCCCGGGTCAATGAGGAAGTGAAGAAACGCTTCGGCGTCCGTTCGCAGATGCTTCATGCGTGGCGGCTGGTAATGCCGGAAACGATCTCCGAGCCGCTTTCATATCTGGCGGGCAAAGAATTTACCGCGCCTATGCCGGCGGAGATGAAACGGATGGAAGAGATGATGAAATCAGCTCCAAAACGCCCAGCCAATCATCGCCTGTAAATTTTAAATTGTGCGAAAAATCAAAAAAATAAGTGGAGGAGCAACAACATGGGGACTTGGAACAGCCGGGGACTTCGTGGTTCAACCCTGGAGGATATGATAAACCACACAAACGATCTTTACCGTGAGAAAAAGCTGGCATTGATCCAGAAAATCCCGACGCCGATCACACCCGTTTCGATCGATAAAACCAGCCGCCATATCACGCTGGCGTATTTCGACCAGAAGAGTACCGTCGATTACATCGGCGCGATTCAGGGCGTCCCGGTCTGCTTTGATGCGAAAGAATGCGCGGCAGATACATTTCCACTGCAGAACGTCCATCCGCATCAGGTCGCATTTATGCGGGAATTTGAAGAGCAGGGCGGGATTGCTTTCTTAATTATATATTTTTCACAGAGGGATGAACTTTACTACCTGCCATTTTTCCATCTGGACGCATACTGGGAGCGGATGCAGCAGGGCGGACGAAAGAGTTTTACATATGAGGAAATGGATAAAACGTGGCGCATCAAAAGCCACCGGGATATATTAGTCCATTATCTGGAACCGCTGAGCCGGGATTTAGGAGAAAGAGAGGATGATTTTTCATGACAACAGCCGTAGAACGTTTTTTGAAATATGTATCATATGATACGCAGTCAGACGAGGCATATGACACCTGCCCGAGCACAAAAAAACAGCTTCTGTTAGCCAATGAGCTGAAACGCGAGCTGGAAGAAATGGGTGCATCCGATGTGCGGATGAGCAAGTACGGATACTTGTTTGCACGCATTCCGGATAATACTGACAGTACCTCTGCACCGCAAGAAGCGGAAGCTTCTTTTAGCACTGCGTCTGCTCACGGTGCATCCGACGTTGGGCAGAAAGCTACCATCGGCACTTGGCTTCATTTCCCACATGGACACCGCGCCGTCCTTAACCGGAACAAACGTAAAGCCGCGCATCGTCCAGGCATATGACGGCAAAGATATCGTATTAAATGCAGAAAAACAAATTGTCATGAAAGTTTCAGAATTTCCGTTTTTAGCCGACTTAAAAGGTCAGGATCTGATCGTAACCGATGGAACCACGCTTCTGGGCGCCGACGATAAGGCAGGCGTGGCGGAGATCATGACGATGGCAGAATATTTCCTGAGCCACCCGGAGATCCCGCACGGCGAGATCTGCATTGGATTTACGCCGGACGAGGAGATCGGACGCGGCGCGGATCGTTTCGATGTGAAAGACTTCGGTGCAGCGGTTGCTTATACGGTAGACGGCGGTCCGATCGGCGAGATCGAATATGAAAATTTCAACGCCGCTTCCGGCAAAGTCCGGATTCAGGGAGCCAGCATCCATCCGGGCGATGCGAAGCTCAAGATGAAAAATGCCATTCTCATCGGAATGGAATTTCAAAGCCTGCTGCCGGTCTTCGAAAATCCGATGTACACAGAGGGTTACGAGGGATTCTATCATCTGGATGAAATGAGCGGAAATGTAGAAGAGGCGCAGTTAAATTATATCATCCGCGATCACGACCATGAAAAATTTGAACAGAAAAAGAAATTTTTCGCCGAAGCCGCCGATTTTCTGAACCGCAAATACGGTAAGGGCACCGTGATCGCCGAAGTAACGGACAGCTACTACAACATGAAAGAAAAAATTGAGCCGTGCATGTACCTGATCGATACCGCCAAAGAGGCGATGGCAGCCTGCGGCATCGAGCCGGAGGTCGTTCCGATCCGCGGCGGCACCGACGGCGCCCGCCTCTCCTACATGGGGCTCCCGTGCCCGAATCTCTGCACCGGCGGATATAACTATCATGGAAAATATGAATTTATTCCGGTGGCGTCATTGGAGAAGACGTCCAGGGTTCTAGTGGAGATTGGGAAAAAGTTTGCTGTCATAAGAAGCAGTGTAGAGTGATTATGAAATAAAGACAATCCTTTAAACAGGCAAATTGCCCTTATATAATAGTGCAAATTGCCTGTTTACTTTCATGACTGGTAAGTCAATATTAATTTTTCTGTTAAATGGAATCCATTTCATTATTTCTATTATAAAATTTATTATGGAAACAGGATGAGCTTCATACTGGATATTTTATATTTTTTAGACTTCTATGGAATCGGATATTTTTGTGCTAAAAAGCTAACGAAAAAAACGGATACAATTCCGCTTGATTTTTCGCTCTCAAACAAAGCATTTCTGTTTGGTCTGGGTGGTGCGTTTGCTGGGGTGTGTTTGAATCTATTTTTTAATCGGAATTTTCATGTAAACTTTTTCAGATGGCAGTCGTTTATGATTTGTTTTGGTGGATTCACTCTCATGTACCTTATTACCAGTCATACCAGTAAAAATAGAAGCGTCAGCGCAAATGAAACATTGTCACAAAAAGCGTTATCCAATATGCAGCCTATAAACAATGTATCCGCAGCAGAGGAAACGGAGCAGCCACTAACCAGAGCAGCGACAGAAATACCCATCAACCTGGAACATTTTTTTGTTGCAGACATTGATAACGAACTAGATTATGTTTTTTTAGATGAAATTTTATATCAATCATTTAATGGAACTGGCTTAAAGATAGTTGCTATTTTCCCCTTCCCCCGCTACCAGGTTTAAAATCTCCAAGTGTATACAAATATGTTTATGCATAATATGGTTTTGAAAAATATTTCCTTATTTTTGCACAAATATATAGAATCGCTTTTAGCTATATTGTATGTATCATTTCACATACAGGAAATACACCCGTTATATGTTTGTGCGTATTTACAGAATAAATAGTTGCAAAATTCGTACTTGCATATCCGAACCAGATGTGTTACATTTGACTCATCAAGCATATATATTTCTTTATCTGCAATTCAAGCAATCTTATATTCTAATTATTAATCTGAGAAATCTTATGCTTATCCAAATTGGCAATACGAAAGAGCAGGGGATTCTCAGAAAAGCCAGATTCTCCTGTCAGAAAGGGGAGAATTATGGGGAATTTAATGAGGGTGCGGAGAAATCACAAGGACACGCTGTTCCGGATGCTGTTCAGCACAAGGGAGAATCTGCTGAGTCTGTACAATGCAGTGAATCATTCGCATTATACAGATCCGAAAGAATTGGAGATTGTGACGCTGAAAAATGCTGTATATATGAATATGAAAAACGATCAGGCATTTTTGCTGGATATGCAGTTAAACTTATATGAACATCAATCGACATGGAATCCGAATATGCCACTGCGTTTTCTGTTCTATGTGGCAAAAGAGTACCAGATGCTGGTCCGGAACCAGACCTTGTACGCATCGGCATTGGTGGAATTGCCGACACCGCATTTTGTAGTATTCTACAATGGAGAAAAAGAGCGGGAGGCGGAGGGTCTGCTTAAATTGTCACATTCGTTCATGCAGAAGACAGAACATCCTGAGCTGGAATTGCTTGTGAAGGTTTTAAATATCAATCTGGATAAAAATCTGGAGATCCTGGGAACCTGCCGGTTGTTGAAAGAGTATATGCTGTTGGTTCATAAAATACGGCGGTATGCGATTGAATACAAAGATATCAATCAGGCAGCTGAAAAGGCTGTGACGGAATGTATTGATGAAAATATATTGGCAGAGTTTCTGAGGAAGAATCGAGCGGAGGCGATAGAGGTGTGTATTTTTGAGTATGACGAGAAGAGGGAAACGGAATTGATACGGAAGGCGGAGTTTGCAGAAGGGGAGAAGGTTGGTGAGGCTAAAATACTTTTAAACCTGATTGAAAAAGGCATACTAACAAAGGAACAAGCCCTTGAACAATTTGGTGGTACTTATGAGGACTTGGAAAAAGCAGCTTTATCCGTAACACTGGTTTAAAATTTTCTCCTAAATTCAAGAAAAAACCGTTGACAGATCCATATTCCGATGCTAGAATATCTAAGTGTGCCGCACAGCGAGGCTAAAAGTGCGTAAGCCGCCATAGCTGGCGAGTAATGATAATAGGAGGTGCCATCAGATGTACGCGATTATTGCAACAGGTGGTAAGCAGTATAAGGTTGCCGAGGGCGATGTAATCAAAGTTGAGAGACTCGGTGCTGCTGCAGGTGAAGCTGTTACTTTCGATCAGGTTCTGGCTGTTAACAACGGTGAGATGAAGATCGGATGCCCGACCGTTGAGGGTGCTACTGTATCCGCAACAGTTGTTAAAGAAGGCAAAGGCAAAAAAGTTATCGTTTACAAGTATAAGAGAAAAACTGGCTACCATAAGAAAAATGGTCACAGACAGCTCTTTACAGAAGTTAAGATCGAAAAGATCAACGCTTAATTGAAATGATTCAAGTAGACGTATACTCCGATTCCAAAGGATGTACCACGGGAGTGGAAGTAAAGGGACATGCTGGATATGATGAGTACGGCAAAGATATTGTCTGTGCGGCTGTATCCGTTCTGACTGTCAATATGGCTAATTCGGTGGAGAAATTTACCGATGACAGTTTTAAGGGCAGTGTGGATGAAAAGACAGGTCAGTTTATTTTTCATTTTACCGGTACTGTAAGTGCGGAATCAAAACTCCTGATGGATTCGCTGATACTTGGACTTACCGATATCGCGGAGAGTTATGGAGATAAATACATTAAAATTCGATTCAGGGAGGTGTAACGCATGTTTAAAATGAACCTTCAGTTATTCGCTCATAAAAAAGGTGTTGGTTCCACAAAGAACGGTCGTGATTCTGAGTCCAAGAGACTTGGTGCGAAGAGAGCAGACGGACAGTTCGTATTAGCTGGCAACATTCTTTACAGACAGCGCGGAACCAAGATTCATCCAGGTGTGAACGTAGGACGCGGTGGAGATGATACATTATTCGCTATGGTTGACGGCGTCGTAAAGTTTGAAAGAAAGGGCAGAGACAAAAAGCAGGTTTCTGTTTACCCGAGAACAATTAACGAATAATTATAAAGAAGCTCCATACGGATTGTATGGAGCTTTTTTCAGATCAGAAGGAGGTATTTATGTTTGCCGACAGTGCAAAAATTTATATCAGATCCGGAAAAGGCGGCGACGGTCATGTCAGCTTCCGCCGGGAACTTTTCGTAGCTGCTGGCGGTCCGGACGGCGGCGATGGCGGTCGCGGCGGCGATGTCATTTTTGAAGTGGACGACGGACTGAATACCCTGACCGATTTCCGTCATGTCCGCAAATATGTGGCTGGCGACGGAGAGCAGGGCGGAAAGCGCCGCTGTCACGGAGCAGACGGCGAGGATCTGATTGTCAAGGTTCCGGAAGGAACCGTTATCAAGGATTTTGAATCCGGTAAGGTAATCGCGGATATGTCCGGCGAGAACCGCCGAGAAGTGATTTTAAAAGGTGGCAAGGGCGGTCTTGGAAATATGCACTTTGCGACCTCGACGATGCAGGTTCCGAAGTATGCACAGCCGGGACAGCCGGCACAGGAACTCTGGATACAGCTGGAATTAAAGGTAATCGCAGATGTTGGTCTGGTTGGTTTCCCGAACGTCGGTAAATCGACCTTGCTTTCACGCGTTTCCAATGCACGTCCGAAGATTGCCAATTATCATTTCACGACGCTGAACCCGCATCTTGGCGTGGTTGATCTGCAGGATGGACAAGGCTTTGTCATGGCAGATATTCCGGGGCTCATCGAGGGTGCTTCCCAGGGAATCGGTCTGGGACATGATTTCCTGCGCCATATCGAGAGAACCAAGGTTCTCGTTCATGTTGTGGATGCGGCATCCGTCGAGGGACGTGATCCGGTTGAAGATATCCGTACCATCAATGCGGAGTTAAAAGCATATAATCCGTCGCTTTTAGAGCGTCCGCAGGTGATTGCTGCCAACAAGGTAGATTCGATTTACAATACCGGCGAAGAGGACTGGGAAGACCCGGTAGAGCGCTTAAAACGCGAATTTGAGCCGGAAGGCATCCAGGTATTTGCCATTTCTGCAGTTACCGGACAGGGTGTAAAAGAGCTCCTTTACCATGTAAATGATCTGCTGAAAACGGTTGACCGCAAGCCAGTTATTTTCGAAAAAGAATTTGAGTACCAGTATCAGGGCGAGAATCTTCCGTATACCGTGGAACGCAATGAAGATGGTATTTATGTGGTAGAAGGACCGAAGATCGAGAAGATGCTTGGTTACACAAACCTTGATTCTGAGAAGGGCTTCCAGTTCTTCCAGAAATTCTTAAAGGACAGCGGTATTCTGGCTGAGCTGGAAGAAGCTGGCATCGAAGAGGGCGATACAGTTCGTATGTATGGTCTTGAATTTGATTACTATAAATAATTGACATTTACAATATTTCAAACTCAGAAATCCACACTGGATCTGAGTTTGAATTTTAACAGGAGATAGATTTTATGACAAGCAAACAGAGAGCTTATTTAAAAGGTCTCGCGATGACCATGGATCCGATCTTCCAGATCGGCAAATCCAGCCTGACACCGGAATTGACCGCTGCTGTGGCAGAGGCGCTGGAGGCTCGCGAGTTAATTAAACTGAATATTCTGAAGAACTGCGTCGATGACGGCAATGAGCTGGCAGCCGTTCTGGCCGAGCGTACCCACGCACAGGTAGTACAGGTAATCGGCAAGAAAATTGTTCTTTATAAAGAGGCAAAGGACGAGAAAAAACGTAAGATCGTTCTGCCAAAATAAAGGGGCTGCATTCTGCGAATGAATCTCTGACAGAAAGGATACGGATGACGATGAAAAAGATCGGTATTATGGGGGGAACATTTGACCCGATCCATAATGGACATATCATGTTGGGAAGACAGGCGTATGAAGAATATGATCTTGACTGCATCTGGTATATGCCCTCCAGGATCCCGCCGCATAAAAAGGATCATACGATCACAGCGGCAAAGGACCGTTTGGCAATGACTGCAGCTGCGATCGCGCCGTATCCTTATTTTAAGCTGTCTGATTTTGAACTTCGCAGAACCGGCGGAAATACCTACACAGCAGACACGCTTCGCTTATTGAAAGAAGAATATCCGGATGTTGAATTTTTCTTTATCGCGGGCGCAGACTCAATTATGGACATTGAAAAATGGTATCATCCCGAATATGTTCTTCCAGCCGTCACATTTTTGGCGGCAGCAAGAGAGCATGAGGAGGCGGATCGTTCGCTGGATGAGCAGATTTCCTATTTAAACCAGAAATATCAGGCGCATATTCTGCGTCTTCACTGCCGTGAAATGGATGTTGCTTCGGCGGAGATCCGCGCGGCTTTCCGAGCAGGACACGCAGCAGACGTTCGTTCCCTGGTGCCGAAGGAAGTCTGTCAATATATCGAACAGCACGGCTTGTATCAGGAGGTAAATGTGTAATGGACGAAAGAATTACAGAGATACGAAAGCATTTGAAAAAGAAATTGAACCCGATGCGCTATGAACATACGCTGGGTGTTTCATACACATGTATGGCTCTGGCAATGCGTTACAGTGCCAATCTGGATCAGGCGGAGATGGCTGGACTTCTCCATGACTGTGCAAAGCGCTATGATGATGCGACTATCATCTGCAAATGCCAGGAGCATGGCATTGAACTGACTGAAGGTGAACTGCGGGCTCCGGCTGTGATTCATGCAAAATTAGGCGCATGGATGGCAGAACACAAGTATGGTATTACCGATCCAGAGGTCTTATCTGCAATCGCCTGCCATACGACCGGAAAACCGGCGATGTCCCTGTTAGACAAGATCCTGTACGTAGCCGATTACATCGAACCGCGCCGTGATAAGGCGCCAAATCTGCCGAAGCTCCGCCGTCTTGCATTTGAAGATCTGGACGAAGCGCTGTATCAGATTCTGGACAGCACCCGCAATTATTTAAAGGAAACGGGCACGGCAGAGGATGATACAACCGAACAGACCTGGGAATACTATCATGAACGTCATGTTCATCAATAGACACAATAACAGGATTTAAATAAAATAATGAGGAGGATAATCCCCGTGGAAGCAAAAGAGCTGACCAAACTTGCCGTAAAGGCGCTGGAAGATAAAAAAGGCGAAGATATTCGCGTCATTGATATTCATGGAGTATCTGTACTGGCTGATTACTTTGTCATCGCAGACGGAAGCAACGCCAGCCAGGTAAAGGCAATGGCAGATAATGTAGAGGAAGAACTCGGCAAAGCCGGTCATGAGTGCCGTCAGATCGAGGGCTATCAGACTGCCGGATGGATCCTGATGGATTACGGCGATCTGATCGTACACATTTTCTCCCGCGATGACAGACTGTTTTATGATCTGGAGCGCATCTGGAGAGACGGAAAAGTAGTTGAGAATGTGGAGGAATTGTAATAGATTTTTGTTTCATTCCTTTTATATCACGAACAGAAAGGGAAAAACCTGCAAATGGTTTTTCCCTTTTATCGCGAATAAGAGAGAAAAACCTGAAAACTGTGTTTTCCCATCTATCGCGAACAAGGCTGATAAAGTGTTTTCCTTTCAACTCAAAACTTACTTTTTAAAAGCGCTCCATTTTGTAAATTTCAAAAATAGTGAAATAAAACGAGTTACAAGGTTGGAATACGCTAATTGCAACGAACGCAATTTGTTTATTGAGAAGTGTTGTATCAAAGCAATAAGTATATATATTGATATTTTTTTAAAAGATCATATAATAGTGGTAGGAAAAACCATACATTCCCTACTGCTATAGTATGATTGGTACTGGTGGGTCTGTCCTTTCCGTGGTAGAATATTTACGTTATCAAGAAACACGGTCCTGAATCATGGAGGTGCAAAGTATGGAACCAATGTATTTGTCAATCCAGCCGGAAGAGACAGGGGAACGCATAAGAAGACTGCTTTTGGAACAAGGGTATACGATTCGGGAAATCCAGGGAGCTTTCGGGTTTGAAAATCCGCAGGCCATTTACAAATGGCTGTCCGGTAAATCGTTACCCAGCATCGACAACTTCATTATTTTAAGTAGATTATTGCATACTACGATTGAAGATATCCTCGTCATTGACGGGGATATTCCTCGTTTATGGGGAATTTTAAACCGATGGTTGAATGACATCCGTTGCCGTATGATTTACAATCGGATCAGAAACAAATGATAGCGGAGAGGACGGTGAAACATGGAATCGGAACATAAATTTATGTTAAATGATATTCTGCGAAAGAAACGGAAAAGTAAGATGCGCAAACCGGAATGTCTTGTTTTTCTTACTTACGGACCGATTCACGTTTCCCCCTTGGGATGGATAAAACGTTGGAAAGAAGATATCATCTGCATCTGTCAGAGATTGCGTTACGGATACTGCTACCGTGATGCCTGGGCGATTGACCAGTGGTTTCTTGTTATCATCCCCAACATGCTCAACGATCTACGTATCAACGGTCATGGATATCCGGGATCTTTCACAGGAACCGAAGAAGAGAATGTGCGGAAATGGAACCGGATCCTGGAACATATGGAATTTCTATTTCGGGAGGCAAACGAGGAAACCTGTCACCGGAAAAATCCATATGAAGAAGCATATGATCAGGCAAGAGAAGCTTTCACCCGGAAATACGGGATGTTTGGTGAAAAGCTGAAAACCGAAGAAGAAAAAGAGCAGGAAAAAGATAAAGGTTATTACTGTGTGCATACCATGTCCGATGTGCCGGAATACAAGGAAATATTGGACCAATGGTTTGCAGCGGAGAAGGAACTGGCAGCATACCGAGATCGGTGTATGAAAGAAGGAATGAAGCTTTTTACCAGATATCTCTGGGATCTGTGGGACTGAGATCATTTTTATTTATATTGATAAGAACATTGTGGGAGGCGAAAATCATGCAGAAAATTACATCGGCTTATGCAAATAAGATGCTGAGAAGCCTGGAAGAAGACAAGGCATTCTGGGTAAACAAGGAATCGACATCCAGTACTTACGTGGCTGCGGTCAACGAGGAACCAGTCGTTCCGGAATATGATTACATGACTGTTGCGAATACGATTGATGAGATTGACAGGAAGATCCTTACTATCAAGCACACATTGAATCTGACCAATGCCACCGCAAAAGTGCAGGTCGGCGCTCAGGAAATGAGCATTGACGGCATCCTAATCCGGATGGCGCAGCTCAACAAGAGAAAGACGGTGCTTGACGATATGCGCAAGAGACTTCCAAAAACGCGAGTCTATGGCAACTCCTTCGGTTCTTCTGGTTCGGCACCGGAGTATAAGTATATCAACTACGATCCGGAACTGATCCGGCAGGAATATGACCGCATCTCCAATACGATCATGGAAATGCAGATTGCACTGGATCGTTATAATCAGACGGTGCTGTTTGAGGTGGATATCTAAGTAGAATTTCCGTACAGGGCATACTTCTAACAAAAAATTACGAGTGGTTACGGTTCATTGTCATCGCTTATCGGTTATTTGTTATCGGGTTATGTGTTTCGGTTCATGGAGACGGCTTTGGAAAAGCATATCATGCAGATTTTCAAATCACCCTGTAAAAAACCTGTGAGGGATCACGGTGCCAAGGTACGGTTTTCAGGCACAACGGCTGCGGAAGCAATTCCGTAGCCATTTTTCATGGTAAGAAGGATTTCGGTCTGAAAGAGTTCAAAACCTAACTCAAAACTTACTTTTTAAAATCGCTCCATTTTGGAAATTTCAAAAATAGTGTACTGAAGTGGGTTATAAACACGGAATGGATTGGGTCACAAGAATTCCAAAACCGGAATTATGATAAAGCGCTTTATGATTTCAGGCAGGAACGTCTGAGCGAAAATTTGACTCAAAACGTTATCCGCAGAAACCGCTAATTGGAAATTCGAATTCGATGATGATATAGTTGGGCAGAAAAAATCGAAAGGAGATCAGACTATGGGAAGACTTTACAAAATCAACCAGCCGTGTCCCAAGTGCCATGAGGAACATAATTGGTGGCATATTCAGCTGACGGATGAGGAACAGGCGAAGATGGATGCGTATGTGGCAGCCAGTGAGGGAAAATCATCCTTGGAGTTACTTCTGGGCGAGCCGGGAATTGTTGTTATGCGAAAGCTTAAGTGTTGTTGCTGCGGTCACGTATTTGAAGTGAAACAGTACATTATTCAAGGGTATATCAGCATATGAAGCATAAAACAACTTGTTTCTAATAGTAAATTCCAGTTTTGAAGAACTTTGCAAAACTAACGTCCATAAAAATCATGATATTTTGATTTGCCAGAATTTACTTTTGCAAGTGATTAGCTAAATCAGAACTTAAACTTGCAAACTGGAAGCTCGGATTCCAATTCAGCTCTCCTAGAAAGATCCCTTCGATTTTTCGGGGGATCTTTTTGTGACATAGAAAACCTCATCCTATGGTGAAAAAACAAAACAAAAAACAGAAAAACAAAGAAAAAAAAAGATTAGTACTTGCTTTTCCTATAAAAGGTGCTTATAATGTATGTAAATAAATCAGCTGCTAGTTAGTAGCAAAACTAATAAATACATATAAGAGGAGAAGAAGAGATGAGAAAAAAACTTGCAGTAATGATGGCTGCTATGGCCGCAACCGCGATGGTAGGGGGCTGTGGTGCAAAGGATGCAGCACCGACCGGCGCAGAGACCAAACCGGCTGAGACTTCTGCTGCTCAGGAGACAGAAGCAGCTCAGGAAGAAACCAAAGAGGCTGATGCCCATGAGACAGAATATCTGGCAGAGTTTTTCGATGTACAGATCAAAGAAGATCCGGACAGTGCTGCTTTTTCCGCTGACCTGAAAAAGGTAGCAGGAGATGAGGCACCGGCTGTCGAGGGGGACATGACCTGGTTTTCTGCTGTGAAAGCTGCTGTGGCTGCTGCTGATTATGAAGAGCTTGCTCTTAGCTATCCGGAAGATAAGATTAAAGATCGTCTTGAACAATATGGGGTAAAGATGGATGAGACGAATGAATATGCCAGATACGTTGCTACTGCTCTGGATACCAGCCTCATCACTTCCGAAACTGCGAAAAAAGTCGTTGCAGAAGATGCCTTTACAGCTGAGGATGAAATCAGTCTTCTGATGGCAATTGCCAATGCAAATGGAGACGCAAGAAACTACCTTGGCATGTCAAATGATCCAGACATTTACGCGAAACTGGACCAGGCATGGAATTCCTTTATCTTATTTGATGACAGCAAACTGGCAGAGATCGGAAAAGAAGCTGTACAGAACAAGGTAACCACCGGATATGGATTAAAATCTGCTGCATACAGTGCCCGCTTTTTACCGGAACTGACCTTACAGTACGGTCATTCTGATATCAAACATGTACATCAGCTGATGGGGCTTCTGAACAGCGAGAATATCACAGCAAAGGTTCAGCTTGAGCCGAAGATTAGTATTTACCAGTATCTGCCGGAGTGGGGTCCGATCCCGGAGGCTACTCCAACCTACGAAGTAAAAGAATATGAAGATCTTGCACTGGTATATGCAGTAGAATATGACCTTGAGCTTGAGTTCGACAATCTTGAGGATATGAATCGTTTTGACGAAGTAATCAAGACGTACGCAAAGAAAAATGAAGGAAATGAAGAAGCAAAGGGCCTGCTCTATGCATCCTGGTGGCAGCCGCTTTATTCTTCAACCAGAACAGATATGCCGGAGACTGATTATCATCAGATCTATGATTGCGTAATCACGAACGATACGTATTCCATTCATCCATTTACCTTACCGGAAGATAAAGATGAGGTTGTTGAAAAACTGACGGAAATCTCCGACGGCCTGGAAGTTGTACCGGTTGAACGCTTCTGCAATACCGCTTTCTATAATTACCTGGAAGGTGAGGACTATCAGTAATATGCATGCAATCGAACGTGCAGAATACATCTTGTCCATGCTGGAGAAGAATAAAGTAGTCATGGTGACGGATCTGAGCCGTGAAATGGGAGTTACGGAAGAAACGGTTCGAAAGGATCTGGAAAAACTGGAAAAACAGGAGAAATTAAACCGTGTTCACGGAGGTGCCTACTTAAACGAAGGTTTTGGCAATGAAACTCCCATCTCGGTTCGCAGCAAGGTGATGCAGGAAGAGAAAAAGCTTCTTGCATCTCTCTGCATGCAATGGATCCACGAAAAGAGTTCCATTTTTCTGGATTGCAGTACCACGGCTCTTCATATTGCGAAGCAATTAGCGGATTTTCCCGGCAAGCTGACCGTCATGACCAATTCTCTGGCAGTGGCAAAGGAGATTGATGCGAATCCGCAGATTCGTCTTATTTTATTTGGCGGTGAGCTGAATCGCGATCGGGAAGCGTTTGAAGGACAGACCGTACTGGAACAGATGAAAACCTGCTTTATCAATTATGCATTTGTCAGCAGTGCCGGCTGCAGTCTGGAGGCAGGTATTACAGATTCCACCCGTGAAGAAGCAGATATCCGTCGTCAGGTATTAAAGCAGGCGAAACATAAGATCCTGGTGGTGGACAATACGAAGATCGGACGCAACGAGGTGTATGTGATCGGAGAGTTGGAGCAGCTCAGTCAGGTGGTTGTGGATCATTCCATCCGAAAAACCAATCCGGACCTATGGGAATGGTTCCAGGCACATCAGATCCCTGTCCTGGAAGGGAAAGCGGAAAGAAAATCAAAAACCAAAGGAGATGAGCGATAAGATTATGACAGATTTGAAGGAACTGAAACAAAATGTGCTGATGACAGCGAAAAAGGCCCATGATGAAAAGCTGATGGCCGGAACAAGCGGCAATATCAGTGCTTACTTTCGTGAGAAGCAGTGGATCGTAATTACTCCCAGCTCCTATGATTACAGTTTGATGGCGGAAGAGGATATCGTAGTGATTGATCTGGATGGCAATCTGGTCGAAGGAAGACACAAGCCATCTTCCGAGTGGAAAATGCATGCTGAGATTTACCGTCACCTGTCCCATGCTAATGCGGTGGTGCATACACATTCTCCTTATGCAAGCAGTTTTGCGGTAAACCATCAGGAAATTCCAGTTGTACTGATTGAAATGATTCCTTTCTTAAAAGGGAAACTGGAGGTAAGTCCTTATGCACAGCAGGGAAGTGCAGAGGTTGGTCTGAATGCAGTTCCAATCCTGGAACGGAAAAATGCCTGTCTGATGGCCAATCACGGTGTCGTGGCTATCGGCGGAACATTACCGGAAGCATATACAAACAGTGTTTATGTGGAGGATGCTGCAAAGATCTATCATCTTGCACTCTGTTCAGGACATCCGGTTGTGATCAAAGAATACGAGGAGGTCTGATATGACAAAGGCGTATGAACGATTATTAAAATGCTATCAGTGCTTTAAAGACAAAATTAATTTTAAGCCGGAGGTGGCACTGATGCTGGGATCCGGACTCGGTGATTATGCAGATACCATTCGGGTAGAAGCTGTTTTGGATTATCATGATATTGAGGGTTTTCCTGTGTCCACAGTCAGCGGACATAAGGGCAGATTTGTCTTTGGATACGTAGGAGATGTCCCGGTCGTAATCATGCAGGGACGTGTCCACTACTATGAAGGATATTCCATGGAGGATGTAGTTCTTCCCACCCGTCTCATGAAGATGATGGGGGCCCGGGTCTTGTTTCTGACCAATGCTTCCGGCAGTGTGAATTATGATTACAAAGCCGGTGATTTTATGATGATCACCGACCAGATCAGTAATTTTGTACCGTCTCCTCTCATCGGACCCAATGAGGAGATGCTGGGAGAGCGTTTCAGCGATATGTCTGAGATTTACCGTAAGGACCTTTGTGAGATCATCCGGGGTGCTGCTGCAGACCTTCAGATTCCGCTTCAGGAGGGAACCTATATCCAGCTGTCCGGTCCGAATTTTGAAACTCCCCATGAAGTAAAAATGTGCCGGATACTTGGAGGAGATGCAGTAGGAATGAGCACCGCATGCGAGGCCATAGCTGCCAATCATATGGGCATGAAGGTCTGCGGTATTTCCTGCATTTCCAATCTGGGATGCGGAATGACTGATCAGCCTTTGAGTGCGGAGGAAGTGAAGGAAACAGCTGACCGTGTTGCACCGTTATTTAAACAGCTGATTACGGAATCCATAGTTCGAATCGGTAAAATGATCTGAGTGATGAATAAAAAACAAAGGAGATGATAAAGTGGACAATCAGTCAGAAGCAATCAAAAATGTGTACTTGCATGAAGACGGCAAAGCTGTGACCATCATTGATCAGACTAAGCTTCCAACGGTTACCGAATACCTGACCCTTGGAACGGCGAAGGATCTGTATGATGCCATTTTTGAATTGAAAGTCCGGGGAGCACCGGCAATCGGAATTTGTGCGGCATTTGGAATGTATGTTCTGGCCGGAACGATTGAAACCGGGGATTACGATGAGTTTTTAAAGAAATTCAGAGAGTATAAGGATTATCTGAACTCTTCCCGTCCAACGGCAGTGAACCTGAGCTGGGCATTAAACCGCATGGAGCAGGTAGTGACAAGCCATAGCGATGCTTCTGTACCAGAGATTCTTGGATATCTGAAGAAAGAGTGCATGGATATTCAGGAAGAGGACAGCCAGATGTGCAGAGCGATTTCTGAATATGGTTTAAGCCTTATTAAGGACGGAGACGGAATTCTGACACATTGCAATGCCGGACCCTTAGCCACCTCCCGCTATGGAACTGCCTTAGGACCTCTCTTCCTTGGAAAAGAGCAGGGCATGAATTTCCATGTATTTGCAGATGAGACAAGGCCGCTTCTTCAGGGAGCAAGACTTACCTCATATGAGTTAGAGCAGGCAGGAATCGATGTAACATTGATTTGTGATAACATGGCCAGCATTGTAATGAAAAACGGCTGGATCCAGGCCTGCTTCGTAGGCTGTGATCGTATCGCTGCCAACGGTGATGCGGCCAATAAGATTGGAACCAGTGGTGTTGCAATCCTTGCAAAACATTACGGAATTCCGTTCTATGTATTAGGACCGAGTTCAACCATCGATCTTGACTGTGCAACTGGCGATGATATCCAGATCGAACTTCGAAGTCCGGAAGAGATCAAAAGCAAATTTTATGAAAAACCGATGGCACCGGAGGGTGTCAAATGTTATAATCCGGCATTTGATGTAACCGATCACACGCTGATCGCCGGAATTGTAACGGAAAAAGGAATCTGCAGACCACCGTATACGGAGAGTCTTGCAAATATGTTTGGCAAAAACAAAAAATAGGAGGAAAAGATTGATGAAAAAATTATTTGGTATTGTAGCAGGTGTAGCAGTATCCGCAGCGTTAATGACAGGATGCGGTGGAAACAATAATACAGCCGAGACAAAGGAAAATACGGCTGAAACAGCAGCTTCTGCTGAGAACGCTGATGGAGATTTAAAGATCGCCATCGTGACCAGTCCATCCGGTGTAGATGACGGCTCCTTTAACCAGGATAACTACAACGGTATCCTGAAATTTATCGAGTCTCATCCGGGAGCAACCGTAACTCCGGTTCGCGAGGAAACCGGTGATCCGGCTGCAGTTATTCAGGCAGTTGCTGATATCGTTGCAGACTACAATGTGATCGTATGCCCGGGCTTCCAATTCTCCGGAATCGGAACCATCGCAACCGATAACCCAGATGTAGATTTTATCCTTGTAGATACGAATCCGACCGATTCTGAGGGTAATGACATCGAATGTGATAATATTTATGCAATGACTTTCAAGGAGCAGGAAGGAGGTTTCTTCGCGGGAATGGCAGCTGCACTGGAGTCTGAAAGCAAAAAGGTAGCTGTAGTAACCGGTATTGCATACCCAAGCAATGTAAACTATCAGTACGGTTTTGAGAGTGGTGTCAATTACGCAAATGAGAAATATGATACCGGTGTTGAGATCGTAGAGATCCCATCTTACGCAGGCGTTGACGTTACCAATAAAAATGTAGGTGGAAACTATGTTGGAAGCTTTGCAGATGAAGCAACCGGTAAAGTTGTTGGAAAAGCTCTCATCGATGAGGGCTGTGATATTCTGTTCGTAGCTGCAGGCGGTTCTGGAAACGGTGTATTTACTGCTGCTAAAGAAGCTGGCAATGTAAAAGTAGTAGGCTGTGACGTAGACCAGTATGATGATGGTGCTAACGGTTCTGATAACATTATTCTGACTTCTGTACTGAAAGTTATGAGCATGAACGTAGAGAAACAATTAAATGCTATCGCAGACGGAGGTTTCCAGGGAGCAAACGCTCTGTTAGGTGCAGATTCTGATTCTGTTGGTTATGTAACAGAGGAAGGACGTCAAAGCATGTCTGAGGATACCGTGAAGAAGATGGACGAAGCATATGAACTTGTAAAAGATGGAACTATCGTTCCGGCAGCAAACTTTAACGGAATTGAGCCGGAAGATTTCCCAGGATTGAAATAATACGTTCTGTACCAGAAAATGAGGAGGCTTAAATGTCGGAATATATCATTGAAATGAAGCACATCACAAAACGTTTCCCAGGTATCGTGGCAAACGATGATGTGACGCTTCAAATTAAAAAAGGTGAGATCTTCGCACTGCTTGGCGAAAACGGTGCCGGAAAATCAACTTTGATGAGCATGATATTTGGTATGTATGAACCGGATGAAGGTGAGATCTTCATCGGGGTAAGAAAGAACAGATTCATTCTCCAAGCTACGCAACAAAACTCAATATTGGTATGGTCCATCAGCATTTTAAGCTGGTACAGAATTACACGATTACAGAAAACATTATTCTGGGTTTAAAGAAGAAAGACAAACTGTTTGGAATCCTTCCCTATGTTGATTTAAAAAAAGCAGATCAGGAGATCGAGGCGCTTTCTAAGAAGTACGGTCTGGAAGTCAATCCGATCGATGTGATCGAAAATACAAGTGTATCGACACAGCAGCGTGTCGAGATCCTGAAAATGCTGTACCGGGAAGCTGAAATTCTGATCTTTGATGAGCCGACAGCAGTGCTGACGCCTCAGGAGATTGAATCCCTGCTGACGATCATCCGCAACCTCAGAGATGATGGAAAAACCATCATCCTGATCACCCATAAGCTGGAGGAAATCAAAAAAAATTGCAGATAGATGTGCGATTTTAAACAGAGGAAAGCTCATCGATGTTCTAGATGTCGCCACGACCTCTACAAAGCAGATGGCCAATTTGATGGTTGGACGGGAAGTTTCTTTTGAAGTAGAGAAATCAGAGCCTCATTACCGGGAGACTGTGTTAGAGGTAAAGAATCTCACTGTAAAAAATCAGGATCATTTTGAAGTAGTAAAAAATGTATCCTTTTCTGTCCACGGCGGAGAAGTATTTGCCATTGCCGGAGTATCCGGCAATGGTCAAATTGAGATTGCAGATGCGATTGCAGGAGTTGAGAAGGCAGCTTCAGGTAGTATTCTTCTGAATGGAGTCGATATCACCAATTACTCCATCCGCAAACGAACCCTGGAAGGAATCTCTTATATTCCGGAGGATCGGCAGAGCTGCGGCCTGGTCATGGATTTTACCCTGGAGGAAAATCTGGGACTGAAAAACTACTTCCGAGAACCATTTTCCCATAAAGGTGTACTGGATAAAGCAGAATTTTCCCAGTACGGAAATGAACTGATTGACCGGTATGACATCCGGAGCAGTCAGGGAAACAAGACCATTGTCCGCTCCATGAGCGGCGGTAATCAGCAGAAGGCCATCATCGGAAGAGAGATTGAACTTCAGTCTCCTCTGATGATCTTTGTGCAGCCAACCAGAGGTCTGGATATCGGAGCCATCGAAAATATCCATAAGCAGATTATCCGACAGAGAGATGCAGGAAAGGCAATCCTGCTGATTTCGTTAGAGCTGGATGAGATCATGAATTGTGCAGATACCATCGGAGTAATATATAATGGAGAAATCCAGAAAATAGCAGCTGCAAAAACGCTTACATCAAATGAAGTGGGAGAATTTATGATGGGGGTGCACCAAAATGCTGAAAATTAAACACAGATTGAAAAAGATGCTTGTCAGACTCCTGGGAAATGAAAAATACCAGGGTATCACCATTCCCATGTCGGCCATTTTCTTAAGCCTTCTGGCTGGAGCTGTGATCATTCTTTCGCTTGGCAAGAATCCTCTGTCGGCCTATGGTAACCTTCTTCAGGGGGCTGGATTCCTCCCGAAACCGAGTTATGCCGGATATAAGAATATGCTGACCGACTTCACCAGTTATATGAATGCCTGGACTCCGATGCTTTTTGCGTCTCTGGCAGTAGCAGTCGGTATGTGTGCCGGACTCTTTAATATCGGTGTCTCCGGTCAGATGCTTACCTCTGGTTTTATCACAACTCTGGTGATCGGATATAGTTCCCTTCCGGCAGCGGTGGCTAAGCCATGCGTACTGATTGTCGGAGCAGTCGTTGGTGCACTCATCGGTGCACTTATTGGCTGGTTAAAATACAAATTTAATATCAATGAAGTCGTATCTTCGATCATGATAAACTATACGGCCCAGTATGTGATCAGCTTTTTCATCAACACGTACTATATCAATCCGGTTTCCAGGCAGTCCAGGCCGTCTCGAAAGCATCCCGCCTGACTCTGATGGACACACCCGTCGGAAACTTGAAAATGGATATTCCCTTAGGAATCCTTCTTGCAGTTCTGACTGCAGTCCTGGTGAAGTTCGTGCTAGATCGCACCGTATTTGGCTATGAACTCAAATGCGTGGGACTTGGAAGAAAAGCGGCCATGTATGCAGGTGTCAATGTTGGCAAAAGCATGATCATGGCGATGATGTTCTCCGGTGCATTAGGAGGCCTGGCAGGAGTGACGTACTACCTGGGGTATTTTGGTTCGATTCAGCCCCGCGTCCTTCCAAGCACCGGTTTTGATGCCATCGCAGTGGCACTTCTTGCAGGAAACCATCCCATCGGCATCATATTTTCATCTCTTCTGATCACAGTGATCAGCAAGGGCAGTACCTACATGAATTCATCATCCGGTCTGGAATCAGAGATCGCATCCGTTATCACCGGATTGATCCTGCTGTTTTCCGCCTGCGGTGTATATATCCGTTACAAAGTGAATCGAATGAAACAAGAGTTAAATGAAGAGACAGAAAGGGGGATCAGCTGATGGAACGAATCCTGATTGATGGTTTATCCTTTGCGATCCCGCTGTTCGTAATGGCAATCGGAGGGATCTACAGCGAAAAGAGCGGCGTGACGAATCTGGCTTTGGAGGGATTGCAGGGAATGGGGGCATTTATAGGCGCCTTTGTGGCCGTTCTGGCTGCAGGCTATTTTGGAAGCAATTCCCAGGTTCCTTATTATCTCGCAATTGTATGTGCCATGGCAGGTGGAATGCTGTATTCGCTCTTATATGGACTGTTATGTATCCGTCTGAAGGCAAATCAGATCATTGGCGGAGTCGTGATCAATATCCTGGCTATGTCACTGACTGCATTTTTTACAAAACTTTTAAACCGCCTTGTGTTCGGTGCAGCTTCGGAAAAATTTGTTCTGGGTGTGTCTGCACGGTTTACAATTCCGCTGCTCTCCGGCATCCCAGTAATTGGAGCCGCATTTAAAGATGTCTATCCATTTGAGATCCTGATCCTTCTGATCGCAGTTGTTGCCTGGTATGTGCTGTATAAAACGCGTTATGGCATGAATCTTCGTGCCTGTGGAGATAATCCTCACGCAGTAGACGCAGCAGGAGAGAATGTTACCTGGATTCGTCTGATTGCAGTCCTTGTATCCGGTGCTCTGTCCGGTCTGGCTGGAATCAGCTTTGCTTATTCCATTTCAGCGAACTTTTCTTCCAACATCTATGTGGGATACGGATATCTGGCGATTGCAGCCATGATATTCGGAAACTGGAAGATCCTTCCTACACTTGGATCCTGCCTGCTATTTGGTTTTGCCCGATCCGGAGGCTATTATCTTGTCCAGAAGATGCAGATGCCCAGCAGTTACTCGGATCTTGCCATGACGCTGCCTTATATCGTTACAATGCTGCTTTTGATTTTCTTCTCAAAATACAATCGTGCTCCTCGTGCACTTGGAGAGATTTACGACAAAGGAAAGAGGTAGAACATGAATATTCGTTTTTATAATGCCCAGATTCTTCCGATGAATGGAAATATGGATATCATCCACGGAGAGGTATGGGTCGAAGGGAACACTATTACATATGTAGGTCCTCATAAGGAATGCGGCAATGTGTGGGACCGTGAGATCGATGCAGAAAAAAATCTCATCATGCCGGGCTTTAAAAATGCACATACGCACACAGCCATGACGTTTCTTCGATCCTATGCGGATGATATGCCGCTGCAGGACTGGCTGACAAAGCAGATCTTCCCGATGGAAGCAAAATTACAGCCGGATGATATCTACTGGCTCTCCAAACTGGGAATCATGGAATACCTGACCAGCGGTATTACCTCCTGCTTTGATATGTATCTGAATACAGAAATGATGGCTAAAGCATCGGTAGAATGTGGATTCCGGAGTGTACTCGTCAGCGGAATCAATGATTTTTCCTCTTCATTGGAGGAAGTGGAGGCAGATTTTAATACCTACAACCAATATGATGAGCTGATCAGGTATTGTCTGGGATTTCATGCAGAATACACTTGTTCCGAAGAACTCTTAAAAAAGATTGCCGAGCTGTCACAGCGCTACAAGGCTCCTGTATTTGCTCATATGTCAGAAACAGAACGGGAAGTGGCAGAGTGTGTACAGCGCCATGGAACTACACCTGCAGCTTATCTGGATTCCCTGGGCTTATTTGAACATGGGGGCGGTGGATATCATTGCATTTGGTTTACCGATGAGGAAATAGAACTCTTCCGCAGGAAAGGACTGACAGCGGTAACCAATCCTGGATCCAACACAAAACTTGCAAGCGGCATCGCCAACACTACGGCATTTTTGAAACACGGAGTCAATATGGCCATCGGCACAGATGGACCAGCCAGCAACAACTGCCTGGATATGTTCCGGGAAATGTTTTTAGTGACGGGACTGGGAAAACTTCATGATCGGGATGCATCTGCAGTACCAGCAGAAGAAGTTCTGAAAATGGCAGTAACCGGCGGTGCAAAAGCAATGGGACTGACAGACTGCGACTGCCTTGCAGAAGGCAAAAAGGCGGATCTGATTATGATCGATCTGAACCAGCCGAATATGCAACCTATCAACAACCCGATGAAAAACCTGGTATACAGCGGAAGCAAACAGAATGTGAAGATGACCATGATCAACGGCAAGATCCTCTATGAAGACCAGAAATTCTTCATTGGGGTGGAGCCAAAGGAAGTTTACAAAAGGGCAAATGAGATCATAACCCGAATGAAACAATCGTAGGTAAAAGCGTTAAATTCCGTTGACAACACATTCTTTATTTGATACTATTTATCAAGTAAATTCAATATTCCATGAGGGAGTAGTTAGCGCGAAAGTGTGGTTTGTCAACATTCTGATTATAGCAACTGTATAATCTGGCAAATCTTAAATAATGAGACTCATGTATATCGATGGACGACAGTTTTTGTATCATGCATAGCTGTCAGTTGATATACATGAGTTTTTCTTTTGTGCATTGATGCAAAAAAGGGAGGACATCATAATCGACAGTGAGCGGTGAAGGAACATGCATTACATCTAGGAGGAAATGAAAAATGATGCTGTTTTTTAAAGTGTTTTTTACAGAATTTATCGCAGAGATGGGCGATAAAACCCAGCTTATGCTGATTGCTCTGACTTCAAAATATAAGTTGAGAGATATTATACTAGGAACTGCGGCGGCGATTCTTGTTCTGAATGGTCTTGCGGTTCTGGCGGGCGGACTTGTCAGTGAATTTATTCCTGACTGGCTTATTAAGATGATTGCAGCACTTGCATTTCTGTATTTCGCCGCATCGACTCTTGCCGGTGATGATGAAGAAGAAGAGGAGGAGGGCGGTAAATCAAAGATTCAGTTCGCACCCTTAGCTGTTTTTTGTACATTTTTTGTGGCAGAACTGGGAGATAAGACTCAGCTTACAGCCATCACGTTCGGAGCCAATGAAGGCATGAAATCAGCCTTTGTTGTATGGATTGGATGCTCTCTGGGACTTTTTGCAGCGGATATTCTCGGAATGCTGGTTGGATATCTTTTAAAGAGCAAAACTCCCGATGGGCTGCTGAATACACTGGCATTTGTTATTTTTTCCATATTTGGTGCTTTCACACTTTATCAGGGACTGAACATGATGAACGCAAGAGTCTGTCCGATTCCGGTATGGTCGGTATGGATTGCTGCGGCTGTTATTTTTACTGCCTTATGTGCCTGGATCTATATAAAAAGAAAGAAGGAAAATAAATGCGATATTTAGAACCACATTATTATGATAAATTTGTCTGTACAGCAGGAGATTGTCCGGATAGCTGCTGTGCCGGATGGCAGATCGTGATTGATGAAGCCTCTCTGGAGCGATATGGAGATGAAAAGAGCGAGTTCGGAACGCGATTACGCAATTCTATTGACTGGGATGAAGAATGTTTTTACCAGAACAATCGGCGCTGTGCATTTTTAAATGAAGAAAATCTCTGCGATCTTTATAAAGCACTGGGACCAGATTCTCTTTGTGATACCTGCCGGATGTACCCGAGACATACGGAAGAATACGAGGGACTTCGGGAATTATCTCTTTCCCTGTCCTGTCCGGAGGCGGCTAGAATCATTCTTTCCTGTAAAGAACCGGTCCGTTTTCTGGAAGAAGAGGACGATTTGGAGGACGATTTTGAAGAATTCGATTTTATGATGTTTTCCCAGTTGGAAGATACAAGAGATGTTCTGTTTTCGATTTTACAGGATCGATCCCTTCCTCTGACTCTCCGAATGTCGGCATCCGAACAGCTGACAGAACAATATCAGATCCGGGTGGAAGAGCAGAAGGAATATGAAATTGATGAACTTCTGCGAAACTGTGAAGCTCATCATCAGAGAAAAAAACTCCAGGAATTTGTATCAGAAAGTCTTGCTGAAAAAGGCATTGATGCAGCATCTCTCCATCGGTGGGCACGCCAGATAGAAGAATTGCAGGTACTACGCGGTCTGGAACGCCTGCGTCCGGAATGGGATGATGTGCTGGATGGTGCTGAAAAGTGGCTGTATCAGGGAAGTGAGGAAACCTATCATAAAATTTGCGAAGAATTTCATAAGGCATATGGAAGCTTAGGAAGTCACAAAGAAGAATGGGAAAATCTGGGCGAGCAGCTTTTAATGTTTTTTGTCTATACCTATTTTTGCGGGGCTGTCTACGACGATATGGTCTGTTCCAAGATGGAA
This sequence comes from Clostridium sp. AF29-8BH, assembly GCF_003478145.1. NCBI lineage: Bacteria > Bacillati > Bacillota > Clostridia > Eubacteriales > Clostridiaceae > Clostridium > Clostridium sp. AF29-8BH. Next base: position 18,360 of record NZ_QUEL01000007.1, on the reverse strand, counting down.
CTGGCATTGTTCTCTGTCCGCTGGATACAGGAATTTCTGATGGTCAGATGGCTGGAAAATGGAAAGAAACTTTCCATGAAGGATGTGGAAGAAATCTCCTGGAGATATGCCCGGGAAGTAGAACATTCCGATGATAACTTAAATGCACTGGAAGACTGGCTTTTTGAGCGGTATGCACCGGTTTAATCACCGAAAGAAGCATATTGCAAAAATGAATCATACGAACAAAAAAGCTCTATTCTATAAAATTGAGCGTACCGTATCTCCGGACGTCAACGAATAGCATAGAGCTTTTGAGTTAATTTTTGCCACATAATGCTTCTGTCATTTTCATGATAATAAGCAAAAGGTAAGCGTCAGTAAACCAAGAGGTTACCGCATAAGGCGCAGCAGACCGATTACTTTGCCAAGAATCTGTACTTTATCCACAATAATCGGATCCATGGTTGCATTCTCTGGCTGGAGACGATAGTGACCGTTCTCCTTGAAGAAACGCTTAACGGTAGCTGAATCATCGATGAGTGCAACCACGATCTCGCCATTCTCTGCGACACTGGTCTGTTCCACGATAACACGATCTCCGTCATAGATGCCCACATCGATCATACTATTGCCGCGGACCTTCAGCATAAAAGTTTCGCTGTTCGGAAGCAGTTCTGCCGGAATCGGGAAATAGTTCTCCACATTCTCATCAGCCAGAATCGGCGCACCGGCTGCTACAGTACCGATAAGGGGTACATTCACCAGTTCGCGGCGGGACAGGTTAAAGGTGTCATCAACGATCTCGATGGCTCTCGGTTTTGTCGGATCCCGGTGAATATATCCGTTCTTCTCAAGCTGTTCCAGATGAGAGTGGACAGAAGAGGTAGACTTAAGCTGTACCTTTTCACAAATTTCACGTACCGTCGGCGGATAACCTTTCTTTAAAATGCATGCTTTAATAAATTCCAAGATCTCTTTCTGTTTATCTGTAATACGTCCCTGTGCCATATAGATTCCTCCTGTCGATGAAGTATATAAAATGTTTTTAATATCGGATATACAGTGATTCTGGCAGGATACAAGTCGAACGCCCACCTGATGGGACCAGCAGCTGAATCACTGAAAGGTCTGGCCTATAGTAAGCCCTTATTATATTATATATAGTAACATATGTTCGGGCAAAATGCAAACTATTGTTCGTCTTTATCAATGTTTTCTTTTTTAAGCTGTTCTCTTGCCTGCTCAAGCAGCACTTCCAAACGGGCATTTTCTTTGTCTGCCTGACGAAGGAGTTCCTGCATTTCCCGTTCTTTTTTGAATAGTGCGCGCTCCATCGTAAGCTCCCCCTGGGCTTTGCATTGCTGAAGACCCATATCAGCATCTGCTTTTTGTTTTGATAATTCCTGGGTAAGTCCTGTGAGTTTCTGCTGTAGTTCTTTATTTTCAGTTTCAAGTGCCAGAATCCGATCGGATGCATGCTGATAGGACTCTGACTTTACCTCCTGTTCCTTCTGAGAGTGAGAGAGAGCAAGTACCGTATCATGAAGCTCCTGTTTGCATTGTAAAAGCTCATTCTTAAGCATTTCTTCTGATTCTTTTGAATGTTCATTTTTCTTCAGCTGATTTTGTGCCTCTTCTAGTTTCTCCTTCAGCATCTGGTTGATCTGCTCCTGGTCAGCAGCACCTTTTCTGAGCGATTCTAGCTGTTCGGTGAGTGTCTGTTCCTGCTTGGTCAGCAAAGCGGACTCCGCATCCATTTTTTTCTTTTCTGCTTGAAGTTGTTCTACTTTTTTCTGTAACTCTGTGAGGCGCAGTTCTTTTCTCTGGAGTTCAGAAGAGAACTCCTCCCGTGCTCTGGCTTCTGCATTCTGGTTCAATTCCAAGCTATACAGATATGCGGAGGTGATGGACTTAACCATGGTTTCAAACTCCTCAATCTCGACACTTCTCCCCGGGATTGAGGATTTGGCTTGATTTAACTCAAACACCTGCATCACATGATCAAAGCCCTGGGCCTGGTTCATTCCTTTTTGTTCGCAAAATGCACGGAAAGCATCCGCTGTATCGGAATCGATTCGAAAGTTTGCCTGTTTAATTTCTCCCATATTCTATATTCTCCAATCTATTTTTTTGTAACTGTTTATGCAACTATTCAGTAGGTCTGCGCATTTACTGCGCTGACCGTACGAAAACATGGGTCAGCAGGCAAAAATCCCATTGCCGTAGGTAATTTTTAATGGATTTTTGCGTGTGACTGTGAAGGTACTGAACAGTTACCTGTTTGTTTAATACCCTGACATTCTTGCTGCGAGATGGTAACTGTTCATACTCATGTAGACAGTTACGCGAGATAATACTCTGCTTATCAAACTGATTTCAAAGAAGTGCTTTGCAAAGATCATGCGCCAAGTCTTATAACGTTCGATTTAAACTGAAATTTCAAATTGCGTCATACTTTATTTTATGTATATAGATTATCATGAAACCACAATGGCGTCAATCTGATTCTGTGGTATGTTATATATATGTTATACATGATTATTGTTATACATAGATTATGATTTTGATAGTAAAAATAGGAATGAAACTATCAACTATTCGTGAAAGGATGCTTTCGCGAATAGTTTCATCGACTTTTGTGGTCATATTTGCCAGAAATAGCAGCGCAGTTTTGTGCAATATGTATGATTTCCTATAAAATCTATATACCTAAAGTATTTAGATTTTTATAGGGAGCAGGTGTCTGCTGCTTACGAGCAAAGCCGCGTTTTCTTACGTCACTTTTGAAACCGAAAATACCGTAAGAAAAGGTGGTGGCAACAGAAATTTGCCGTATTTAAATGCGAAGACACGGAAAATTTCGTTACTGGGCACGTATGCGGGAACAGTAGCAAACTGCGAACAAATGTTTGTTTTTTTCTTTCAAAATCATTGACAAACATTTGTTCGTATCGTATAATGTAATCATACAGAACAAATGTTCCTGACATTTTTATAATATTCAAATCTCTTCTCATTCTTTAAGAACAGATTTGAATACAAAAAGACGATTCCAACAAAACACGAGAGGAGAAGATTGCAAATGTATACGTTGAAAAAAGGTGTTATGGTTTTAGCTGTTGTTTTCATCATGCTGCTTTCGGGCTTTTTTGGACGGAGTCTGATGTATGTGATGGCTGAGGAAGAAGCAGATACTAGACCGGAAAAGTACTATACCAGTATTCATCTGAAAGATGGAGATACGCTCTGGAGCATTGCTCAGACATATTGTGCAGATTCGGAGGAGTCAGTTGAAGAGTATGTACGGGAGCTGCGCCAGATGAACAGTCTTTCGGATGACCATATTGACGCAGGGCATTACCTGACCATTCGTTATTATAAATAAATCGTTACCGTTCACATACACGTACACACAACCGATAACAGAGACAGAATCAAATTTATAGAATTTTCCATATTCCTGTCCGTAGTCTGTTCATTTAATCTATTTTCTGGTAGAATAAAGTTTAGCAAGCAGTCTATATCTGATTAAATGACAAGCGACAGATGAACAGGAGGAAATAAGGATATGAGTATTGTATATCACGAATCATCGAAGATATTTCATTTATATAACCAGACCATCAGCTATATCATGATGGTTCTTCCAAACGGACATATGGGACAGCTGTATTATGGGAAAAAGATTCGTGACAAGGAAGATTTCTCATACCTTCTTGAATTAGCTCCCAGAGACATGGCATCTTATCTCTATGAAAACGATCGCACCTTTTCACTTGGACATATTAAGCTGGAGTACGGTACTTACGGAAGCGGTGATTACCGGCATCCGGCAGTAGAGATTCTCCAGAATGATGGAAGTACCTATTCAGATTTTCAATTTACTGGATATCAGGTTACATCCGGAAAGCCAAAACTGCCGGGACTTCCCGCTACTTATACTGAACAGGACGGGGAAGCTGAAACTCTTATTATTACGTTAAAAGATACCCATACTAATCTGGAGCTGCATCTTTTATATACAATATTTGTCGAGGGCGGTGTCATTGCCCGAAGTGCTTCTATTTCCAATCAGGGAGACATTTCTGTACAGGTTCAGACCGCGATGAGTCTTTGCCTGGATCTTCCTGACCACGATTATGAGTGGATGCAGTTTTCTGGGGCATGGGCGAGAGAGCGCGCACTCCACACACGCAGGCTTGAGTATGGCATTCAGGCGATTGACAGCACCCGGGGACATTCTTCCCATGAGCAGAATCCGTTCATTATTTTAAAACGCCCTTCGGCTGACGAATTTCAGGGAGAAGCCATTGGCTGCAGCTTGATTTACAGCGGTAATTTTCTGGCTCAGGCAGAAGTGGAGTCACATGGAACCACCCGTCTTATGATAGGAATTAATCCGTTTGGCTTTAGCTGGGAGCTGAACCCTGGTGAAAGCTTCCAGACTCCGGAGGCAGTGCTTGTTTACTCCTCTCAGGGACTTAACGACATGAGCCAGACTTTACACCGGCTGTACCGGCGCCGACTGGCAAGGGGGTACTGGCGTGATCGCGAGCGCCCAATCCTGATCAATAACTGGGAGGCAACTTACTTCAATTTTACCGAAGAAAAACTTCTACAGCTGGCTTCCAGAGCGCAGAAATGCGGCATAGAGCTGTTTGTTTTAGATGACGGCTGGTTTGGTGCCAGAAGCAGCTCAAAAGCCGGACTGGGCGACTGGGAGGCAAACCGCGACCGTCTGCCAAACGGTCTTTCCGGACTGGCACAGAAGATAGAAGCGCTCGGCATGAAGTTTGGTCTCTGGATCGAACCGGAGATGGTAAATGCCGATTCCGATTTATTCCGCACGCATCCGGATTGGATCCTCCAGATTCCAGGGCGAACGCCTTGTCACGGACGTTACCAGTATGTATTGGATTTTTCCCGGCAGGAGATCCTTGATTACATCTATGAAAAGATTGCATCGATTCTGGAAGGCACCTCCATTTCCTATATCAAGTGGGATATGAACCGAAGTCTCAGTGATGTATGGAGCAGAGGAGTTTCCGCCAGACAGCAGGGAGAAGTATTTCACCGCTACATTCTGGGTGTTTATCAGATGTATGAGCGGCTGACCACACGCTTTCCGGACATTCTGTTCGAATCGTGCGCCAGCGGCGGAGCGCGTTTTGATGCAGGTATGCTGTATTACGCACCGCAGGGATGGATCAGTGATGATACAGATGCGATTGAACGCCTGCGGATTCAATACGGTACTTCCTATGGTTACCCGATCAGCTCGATGGGATCCCATGTATCTGCTTCTCCGAACCATCAGCTTCATCGTCAGACACCTCTTTGGACACGTGCCAATACCGCGTTCTTCGGAACGTTCGGCTATGAACTGGATCTGGCACAGCTCGGAGAAGATGAGCTATCTGAATTAAAAATTCAGACCGCCTTTATGAAACAGCACCGGTCCCTGATTCAGTATGGTACTTTTTACAGACTTTCCAGTCCGTTTGAAAACAATATCACTGCCTGGATGGCAGTCAGTGAAGACCGCACAGAAGCCCTGGTCGGCTGGTACCGGACACTGAATGTCGCCAATGGTCCGTTTACGCGGCTGTATTTACAGGGACTGGAAGAATCCGATCTTTACAATGTCACGGAATATACAGAAGGACATGAAAGTGCCGTAAGCACCCACTATGGTGACGAACTGATGAATTTAGGACTGATTACCAGTGACGCCTCTTCCGGACAGTATATGGATGGTAGAAGAGAGAGCTGCGACTTTGATTCTCGCCTGTTTTATGTACAAAAGCAGGCTGAATAATAAATAAGATAAAGGCATTGAAAGGGGATGCTCCCGAATCTGGTTTTTAAAGAAGAATCCCTGTAACTGTTCAGTAGGTCTGCGCATTTACTGCGCGTGACTGTGAAGGTACTGAACAGTTACGAATCCCTTTTAATTTAAGTCCGGCGTTTCCCCGTATAATCCCGCTTCCGGCGTTCATTTACGATATGATTCAGAATCCCGCCACCGATAATAATAACGGCTGCCATCATCAGCACACGTTTCGCCCCTTCCTGCGGAAGTGTGCTCTTAGACGCAATCGACGTAGTATTGAATTGAAGGGTATATTCGATTTCATGAGGCGTTCCCATCGCCAGTGTATCCGCCCTGACTGTAAGTTCTTTTGTCAGATCCAAAACAGGGATCGTAAAATGAGAATTTGCGTCCTTGGCACTTTCATTCTCGTATTTTCTATTATCTACCACCATGTAATCATAATTGGAACTGCTCCATGTGATGGATATGTATGCCGTTCCATCTGTCACCGTCAGAAGAGCAGGACTTTGGATCGAAGCCTTTCCGCTTCCTCCGGTCATCGTTACCTCGATGGCATATTCACCATCCTCCAGGGAAAGTAGCGTTCCAGCACCTGCCTGTGCCGTCAACGTCCACCGGCTGCTAAATAAGATACAAATGATTCCCAGAAGAATGAAACCTATTTTTTTCATAGACAGAAAACTCCTTCCCCTGTGTTTATAAATTCTTTTTCTTATACAGAAACCAGGACGCAGCAACCGAAAAACACGCCAGATACAGAAGCAGGATCCCAATCGTTGTATAAGAAAATGCCTCATGATTGGCGATGCTGCGAAGCGCCGCACTGGTCTGCGATAACGGCAGATATTCAATCACCTGGCGCAGACCATCCGGCATACTCCGGGCTGAAAAGAATGTATTGCACAGATATGCCATCGGCATAATCACGTAATTCGAAAAGCGCGGCACATCGGCATGGTTTTTGGCATAAAAAGATACCACAACTCCAATTGTGGAAAACACAGATCCGTTTAAAAACATTAGAAGGAACGACCAGCCGTTAAAACAGAGCCCCGTTCCGATCGGCAAAATCAGAAGAATAATCACGGCTCCCGCATATAATCCCCGGAGACTTCCGCCGATGATCTGTCCCGCGATGAACTGCCACAGCGGGGTAGGAGAGATGATGACCTGGTCAAATGCTTTTTCGTACAATCTCTGGACGTTTAAATTCTGGGCGATAGCATTGAAACTGCCGTTCATGGTCGTCAGGGCAACCACTCCCGGAATCAGAAAGTTCAGATACGATTGTCCGTGCGACATGGTCTGGATTCCAAGACCAAACACCAGAATATATAAAAGAGGGGCAATCATGGCAGCCAGCGTGATTTTATAAAAATCCCGCCGGAATTCTACCCATTTTTCCCATAACACAGTAAGAATACCCATTTTTACCGGCATTCCAGCTGCTGCCCGATTGTCTCCAGAAATACATCTTCCAATGTCGTACTGCGAAGCGCTGTTTCCTGTTCTGACGCGGACAAATACTGAATTGCCTCCTCCTTTCCATGAAAATAGTGTGATTTCAGCCCATCTGGTGAAGTCTCATCAACCGCATACCGCCCCAGCGTCTCTATCATATGCCCCGGAGCATCTGTTTCCTCCAGACGTCCACCGCACATAAAGCCGACACGGTCACAAAGCGTTTCTGCTTCCTCCATATAATGCGTTGTCAGAAGAATGGTAAGCTTTTGCTGATTCAGCTTTTTCAGAAGATTCCACATCTGACGGCGGGCAAATGCATCCATCCCTGCAGTCGGTTCATCCAGAAGAAGGATTTCCGGTTCTGTTAAAAGTGCCCGGCAGACCATCAGCTTCCGCTTCATGCCTCCGGAAAGCTTTCGGACGGTTCTCTTCCGATAATCGATCAACCCGCAGAATTCCAGCAATTCCTCTGACCGCTCCCGAATCTTTTTGATCGGCATATAATAAAGACGTCCCTGATATTCCATAATCTCGTTCATCGTCATATCCTGACGCATCGAGTATTCCTGCGTAACGACACTGAGTTTTTGTTTCAGCTGATTTTTCTGACGGGTCAGCAGCTCTCCGTTGATCCAGATTTCACCCGAAGTCGGAAGCAGGAGAGTGGAGAGCATTCCGATGGTGGTCGTTTTTCCGGCACCATTCGGTCCCAAAAGCCCAAAGAACTCGCCTGTCTCAATTTTCAGGTTCAGATCCTCGACCGCCAGAAAATGATCGTATTTTTTTGTCAGATGCTTTAATTCAATCATGGTTCCCTTCCTTCACGACAATAATCGAATAATAACTTGCCCGATCTGGAATTTCATCGATTTTATGATAAATATGCTCCTCTGGCATACCGCAATTTTCGATCATGGTACCTGTCATATGCTTTTCTTTCAGGGTCGCCTTGACAAGCGGCATCTTGGAAGCTGCTTTCATCAGAACCTTGGTACCTGGAAGTTCCAGCGCCGCCTCAATATCATAAGTGGACGGAATAATATGAAGCTGTTCTGAGCGGTCGACAAGACTGTCCTGAAGCTTGGCGCTGACCGCGCAGAAGGACGGAATGCCATTGATGATTTCAGTTGCATAACCATGTGCTTTTACAATTCGATGGATATAAATATAGGTACTGTAAATCGTCGGATCTCCGAGCGTGAGGCAGGCAACATCCTTCCCCTGTTCCAGCTGCTTTATAATCTGATCCGAGGCAGCCTGGTATGCTGCATTTAAAACAGCTTTATCTTTTGTCATCGGAGTAGTGAGGTTTAAGCATTCCTTTTCATCCAGATTTTCCACGATCCCACTGGCAATTTTATAGGAAACTGCATTTTCCTTTCCATCCGCCGGTACCGCAATCACCGGGCACTTCTGAATCGTGTCAACTGCCAGATACGTCATGAGCCGCGGATCGCCCGGACCTACTCCTACGCCATATAAGGTTCCTTTTATCATAAACATTTCCTTTCTGTGAAAACTGTGAGAAATTCAAGTGTTCAACTTTTAAAATTTTTGTACGATGCCTTTTTTGCTTTTTTAATAAAGTACGAAATTAGCCTTTTTCATCGAAAAATTTAAAAGTAAAAAATTTTGTACTTTATAGTTAGTGGTTAATAAATGGCTTAGATACAAGGATTATAGCATAAAGTACAAAAATTTCAAAATGCACTTTATTTCAGAATGTACTTTATTTCGAAACAGAATAAAGTACATTTTCAAATCGCTCCATTTTGGAAATTTCATAAATAGTGGAATAAAGTGGGTTACAAGAATTCCAAAAGCAGTTATCCGCAAAAAGGGTTAATGTCAGTGGAATGTATTTTGGATATGTTCCCCAAAATGGAAAACAAATACAGATGAGCTTACCCGATGGCTTTGACTGTTATCAGTCTACACCATCGGTTTCCTCAAGTCCAGCTAACCCCTGAATAGTAACTGAGAGGTCATTGTATAGTATGAAGTTGTATTCTAGACAGAAGAATTTTTTGGATGTATACTATAGAGTTGGATTTACTAAAAAGCAAAAGCAGGAGGAAATAATACTGTGCGCGATGTACTGCGAGAAGAAAAGAAATTTCTGCTGAATCAGGCAGAAGCTTTAAAACTCCGGAATTATCTGTCAAATGTGGTTCATACCGATTTACATAATGGACCAGATGGTTACCAGGTACGTTCTTTGTACTTTGATTCTTTGTCAAATCGGGATTTTCAGGAAAAAGAAGATGGTCTGGAGTTAAGAAGAAAGTTTCGTTTGCGGGTATATAGTCCTGATGCGGATTTTGCACTGTTTGAAATGAAGCAGAAGCAGGGACCATATCAGCGAAAGCGGTCATTAAGATTATCCAGAAAGGAAGCGCAGGCTCTCATTGAGGGTGATTATTCTGTACTTTTAAACAGTGGCAGTGAGTTTGGACAGGAATGTTATTCAATTATGGAAATGTGGGCATACCGTCCTAAAACAGTTGTAGAATATGACAGATTTGCATTTATCGCGCCAGAAAACTCTATTCGAATAACCTTTGATTCCAGAATACGGGCTAATGAAGTGAATTTTAATGTGTTTGATAGAAATCTGGTGTTAAACAGTGTAATGTCGCCTTTTGCTGTAGTGCTGGAAGTAAAATACAATGGCTTTTTGTTAAGCTATATCAAGCATATGCTTCTGCCCGTTCAGAAAAGCGAGCTTTCCGTGAGCAAATATTGTATGGCAAGACAAATTGGCTGTAACTACAGGTTTTAGGAGGAAAGGAAATGAAAGAGACGATTTATAACCTGCTTGCCCAACAGGGGGATATGACCTGGCAGCAAATTATAATGCATATTCTGGTAAGTGCTGTCATTGGTCTGTTTATTTTTATTTCATATGTGATTTCACATAAGGGAACGATTTACAGCAAAAAATTTGGAGTAACACTGATCGTTCTGACGGTTATGACAGGAACAGTTATGACTGTCATAGGAAACAATATTGCATTGTCGCTTGGTATGGTCGGTGCATTATCTATTGTGCGTTTTCGAACTGCAATAAAAGATTCCAGAGATACTGTATATATTTTCTGGACGATTATTGTGGGAATATGCTGTGGAGTTGGAGATTATCTGGTTGCTGCAGTAGGCAGTTCTGCTATTTTTCTTATTTTTCTTATCATGGGAGCGATTCGCAGTGATAACCGTATGCTTTTGATCATCCGTGCAAAAAGAAGCCGCTGTGAAAATATAGAATCTCAGGTCTTTCGTTATTTTGGGACTGGTGTCGTTCTTCGGGTAAAAAATACGACAGAGGAAAATGCTGAGTACATTTATGAATTATCCAGAAAAATACTGGAGAAAGTTCAGAAACAGTATCCGGCTTTAACAGATGATTTCTATAACCTTGGACAAATCGAAAGTGTTAATATTGTAGCTCAAAGCGATGAGATTTATAACTGATATGAAATATAAAATAATAGGATTTATATGCTGCTTTGCGGTTATCCTGATTGCCGTTTTTGCGCCATTGTCTTATAAGGACTACCGAAAAACAGAGAGAATTCATCAGCATGAACAGGAAATTCCCCAGGAACCATGTACGGATCCTGCGGATGGCGGTCTGTGTACATATCTTCCGATTGTCAAAATTGATACAGATGGGATAGAAATCCCGGGAAGACCCATTAAGGATGATGGAAACAACCGCATTTATACACGCGCTACGGATGGGGAAACTACAATTGCTGCTCAGATGGATATAATTGGGAATGACAGCAAAGAGTACCATCATGCAAATGAAACGGCAGATGTCTCTTCTGAAATCCGTATACGAATGAGAGGTAATTCCTCAAGAAAGTTTGATAAGCCAAGCTATGCCATCAGACTTGTAGATAAAAAAGGGGAAAACAATTCGCTTTCCATTATGGGAATGGATGCGCACCATGAATGGGTATTATACGGTCCCTGGCTCGATAAAACAGCCATACGAAATTATATGTTTTACAATCTTGCCGGAGAAATGATGTCTTATGCGCCAAATGTAAGATTCTGCGAAGTAATTCTTAATGGTGAATATGAAGGTCTATATGTAATGACTGAAATGATAACCGGCGGAAAAGATGGCGCCAGGCTGGGACTTCGTGTAAATGCCAAGCGCAGCACATTTTCCGGATACCTGCTTCGCCTGGATCATCAGCATGCGGGCGAAGAAGCTTTAAACAGCTTTACAACGTATACCTACAAAACCCCCTTCCTGCTGCAGATAGAATATCCCGGAAACAGGAACAGGGATGCCAGACTGACAGAAGAAATCCGACAGGATTTTTCAAATTTTGAAAAAACTCTGTATTCATATGATTATGACAGGGAAAAACATGGCTACACTTCTATGATAGATGTAGACAGCTTTGTAGATTACTTTATAATCAATGAGCTTTCCAGTAATGCAGATGCCGGAAACTATTCCACTTATATTTATAAGGGAACCGACAATCTGTATCGTATGTGTGTATGGGATTTTAATAATGCCTGCAATAACTATTTCGAGGAGGAACTTCCTTATACAGGATTTTTCCTGAACAACCGATTATGGTTTGAAATGCTTATTAAAGATGAGGATTTTACTGAACGGATCATCCAGCGATATCATTCCCTGCGAAAAGGTCTGTTAAGTGAAGAATCACTTTATCGTTATATCGATGAAACCCTTGATTTTATCGCACCAGCTCTTGCAAGAAACGATGCACGATGGGGAAGTGTGGAACAGCAGGCAAAGGGACTTCTGGTTCCGGTATCGAGAAATCTTGACAGCAGATCTGCCGCTGAAGGACAATTAAAAGGTTACTTGCGAAACAGAGGAAAATGGCTGGATGAAAACATTGAGACTCTGCGTCAGTATTCAGCATCCTCCCGTGTAAAGCAGTATAATGAGGTTAATGATTAAAATATGAAACGATTTATTATCAGTATATCTGCCATCATTCTGCTTGTATTTATTGGATTTATAGCTGTGTTTTATGGCGGATTTTATGTAGACTCAGGCCGGGACAATCATGTAAACACATTTGTCCGGACTGAGAATAAAGAGATACTTATAAAGGACAAAGATAAGTGGAAACCATTTGAAGTCAGAGGAATTGACATGGGAAGCGGTATTCCAGGTGAATGGTCTACCGATTATGCGATCACCAAAGAAACCTATCTGCGCTGGTTTCAGCTGATCCAGGAAGCAGGAGCAAATACGCTGAGAGTCTATTCTGTCCAGAATCCGTCTTTTTATAAAGCGTTCTATGAATACAATTCCCAACATGAGGAGCCGTTATATTTACTTCAGGGAATCTGGGTAAATGATTATATACAGAACTCCCGAGTGGATGCATATGCCGACTCCTTTGCAGGAAAGCTTCTGGATAATTGCCTGGTCACTGTAGATGTGATCCATGGAAAACGACTTATCATCAATAATGATGCAGATACAAGTACAGGACTTTATTTACACGATGTCTCGAAATGGGTGCTGGGATATATTATCGGAAATGGATGGGAAGATACAACCGTTGCATATACAGATGAGAAATATCCGGATATGGAACCGTATAAAGGAACCTATCTTACTGCTTCAAAAGATGCTTCTGCCTTTGAATCCCTGCTTGCAGAAACAGGTGACAGGATGCTGTACTATGAATCAACAAGATATGATGAGCAGCGTCTGCTCTCCTTTTCCAGTGGAAATGCAACAGATCCCTTTGATTATCCTAAAGAGATTGCAGAATATTTCCGAAAATGTGCCCGGATCGACGCAGAACATATAACTGCAACTGATAAATTTATATCAGGTCAGTTTGCCAGCTACAGTGCATCTCCATATGATCAGGATTACCTTTCCTGTATGGAATACACAACATGGAACAGCTTGTCTGATAAAAAGATTGACTTTAGTGACTGTATCACTCCTGACGGAAAACGGAATACTTATCGGGCATATTTAAGACTTTTAAACGAACATCATACAATGCCGGTTTTGGCTGTTGAATTTGGTGCAGCCACAGGACGAGGTGAGATTCAGGAGAATCAGGTGACCAGCAGAGGACTTGGATACTATTCTGAAAAAGAACAGGGAAAGATTCTGGTAGATTGTTATGAAGACATTATGGCTGCCGGACTTTCCGGAGGCTGTGTCTATTCCTGGCAGGATGAATGGTTCAAGCATACCTGGAATACCATGTATGCTGTAGATTTAAGCCGTAATATTTACTGGGAAGATGCTCAGACAAATGACCAGCATTTTGGCTTGCTGGCATTTGACTGTGGGGAAAAAGAAAGTGTTTGTTACGTGGACGGGGATACTTCCGAATGGACGGATAAAGATATGGTGATCCAATATGAAGACGGCTCTTTCATCAGTGTGAAGTATGATGCCTCCGATGTTTATTTATATCTCCATAAAAAGGGCTTTGATCTGGAAAATGACACGCTGTATGTTCCGGTTGATACGACCCCTAAAACAGGCAGTACCCGTATGGAAAATTGTACAGCAGAATTTGAAAGACCTACAGATTTTGTACTGATCTTAAATGGAAAAGATAATACTCGTCTGTTGGTTCAGGATCGGTATAATCCCATTCATGCCAATTATGAGGAAGATATTACAGGAGAAGATTCTTATATTGATCCACCGGCTCGGGATAGCGCTGTATTCGAAAATATCTGCATGGTATTACGGGATGTTATTGGTCAGTATCAGGATGTTGCCACACCGTTAAGAACCTTTGAAAGTGGAAAGCTGTATTATGGTAATGGAAATCCATCTGCATCTGCTTATGATTCCAGGGCAGATTTTATCTGTAACGGAGATGATGTGGAAATTAGAATCCCATGGCAGCTGCTGAATTTTTCTGATCCGTCCCGAATGCAGATTCATGATGATTATTATGACGGAAATTATGGCATTGAAGCAGTGGGGATCAAAGAGATGTTTATAGGTCTTGGCAGAGAAGGAAATACTATCGAGATGGGACGGCTTAAACTGAAAGGATGGGAAAATACAGTATCTTACCATGAAAGATTAAAAGAAGCATACCAGGTTCTGAAGACATACTGGACAGGAAAGGAACACGAATGATAGCACAATTTGTGATTGTTTTTTATTTTATTGTCTGTGTGGGGATTATTCTGTTTAACTGCTTCACAGAGATAATTTCAAGATATCGTTCCTGTGTTCTGAAAAGGAGGGAACAACGATATTGCGAAGAATACAGACAGCTGTTTTTAGATAATATAACGGAAAATAAAAAGCAGGAAAAAAGGCTGGTTAAAGAGCTTCAGTCAACCAGTAGACTTCTGACGTTCAGTGAAGCATTATATAAAGTTGAAAACCGTATGCCGGAACAATTCCAGCAGGGAATAGCATCTGTAAGTCGGCTGATGGAAGAACTGATACCGGTTTATAAAAGAAAATCGGATATGGAAAAGGCCTGCTTGGCTTATGTATTTGCCATATTTCATATGACGAAATTCCAGGCTAAGGAAATTGTTTTCCCATTTCTTTTTGACCTGCTTAGAAATAAAAGTCTCTATTGCAGAGAGAATGCTTTGCGGGCGTTATACAGTTCAGAAGATATACACGCAGTTATGCAGGCATTGGAATTCCTGAATGCAAATGAGCAGCTGCTTCCGCATAAAAAAATACTTGTAGATGGACTTCTTTCCTTCGATAAAAAAGAAGAACTGATACCACTCCTTTGGAAAAAATTGAGTGAATTTCATCCAAGGATGCAGGTAAACCTGTTGGATTATATTCGATATGCATCGTCAAACTGGAAGGATGAAATGCTGTCTATGTTGGAAACAAGCCAGGATAGGGAAATTCAGATCGCATGTGTCCGCTATTTTGGCAGATATCAGGATGAACGAAGTGTTTCTTTTTTGCTTCATCACGCCAAAGAAGAAAAGGAAGGGGTCTGGGAATTGCAGAATGCCTGTATTTCCGCTCTTGCTATGTATCCCGGACCGCAGACACTGGAAATTTTGAAAAAAGAGATTTCCAGTAAAAACTGGTATGTCCGTCATAATGCTGCAAAAAGCCTTGCAGTTCTGAATACAGATAGGGACGCATTAGCTGATATTTTACAGGGAAATGACCGCTATGCAAAAGAAATGTTAGAGTACCAGTTAGATGCAGCAAAAGCACAAAGGAGGGCGGGTTTATGACCGATGCATTTCGTTTTTTTCTGGAATGTGTCAATCTGTTTTTTATTATATATCTGATTGGATATTCCAGCTTTTTGTTTTTGTCGGTTGTAGCAGGAGCAATTGAACTGTACAAATCATACCACCTTGAACAGCTGCACAATAAACTGTGGCAAAGCTATTACATACCGGTTTCCATTCTTGTTCCGGCTTATAATGAGGAGATCACGGTGAAGGACACAGTTACTTCACTTCTCAACCTGGATTATAAACTATATGAAATTATAGTGATAGATGATGGTTCTAAAGACAAAACATCTCAGATCCTGATTGATGCATTTCATATGGAGCGAGTGGCGCGCCCGATCCGTCATCTAATCCAATGTCAGCCCGAGGAAGATGTTTATGAATGCCCGAACCAGAAAGTACCCATTACTTTGATCCGTAAGAAGAACGGCGGAAAAGCAGACAGCCTAAATGCCGGAATCAATGCAGCCAGGTATCCTTGGTTTATCTGTATGGATGCGGACTCTATTTTACAGCATGATTCACTGGAGAAAATCGTTCGTCCGGTTCTGGAGGACGAAAATGTAATAGCCGTTGGTGGAAGTGTCCGTCCAGCCAATGGTGTTGTCATAAAAAAAGGTCATGTGATAAAATATAGGCTGCCTAGAAATATAATAGCAAGAATGCAATCCCTGGAATATGACCGTTCTTTTCTGGCAGCACGTATCCTGTTGGATAAAATCAATGCAAACATGATCATATCCGGAGCTTTTGGATTATTTGAGAAAAAAACAGTGATTGCCGTAGGCGGATATGACAGCAGTACAATGGGCGAGGATATGGAACTGGTAGTCAGACTTCATGAATTCAGCCGCATGAATCGTAAGCCATATAAGATTGATTTTGCACAGGATGCCATCTGCTGGTCGCAAACACCGGAAAAATTAAGTGAATTGGGCAAGCAGCGGAAAAGATGGCAGAGAGGATTGTTCCAGTGTATGTGGGGACACCGTAAAATGCTGGCAAACCCACGGTACGGAGCTGTAGGACTTTTATCCTATATTTATTTTCTGTTTTACGAATTATTGTCACCATTTATTGAACTTTTTGGTATACTTACAATGGTTTTATCTGTGATGATGGATATGCTAAATGTGAAATTTATGCTGGTATTTCTTGCCTGCTATGCCCTGTATGGTATTTTACTCACATTAACTGCATATTTTTCAAGAATCTATACCATTGACCAGAGGCTTTCTTTTCGAGAACTGAGCCTTGCTATTACTGCTTGTTTTTTTGAAACAACTTTTCTCCGCTTTTATCTGGCATTTGTCCGTGTGACTGCATTTGTGGGATACAAGAAGAACAAACTGAACTGGGGTAAACTGGAAAGAAAGAAAATGAACGGAATATAATTTTATTACTATGTCAATTTAGATTGATCGAAACGGCGGGAGGAAGTCTTGATTTAGCTGCGGGAAAAATAAGATTTGAGACTATATTACAATGGGTTATCAGTCATCAGAAGTAATGATTTTGGGAGAGATACCTTTACGGCATCTCTCTTTTTGTTTCATAGGAAATTGCGTCCTATGTCACATTATTTAAATAATCCATGTTACCGAGTGCTCTGGAAATGCCCTAAAAGTAAAAAATAATGCGGATGCAGTAGGAGCATTTAATATCCTGCGTAAATATCTTTCCGTATCCGGAAAACAGAAAGAACTGTCCGTAACCGGACTAAAGAATCCAGAAATAATAAAAGTAGCTGTATAGCCGAAAGGTAAGCAGTAGTGGTGTCATGGACGCACCCTGAAAAAAGGCGGTATCCCGCCAGATTTCAGATGCTCTGGTAACTTAGTTACCGAGTAGTTCACATAAATTGGATTCTTATAATATTATGGTTTTCAGAACTTATTTCTTATCTTTTGGTATTCTCTAGGTGAATATCCTTTTAGCTTGTGGAAGAGTCGGCTGAAATAAAGCTGGTTATCATACCCGACAATCTTAGAAATCTCATTGATGGAATAAGTTGTTGTTTCAAGTAAAATCTGAGCATTGGTGATTCGGATTCCTACTGGATAGTGGATTTGAAAGTCAAAGAACGTTTAACCGAACATTTAAAGAAAGATACAAAATATCGCCGAGTGACTATCGGAGTAAATGCGTGAAAGATATGTTGTTATAAACGGTTCTATTAATGGAAAAGAGCTTTCTGTATCCACAAAGAAAAATCCGGAACGGAAGTTTCAGACGGAAACCCATACCGTTATAGGAAAAGCAGCCGGAGACTTCCAGAACCAACAGAAGATCCAGAAAAATGATCGTGAACAGAGGCTGGCAGGAATCTACTACAACCGAGGAAGAAATGCAGGCTGTAAACCGGAACATCAATGAGCAGAAAACGCAGACCATCGAGACGCTGCGGCAAACCATTAAGGAATGGGACATTTCATGAAGAATTGGAGAAACTGTTTCCAGAATTAAAATAGACACATATAATTGAACCGGCCTTTCATACATTGAGAGGGTATTCTTAATCAAAACATAAGGGAAATCCGTATAGAAATCAATGAAGATACAAAGGAAACAATGCAGGAGAAGATTAAACGGATGTCGGTTACAGAAGCAAGCCGAATGGCAGTGTACTAAAATTTGGTGGATGTAACTGAAGAAAAAATATGATATAATGTGAGTAACAAGTCGGGATTTATAAAGGAGAATATTGATGAAACTATTTTTATGTTCGCACTTTTCAAGTGTAGGAAGTCTGATAAAGGAAGAAATTGAAAATAAGAAAGTCGCATTTATTCCAACAGCTTCACTGCGTGAAGGCTACACCGGTTATGTCGGCTCGGCTCGAAAATTATTCA